>JAQVTF010000216.1 GCA_028700185.1 Desulfobacteraceae bacterium | reverse complement strand
GCCGAAGAAGCCGATTTCGTCCATGGCGAGGGAAGCCACCGGCGCATGGACCTGGTGCCCGCCTACACGGCATTTTTGACGGGCCATCTCAAGCTGGCCCGGCCGATGCGTATCGCCGTGGACGCGGGCAACGGCACCGCCGGCCCCTTGGCGGTACCGATCCTCACCGCTCTGGGCTGCGAGGTGGTGCCGCTGTACTGCGAGATGGACGGCCGTTTCCCCAACCACCCGGCCGATCCCACCGTGGCGGCCAACCTCGCCGACCTGATCCGCACCGTGGTGGATCGTGGTCTGGATTTGGGGATCGGTTTCGACGGCGACGGGGACCGCATCGGGGTGGTGGACGATGGGGGGCGCATCATCTACGGCGACCGACTGATGATTCTCTTTGCCCGGGAGATTCTCTCGCGCAAGCCCGGGGCGACCTTCATCAGCGAGGTGAAGTGCTCCAAGACGATGTATGACGACATCGAGGCCCACGGCGGCCGGGCCATCATGTGGAAGACCGGCCACGCCCTGATCAAGAAGAAGATGAAGGTGGAAAAGGCCGAATTTGCCGGGGAGATGAGCGGGCACATGTTTTTTGCCGACCGCTACCTCGGCTTCGACGACGCCATCTACGCCGCCGGCCGCCTCCTGGAGATCCTGTCGGCCACCCATCGGCGCATTTCCGAGCTGCTGGCCGACGTGCCCGAAACCGTGACCACCCCCGAGATCCGGGTCGATTGCCCCGATCACATCAAGTTCGCCGTGGTGGCGCGGGTCACCGAAACCCTGCGCCGGTCGTATCCGGTCATCGACATCGACGGGGTGCGGGTGCTTTTCGACGACGGCTGGGGGCTGGTGCGGGCTTCCAATACCCAGCCGGCCCTGGTTTTGCGCTTTGAAGCGTTGACCGAGGACCGACTGGCGGAGATCCGGGATCTGGTGGAAGGGATACTGCGGCAGATTCAGGCCGAGTTCGCGTGACGGCGGCTGTTCAGGTTTTCGACTGCTTTTGTTGGATCTTGGCCCAGGTATCCCGCAGGGTGACGCCGCGGTTGAACACCGGGTGATGCGGGCGGCTGTCCTTGGCATCGACGCAAAAATAGCCCAGGCGTTCGAACTGGAAAAATTCGCCGGGGGCCGCAGTGGCCAGCCCCGGTTCCAGGCGGCAGCCGTCGAGGACCGTCAGCGCCTCGGGGTTGACGCGGTCGAGGAACGACTCGCCTTCCGGGACGTCGTCGGGATTGTCCGTCGTGAACAGGTGGTCGTAGAGGCGCACTTCGGCATCGATGGCCGCGTGGGCCGCCACCCAGTGCAGGGTTCCCTTGACCTTGCGGCCGTCCGGGGCATCGCCGCCCCGGGTGGCCGGGTCGTAGGTGCAGCGCAGCTCAAGGACTTCTCCGGTCTCAGGATCGGTGATCACCTCGGTACACGTGACAAAATAGGCGTAGCGCAGGCGCACTTCGCGTCCCGGCGCCAGGCGGAACCACTTCTTGGGGGGATCGACCATGAAGTCGTCGCGCTCGATGTAAATTTCCCGTCCGAACGGCACCTGCCGGGTACCCGCCGCCGGGTCTTCCGGATTGTTGATGGCCTCCAGGGTTTCGCTGTGGCCTTGGGGGTAGTTTTCGATGACCATCTTCAGCGGTCGCAGCACCGCCATCACCCGCGGGGCGCGGCGATTGAGGTCCTCGCGCAGGCAGTGCTCCAGCAGGGCATGGTCCACCGTGCTCTGGGCCCGGGCCACGCCGATGCGGTCGCAGAAGTTGCGGATCGCCTCGGGGGTGAAGCCGCGACGACGCAGGCCGCTCAAGGTGGGCATGCGCGGGTCGTCCCAGCCGTCGACAATCCCCTCATCCACCAACTGCAGCAGCTTGCGCTTGCTGAGCACCGTGCGCGTCAGGTTGAGGCGGGCGAACTCGTACTGGTGGGGTCGCTGGGGGATTTCCAGGGTGTCGAGGATCCAGTCGTAGATTTCCCGGTTGTTCTCAAACTCCATCGTACAAATGGAGTGGGTGATCCCCTCGATGGCGTCCGACAGGCAGTGGGCGAAGTCGTAGAGGGGGTAGATGCACCATCGGTCTCCGGTGCGGTGATGGGCCACCTTGCGGATCCGGTAGAGGGTGGGATCGCGCATCACCACATTGGTGCTGGCCATGTCGATCTTGGCCCGCAACACCCGGCTGCCGTCGGGAAATTCCCCGTTTTTCATCCGTTCGAACAAGTCGAGGTTTTCCGCCACCGACCGGTCGCGGAACGGGCTGGCGCTCCCCGGACGGGTCAGGGTGCCCCGGGATTGGCGGATCTGCTCGGCGCTCTGGTCATCCACGTAGGCCTTGCCCTTTTTGATCAGGGCCACGGCAAACTGGTAGAGCCGGTCGAAGTAGTTGGATGCGTAAAAGAGGCGGTCCTCCCAGTCGAATCCCAGCCAGCGGACGTCGGCCTGGATCGATTGGACATAGACCATTTCCTCCTTGGTGGGGTTGGTGTCGTCGAAGCGCAGGTTGCAGGTGCCGCCGAACTGCCGGGCGATGCCGAAATTGAGGCAGATGGACTTGGCGTGCCCGATGTGCAGGAATCCGTTGGGTTCCGGCGGAAAGCGGGTGGCGACTCGCCCGCCGTAAGCACCGGCGGCCACGTCGTCGGCCACGATCTGGCGGATGAAATCCAACGATTTTTGATTTTCCGCCTCCGCCTTTACGGAGTCATCCTTGATTGCCACGATTAACGTTCCTTTCTCGGCCCATCGAAAGCCGCCGCAGGCGCGGCGAAAATCGATCCATGCGGGGATCTTCGGGAAAAACGGGTGGCTTTTTCTTTCACATTTCGCTTGGCCGGTCAACCGCGCGCCGGTCCATGGCCGCGAAAACAGCCTGGGAAAAGAACCATCGCAACATTTGCACGGAATCTCGAACTGCGAGTTCGGAGAAACAGGTATCGACACTGTCGATGATTTTGCTTTCCACTCATTGAAAAAATTGATAAGTATTCTCAAAAAGGACTGTGCGATTCTAAAATCGAAAGGAGGTCCAATGGCCGAAGAAATGGAAGTTGGCTGTGCTCGTCCCACCGGCGGGCCGGTCGGGGAGGAACCCGCCCCGACAACCGATGCGCAAACCCCATCCACACCCGTAAAGGAGGTGAGTCCCATGATCATGGTCGGCCGCAAGGCGCCGGATTTTGCCGCGCCTGCCTATCACCAAGGCAAATTCGTGTCCGTGAAGCTTTCCGAATACCTCGGCAAGTGGGTCGTGCTGTGTTTCTATCCAGGTGACTTCACCTTCGTCTGAGCGACGGAAATTTCGGCAGTTGCCGAAAAGAACAAGGCTTACGAGGATCTGGGCGTCCAGGTGCTGTCCATGAGCATCGACAGCGTTTTCGTCCACAAGATGTGGAACGATGTGGAACTGTCCAAAATGGTCGCCGGCGGGGTTCCCTTCCCGATGCTTTCGGATGCCGGCGGTAAAGTGGGCACCGCATTCGGCGTCTATGACGATCAGGCCGGGGTGGAAACCCGGGGCCGCTTCATCATCGATCCCGAGGGCGTGATCCAGGGCTACGAGATTCTCACACCACCGGTGGGCCGCAACGTCGAAGAGACCATTCGTCAGGTCCAGGCCTTCCAGGTGGTGCGTAACAGCAAGGGCGGCGAGGCCACTCCGTCCGGTTGGCGGCCGGGCAAAATGACCCTCAAACCCGGACCGGACCTGGTGGGCAAGGTCTGGGAAGTGTGGAAGACCAATATGGCCTTCAATTGATGGTCAACGATTCGACAAGCCATCGTTGACACGGTCACGGCAGATCGCCGTGGCGTAAATTGAACCGCAGACCGGCCTGGATTCATGCACCCCCGAGGGGGGTGTGTGATGTCTGTGCTTGTCTGCGGTTTGTTTTTTCACCCGGCTCACACAATTTGCCGATCGTCAAAACTGAACCCCCTGGGCGCCCACTAAAATGTTTCAATCTGCTGAAAACCAACCAGAAAAGGTTTTGCTCGACTCGCCCTTCACGCGCTTTTTTCCCGGCGGGAGCAAGCCGGGCTGGACCGCCGTCCCGGAACTGTCTGAGGCGCTTACCGTCCGTTGGCCCGGACAGTACTCTGCTTAGGCCAAAGAAGTGATTTTTCTCATTGAGGCAGTGCCGCTTGGCCAACGTTGCGGCCCTGTCCGGGCTTACGGACGGTTGGCGCCGAGTTTTCCGGGGCGCCGGATCCAGGGTGGCTTGCGGACGACGGCGCTACGGTATTCGCTGAGCATTCTGTCCTGCTTCAGTTTTCTGAAACT
>JAQVTF010000052.1 GCA_028700185.1 Desulfobacteraceae bacterium | reverse complement strand
TTGGTGGCGCGTATCGTTGCCATGGGCCTTGCTGCCGGTGACCGGTGGTGATCAATGATCGCTGCAAGATAAGCCCGACTTGACTACCCTCTCGCCGGCCGGCTGTCAAGACTGCCCAACGCAGGCTAATGATGGCCACGATGGCCTTGTCTTTCAGTTATTCAAACACGGTATTGCCGCGGCGCTCAGATGACGCCGGCGGATGCCGGCATTTCGAAGACGGATTGTTGGCCAAGGGGGGCCCAGTCCCATGGCCAAGGGCATTGCATCGTATGCCAATTATTGGGCCTTCACTCGCCTCGGGAAGTCACGCTTGTCATTAAGAAAGGCACCAGCGGCGGCCATGGGCGCTGAAAGGGGGGAGGCAAAGCTGAGAAGGTTCGTCCTGAAAGCTACCTGTTGGATTGAAGGCTCGTTATCAGCCGCGGATCCACATTATAACCCGCCGCCTTGATGATCCCCCAGGAGTAGTCTGCATTTTCATCCCCGGAGACAATGTTGATTCCGAAAGGCACCTTCGACAAAGGCGCGATGTCAAGTTTGCAAAGATAGATCTGTGGAAACACCTCGCCGTTTTTCACCGTTTTCACATATATGGAAAGTTCCGTGATGAAAACGTCGCGATTGCCGTTGTACAGATCCCCACCGTACAGGTGGCAGCCGACATTCAAGGCGGCTTCTCCGGTGATTCGCATGATCTGAGCGCTCGTCAATGCCTTGGTCTTCAAGACGGGCGTTTCTCCGGCCAGGGTCGGGGCAGTGATCAGTAAAACGATGGCAAAAAAGATTGCAAAAAATAATTTGGACCTCATCTCCCACCCCCTTGAGCAATAACGGCTTTCGGCCTTCCGAATCATAAAAAAATATCTTACCACACCATCGACAAAGAAACGCCCCAGAACCTGGATCTTGTAACCTGCCGGACCTGAAGGGCGCTGCGAAGTGTTGCAAGCCGGAAGCGCAGGGCAGCAAACCAGCGCTTGCCCTGCGCTTCCGTGGAGAAATCACAACGGATTCAGCCTACTGCATCGGTTTGAACTCCACGCGACGGTTGTTGGCGCGGCCTTCCTTGGTCTTGTTGCTGTCGATGGGCTGGCTTTCGCCGAATCCCTTGGCAGACAAACGCGAGGAATCGATCCCCTTGTTCTGGAGATAGTTCAGCACGGTATTGGCACGGCGCTGGGACAGGCCCATATTGTAAGCGTCGGTACCAATGGCGCAGGTATGCCCCTGAATTTCAACAGCCAATTCGGGATTGTCACGAAGGGCCTCGTAAATCCCGTCGACGACCGAATAGGACTCCGGACGCAGGGTAGCCTTGTCGAAATCGAATTTGATGTCGTTGAAAACCCAGCTGGGTTTCTTGGGCGGCGTCTTGACCACGGGCGGCGGCGGGGGCGGCGCGGGCGCAGGCGCCGGTTTGACGACGGGCAGGTTATAGGCAGCCATCACTCTGTCGAAGGCATCCGGGCTGTAGGCGATCCCCTGTTGCCCAAAAACAACCTGGCCATCCCGCACGGTGGCGTAGCTGGTCGGATCCACAATTTTTGCAAGCGCTTCCGGAGTGGTGCTGAACCCGTAAGCGGTGATAATCTCATTCAGCACATTCGGGCTGTACGCAATCGGGTTTTTCGCAAAAACGGCCTTGCCATCGGTGACCGTTGTGTAACTCGCCGGCACTTTGGCAGCATTTTGGAATGTACCGCCGTAAGCACGAAGGATTGCATCCGTCGCATCCGGGCTGTAGGCAGTGGGGATGGTTCCCAAAACGACCTTACCGTCTTTGACCGTTGCGTAACTTGCCGGCACATTATTTGCGGTGACCGCATCCGCTGTCAATTCGGCTGCCCCGGCAGGAAAACCGATTGCTAGGCACAGTGCCATGCAAAGCGTGATACCAAGGATCTTTTTCATCTTTTCTCGCTCCTTTCGCCTATATGATTTCCCATCACACCAACACCTTGTCATCATCATAAAAACGTTTCTCTCTTCTCAATACACCTCCCTTCTGCCGCATTCTTTAATGGTCGAGGAAAAGTTACAGTCCTTCTTTTTAAAATCAACTGACACGCTCCTGGCGCTTCCCGTACAAACAGTTTACCAAGCTTTCAAACTTTCTTAGTATAATGATGCACTTTGGTCAACTGTTTCAAGGAATAACCCCGCATCGCCATGGGTCATTTTTTGTTCGAAAACTCATAACAGCTTGATTTTACTATTTTATCTTGAGTTTGACCTGGATACCCCAAAAAGGACCTGTAAATGGGCTATTCAGCGATGTGCCGCCGAACTTTCAGGGCCGCACCGATGAAGGCGGTAAACAGAGGATGCGGCGCCATGGGGCGGGATTTGAATTCCGGATGAAATTGGCACCCGAGAAACCAGGGATGGTCTTTCAGCTCGACGATCTCCACCAGACTGCCATCGGGGGAGGTTCCACTGATGATCAATCCGTGCTGGCCGAGACGTTCGCGGTAGGCGTTGTTGAACTCGTAGCGGTGGCGGTGCCGTTCGCTGATCTCTTCGGTTCCATAGGCTTCGAAAGCCAGGCTACCGGCAGTCAGATGACACGGATAGGCACCAAGGCGCATGGTGCCGCCTTTGTCTGAATCCATTTCCCGGTGTTCGATCCGCCCGCTACGGGCGTCGAACCACTCCCGCATCAGGTAAATCACCGGGTCGGGGCTCTCCGGGTCGAATTCACTACTGTGGGCGCCCGCCAGTCCAGCGACGTTTCGGGCGAATTCAATGACGGCAATCTGCATTCCCAGACAAATACCGAAGTAGGGCAGCTTCTGTTCCCGTGCAAAACGAGCCGCCTGGATCTTGCCCGCAACCCCCCGGGCACCGAACCCGCCAGGCACCAGGATCCCATCCACGGTCCCGAGTTTGTCGCCAACGTTGCCTTCATCGATGGTTTCCGAGTCGATGAACGTCAGGTTCACCCGGCAGTCATTGGCAAACCCGCCATGGCGCAGAGCTTCGTTGAGGCTCTTGTAAGACTCGGTCAGATCGACGTACTTGCCGACGATGGCAATGGTCACTTCGGTTTTGGGGGAATTGAATGCGGCGACGACCTTTTCCCATCCCTCCAGTCGCGGCGCGCGCGTCCAGATGTGAAGCAATTCGACGATCTTGTCGTCAAGTCCCTCACGATGAAAACACAGGGGGCATTCGTAGATGCAGGCCACATCCTTGGCCGTGATCACGGCATCGACGCCCACGTTGCAAAACAGGGCGATCTTGGCCTTGATATCCTTGTCCAACAGACGATCGGAACGGCAAAGCAGGATGTCGGGCTGAATACCGATGGATCGCAGTTCCTTGACGCTGTGCTGCGTGGGTTTGGTTTTCACCTCCCCGGAGGTCACGATGTAAGGGACCAGGGTCAAGTGGACATACAGAACGTTCTCCTTGCCCTCGTCGGCGCGGAACTGCCGAATCGCCTCCAGGAAAGGCAGGCTCTCGATGTCGCCCACCGTGCCGCCGATCTCCACGATGACCACGTCCACGTCGGTAGAGACCAAACGGATACTGTTCTTGATCTCATCGGTGATGTGGGGAATCACCTGAACCGTGCCGCCGAGATAATCCCCCCGACGCTCCTTGGTGATCACGGAATGGTAGATCTTGCCGGTGGTGAAGTTGTTGTTCTTGCCCAGTTTGGCCTGGGTAAAACGTTCGTAGTGCCCCAAGTCCAGATCAGTCTCGGCGCCGTCGTCGGTGACAAAAACCTCACCGTGCTGAAAGGGGTTCATGGTGCCGGGATCAACGTTGATATAGGGGTCGAGCTTCTGCAACGTCACGGTGAGACCGCGACTTTCCAGCAGCGCCCCGATGGACGCCGACGCCAACCCTTTGCCCAGGGATGAAAGCACCCCTCCCGTCACGAAAATGTATTTAGCCCGAGTCGTCATCCTGTCGTTCCCGTTGCGTGCACTTGATCTGTTGAAAAAAATCTTTTCAGAGCCAGCGTCTCGATCTGAGAAAAACCGCCCCCCGCGGTTGAAGATGACCCCACGGACGGACGGTTTCCCGAAAAGGTCAGAGCAGGTCCTCGGCAAAGC
Source organism: Desulfobacteraceae bacterium (assembly GCA_028700185.1). GTDB lineage: Bacteria > Desulfobacterota > Desulfobacteria > Desulfobacterales > UBA2174 > UBA2174. The sequence goes on along the minus strand of JAQVTF010000052.1, from coordinate 12,947 downwards.
GTGCCGCATCCCCCAATTGCTCTTCAATCCGCATCAACTGGTTGTACTTGGCGATGCGATCGCTGCGGGACATGCTGCCGGTTTTGATCTGGCCGGCGTTGAGGCCAACAGCCAGATCGGCGATGAACGTGTCCTCGGTCTCACCGCTGCGGTGGGAAATCACCGTGGTGTAGCCGGCCTGTTTGGCCATTTCAACGGTTTCCAGGGTCTCGGTGAGCGTACCGATCTGGTTGAGCTTGACCAACACCGAATTGGCTATGCCATCCTCGATGCCTTTGGCCAGAATCTTGGGGTTGGTGACGAAAACGTCGTCGCCGACGATCTGGATGGCGCCTTCAAGGCGATCGGTCATCTTGTGCCATCCCTTCCAGTCCTGCTCGGCGAGGCCGTCCTCGATGGACACGATCGGGTATTTTTCGATCAACTGGGCATAGTAGTCGATCATCTGGAGGCTGGTCAGGGATTTGTTTTCGGATTTGAGCACGTAGCGATTCTTTTCGTAGAACTCGCTGGCCGCTGCGTCCAGGCCGAGGGCGATCTCCTTGCCCGGGCTGTAGCCGGCCGCCTGGATCGCCTCGATGATATAGGCGATGGCCGCCTCGTTGGACTCCAGGTTGGGGGCGAATCCGCCCTCATCGCCCACGGCGGTACTGTGGCCGGCGTCTTTTAAGATCTTCTTGAGACTGTGAAAAGTCTCGGCCCCCATGCGCACCGCCTGGGCAATGGAAACGGCACCCACCGGGATGATCATGAACTCCTGGATGTCCAGATTGTTGGCGGCGTGGGCGCCGCCATTGACGATATTCATCATCGGCATGGGCAGGTAGCGCGCGTTGAGCCCTCCGAGGTAGCGATACAGGGGCAACCCAAGAGCGTCGGCGGCGCTGCGGGCCACCGCCATGGAAACGCCCAGGATGGCGTTGGCGCCCAGTTTGGACTTGTTTTCAGTGCCATCCAGGTTGATCAGGTGCCGATCGATGGTCGCCTGATCGGTGGCGTCCATCCCCAGCACCGTGGGACCGATTTCCTTGTTGACGTTGTTGACGGCCTTGGTGACGCCCTTGCCGCCGTACCGTTTGGCTCGCGTATCGCGCAATTCCAACGCTTCACGCTTGCCGGTGGAGGCGCCCGAGGGAACCGCTGCCCGGCCCACCGCCCCGCAGGCGAGCTTGACATCCACCTCCACCGTGGGATTGCCGCGGGAATCGAGAATCTCTCTGGCGTTGACTTCGATGATTTCGGTCATGGCATTTTACCCCTTGATTTGAATCGGGTCATTGGTTCGGCAAGCACCGATGCCGTCTTTCACATTGGGGCGGGCAGGGGATCTTGCCACTGAACAGAAAAAGACCACTTCCGGGGAAGTGGCGCAACAGTGCTGCGATGGCGATTCGCTTGACAAATTAAAAAGGAATGATACCCTCCTTGCCCGTCACTGTCAAGAAAACCTGAAATCTCCAAAACGGGCGCTTCCATGGCCAGTCTCTACCAAAATGGACATCTGGTGGTTGCCGCGATTCGGGTCCTGACCCACCGGCACAACGGTCCACCATCGGTGGATGCCGTCACCGAGCTGCTGAGTTTCTCCTCCGAGCAGGCCCACTATATGTGTAGCAAACTGCACGAACTGGGGATCATCGAATGCTTGGAGGGCGGCTTCGGCACCCGTCTCTTCGTCCGCGACCATGCCAAACTAGAGGATCTTCCCGACGAGGCCCAGACGCCCGCCTTTGCCGAAGCCATCAAAAAATTTCAGGAAGAAAAGATGACCCTGACACGCAAGGTGGATGCCATCAAGGCCGAGCAGGCGGAAAAGAAAAAGGCCCTCCACGCGGAGCTGGAAAAACAACTGCGCGAAAAACTGGCCCGCAACCAGGGCAAATAATCCCCCCTTCGCCGCGCCGGCTTGTTTCAGCGCAACGTCAGGTGCCAGTTCCACAATCCGGGCCGCTCCTTGAGCGACACGCCCGGCGGCACCTCCTCCTCCAGACGGATCAACAGCCGGTACCCGGCATCGATCAAGCTTTCCTCGTGTTCCTTCAAATCGAGCGTCCAGTTGGGATAAAGCCAGAAATTGGACCCATGGACCACCCCCCAGGCGATTTCTCCCCGGGGGCTCTGGAAAGCTTTTCCCTGTTCCAAGGCCACCGGCGCCATCCGCGCCACGCAGAGGGGCCAACTGCCGCCGACAACGATGCCCAACGGCAAGGGACTGCGTTTCGGCAGCCCCAGCAAGGCATCGGCATCCAGCTCGGGGCTGACGACGACACCGTCAACCCCCATCCGTTTGACCGCCTCCAGGGCCAGAGGATTGGCGAGGTTGCAAAACGGCCCGGCCCACAGGGGCATGTCGGGCTTTTCCGGGAAAAGGCTCCGCTGCCACGGCGCGTTGAGGACGAACCCGGCGGCCCCCTCCGCCACGGCCTTTTGGATCATGGCCTTCAACCGAACGGTTTCCTCCGGCCAGATCACCGGCGGGAGCCACCACCAGAGCCGCCGCCGGTCTCTTGCGGCAGTCTCCAGGCAAGCCTCATCAAGCCAGCAGCCGTCTCGTCCACCCTTCCCTTGCCGACCGACGCGTTGACGTCTCACCGACGGATCGAAGCGATGAGGCTCGGGCAGGCGGGCCCTGAAAACCGGGGCCGCGACGACGGATACCGCCGGCAGCTCGGCCTTGAGTCGTTCAATCATCTCAGCCAGAGCCGGCTCGCGACGATCGATGAGAAAAACCGGCGCCTCTTTGGGAGGCCATTTGCCCCGCACCGGTTTCAGATGGAAACGCCCCCCCTTGGGCACCGCCTTGCCGATGCGCAGCACCGTATGCCAGGAATCGTCCTCGTAGCCGATGCGCACCATGTCCCCGGCCAGCAACGCCTCGCGGGGCGACAGGTAGGCGCTGCCCGCTCCGCCGCGAACCCGCCCCACCAGCATGCCGGAAGCGCCGGCTTCTCCCTCGGCCACCGGGTGCTGGGGACGCTGGGGCAAAAACCGGTAGTGGGTGCCGGGTCTCCCCAACGCACGACTCAGCAGGGAAAGCGCGTCGCGTTTGGCCCGAGGATCATGGCCTTCATCCCGCAGCAGCCGGTAGGCCGCCGTGGTGTAGTAGACATAATGGGGGCCTTTCTTTCGCCCTTCGATCTTCCAGGCCGCCACCTGGTCGACGGTCTTGAGCACTTTCACCAGCACGTCGAGGCTCAGATCCTGGCAGGAAAAGGCCCGGGCCTTGCCGCCGTCTTGTTCGTAGCGCCGGCGACAGGGTTGCACGCAACGGCCCCGCAGGCCGCTGCGTCCCCCCAGAAAACTGCTCCAGTAGCAACGGCCGGAAACGGCGTAACAGAGGGCCCCGTGGATAAAGGCCTCCAGGCGTAGCCCCGCCGGGCAGGCCGCCGCCATGGAACGGATCTCGTCGATGGAAAGCTCCCGGGGAATCACCACGCGGTCCACCCCGAGGGACGACCGCACCAGGGCCAAGGCCTCGGGAAAGCTCACGTTGGCCAGGGTCGACAGGTGCAGCTCCCCACGATAGCCTGCCTGGTGGGCCAGCGCCACCACTGCCAGGTCCTGGAAAATGATCCCATCCGGGGCCACCTGGCGTGTCAACATACCGATGAGCCGGCCGGTATCATCCAACTCGTCCGGCTTGAGCATCACGTTGAGGGTGATATAGACGCGCACCCCCCGCGCATGGGCCAGTTCGGTGAGGGCGGCGATATCTTCCAGGGTGAAATTTTCCGCCGCCATGCGGGCGGAGTAGTTTTTCAACCCGCAATAGATCGCATCGGCCCCGCCGGCCAGGGCGGCCAGAAAGCTGTCGCGGCTGCCGGCCGGGGCCAGGATCTCCGGTGCCCGCGGCTTGGTGGAAAAAGTGGCCGCACCGGTTGAACGTGTCTGTATCGTCACGGTAACGCCTCGTCTTGAATTTGAATTCCGGCTTTTCTATCCTCTATCCATTCTCCGGTCAACAATCGGTCGCCGCTTGATGCCCCTCCCGCCTTCAGTCTTGACCATGACGCCCTCGTCGGCGGGTACCTCGGGCATGAGGCGGGAATCCGCCGCTGCCCTTGCCGCCCGGCCGGGCTGTGTTATAGTAGGTTTTTTAAAAACGAAGGAATCTGGACGGAAAGGACAACATCATGAAAATCGCCGTCAGCGGCAAGGGAGGCGTGGGCAAGACCACCTTCTCCGCCCTGTTGATTCGTACCCTGAGCGCCCAAGGCCGCAGCGTGCTGGCCATCGATGCCGACCCGGACGCCAACCTGGCCGCCGCGGTCGGCATTCCCGACGCCGAGAAAATCGTGCCCATCGCCGAGATGAAATCCATGATCTTCGAGCGCACCGGGGCCCAGCCGGGCACCATCGGCGGCTTCTTCAAACTCAACCCCAAGGTGGACGACCTGCCGGACAGCCTATCGGCCCGCCTGGAAAACATCAAGCTGATGCGCCTGGGAGGCGTCAAGAAAGGCGGCGCCGGCTGCATCTGCCCGGAAAGCACCCTCCTCAAGGCCTTGATCACCCACATTGTCCTGGCCCGAAACGAGGTGGTGGTGATGGACATGGAAGCGGGCATCGAGCATCTGGGCCGCGGCACGGCCCAGGCGGTGGACCGGCTCATCGTCGTGGTGGAACCGGGGCGCCGCAGCATCGACACCGCCGGCCACATCCGCCAGTTGGCCGGCGAAATCGGCCTGCGCAACATTTCCATCGTGGGCAACAAGATCCGCTCGGACAAGGACGTGTCCTTCTTGAAAACCAACCTGCCGGATTTCACCTTCCTCGGCGCCATTCCCTACGACAACGCCCTGATCGAAGCCGATCTCAACGGGGCCTCCCCCTTTGATGTGGACAGTCATGCCAAGACCGTGGTCCGTGACATGATCGACCGGATCTGATGCAGCGGCGCCCGTATCCTCCCAAGCGCCCGCCCCGGCGCGGCACCGAGCACCCGCGTTCGAGGCCCACGTTGAAACCCGGCGCCGACAGCCGTCTGCGCCGGGTCTTTGCCCGGATCGGCGCCCCCACGGCCGGCCCTTTTATCGCCGACCGCTTCCAACGCGAAGCCCTGGATCGGATCGCCGAAGGGGACTGCCTCGTCACCGCCCCCACCGGAGCGGGCAAGACCTGGATCGCCGAACAGGCCATCGCCAGGGTGCTGACGGCCGGCGGTCGTGCCTGGTACGCCTCTCCCCTCAAGGCGCTGACCAACGCCAAGTATCGGGAATTCGGCGTCGCCTTCGGCCCGGAAAAAGTCGGGATCCTCACCGGCGACCGCAAGGAAAACACCGAAGCGCCGGTGACCATCGGTACCACCGAGATCCTGCGCAACCAGCTCTACGATGCCATGGACCGGGGAGCGGGGATCGATACCGACTTCGTGGTTCTCGACGAGGCCCATTTTCTCGGCGACCCGGATCGGGGCGTGGTCTGGGAAGAGGTCATGATCTATCTGCCGCCGCGGGTGCCGCTGCTGCTGCTGTCGGCCACCATCGGCAACGCCCGCCAGATCGCCGACTGGCTGGTGTCCATCCGCGGCCGGCCCTGCGCGGTGGTCCAGGCGGGGAAGCGTCCCGTCCCCCTGGAGGCGCTGTTTCTGCATCCCTCCGGAACCCTGATGCCCCTCACCGCCGGCATGGACAAGAACGGGCAACCCCGGCTTCATCGCAAGGTTTTCGATTACGCCACCCAGCGCCGTCCGCCGCGCCTGGCCCCGGGCCGACGGCTGCCGCCCTTCGATCAGATCATCCGGGTCCTGGCCGCCTACGACCTGTTGCCGGCGATCTTTTTCCTCAAGTCCCGTGCCGACTGCGACCGCGCGTTGAGCCTGTGCAACGGCATTGAAACGGATCCGCGACAAACGGAAGAACGGCGCCGACGATTGGCCGAACTGTCCGCCACCAGCGAACACATCGCACGCCATCGCCAGCGTTCGGCAGCGATCCGTTGGGGCGTGGCCGCTCACCACGGCGGACAGCTCCCCGCCTGGAAGCTGGTGGCGGAAACCCTGATGACCGAGGGACTGCTCACCGCCGTTTTCGCCACCTCCACCGTGGCCGCCGGAGTGAACTTTCCGGCCCGCACGGTGGCCTTTCTCAACACGGACCGCTTCAACGGCAAGGATTTCGCCCCCCTGACGGCCACCGAGATCCAGCAGATGACCGGCCGGGCCGGCCGCCGCGGCATGGACCGCATCGGCTTCATCCTGGCCCTGCCCGGCCCCTACATGGATCTGGCCCTGGCCGCCGAGCTCCTCGCCGCCCCGCCCTCCGCGGTGGAAAGCCAGGTGCGCATCGATTTTTCCATGGTCTTGAACCTCCTGCTGTCCCATTCCCCCAGCCAGGTGGAAGACCTTCTATCACGCTCCCTGGCCGCCTTTGCCATTGGCGAGAAGACCCGACGCCTCCACCGCCGCCGCATCGACGGGCCGGCCCAGCTACTGGCCGCCGACTTTCGCCGCCACCTTGCCTTTCTTCAGGAGCACAGTTTTGTGGACGAGGCCGGGCGGCTCACCGCTGACGGCCGTTGGGCGTCCCGGCTCCGGGTGGACCAACCGCTGATCATCGCCCAGGGACTGCGCACCGGAGCACTGACCACCTCGGACCCGCCCCTGCTGGCCGGGATGATCGCCAGTTTCGTTCAGGAAAAGGAGATCGACGAAAACGCAGCGCCCCCGGAGCGCCACAGCGAACTGATGGCGGCCTGTCTGACGCTGCAAGGGACCCTGCGCCCCTTCGCCCGCCAGATGATCGACCGGGGTTTTGCCGTCCGGCCCCTCATGCCCCAGCCGGCGGCGACGGTCCATGCCTGGGCTCGGGGGGAGGATTGGTCGGACGTCCAACGCCGGTCGGGAATGGCCGAAGGAGACCTGGTGATGCTCATCCTGCGCACCGCCGACAACCTGCGCCACATCCGCGCCCTCTCCGAACCGTTTCCGGAGACAGCCGCCGCCGCGGGGCAGGCCGTGGACCTGCTCATGCGCGAGCCGGTGGCCACAGATTGGGGCATGGAGGGTTGACACTGGGAAAAAATCGGGGCTGGAGATCCCTCGTCGGCCACGGTCTTGATCATCTCTTCGGCCAGTTCCCAAGCTGTTTTCGCGGGCATGGCCCGCTCCTACAACAGCACGATGGGCGCGGGCCGTGGCCGCGATTTGGGGGAAGATTGTCGGCAGGCGGCAGAGACCCTTACGTTGACGGAGGGCTGTCTTGTCAGCCGGGCCAAATTTGACAAAATCGTAAAAATCCGAGTCCAACCCGGATAACATCGCGACCACGGAGGCAATGGGTTTGAGTTTTTGCCCTTTCTCAGTAAACTCTGTGGTTGAAATTGATTGTTTGCGACAGAATCAAGCCTCCAGCTTCAAATGCGCCCTGCGCACCCGGGTGGCGGCCACGCGCTCCTGGATCAGCGCCAGGTTGGCCTCCACCTCCCGCTGGATCTGCTCCAGATCCTCCGGGCTAAGGTGACGGAACCGCCCCTGGAGGCCGAGGTAATCCCCCACCGGCAGGTCGCCTTCCATGTTCAGGGTCCAATCGGTGCCGTTTTCGATCTCGTAGAGGGGAAAAATGTTGGTGCGGGTGGCCAGCCGGGCGATCTTGATCGCCAGGGAGGAGGCCACGCCCCAGCCGGTGGGGCACGATGAAAAAACGTGGATGAACCGCGTGCCGCCCCGGGTCTCGCGGGCCTTGGTGAACTTACGGATGAAGTCGTCCGGGAAGGCGATGTTGGCCGTGGCGGCGTAGGGAATGCGGTGAGCGGCCATGATCTCCATGATGTTTTTCTTCCGGGTGCGCTTCCAACCGGTACCAGGGGTGGTGGTGGTGCGGGTGCCGTAGGGGGTGGCCGAGGAGCGCTGCACCCCGGTGTTCATGTAAGCTTCGTTGTCGTAGCAGACAAAGATGATGTCATCGTTGCGTTCGGCGGCGCCGGACAGGGACTGAATGCCGATATCAAAGGTACCGCCGTCGCCGGCCCAGGCCACCACGGTGGTTTCGTTGTCCCCTTGCATGTCCAGCCCGGCCCGAACCCCGGCGGCGGTAACCGCCGCGGTGGCAAAGGCGGTGTGCAGGATGGGCACCTTCAGGGCCGTCATGGGATAGGGGCCGGCCATGATGGCAAAACACGAGGCCGGGATCACCAGCACGGTTTTCTCACCGAGACCCTTCAGGGCGTGGTTGATGGCGATGCTGGCGCCGCAGCCCGGGCAACCCAGGTTGCCCGGGTAGGTCAGCCCACGGTCGGCATTGATCGGCTCGCTCATGGCGTCTCCCAATCCTCTGGTCTTTGGTCTTAAATCATTCTGGAAATCAAGGTTTTACATCCGGATTCAGCCCCACCCAACCGCTCTCGGCCGCCGGCATCGGCGTCTCCTCGGCCAAGCGCAGCACCTCGGTGATGGTCTCCGGCGTAATGTCCCGGCCGCCCAAACCGGCGATGTAGCTGTAAACGGCAGGGCGTTTTTCCAGTGGACACAAGGCGCTCTGGATTTCCCGGGCGAAGATCCCGCCGCTGCCAAAGGAAACGTTGCGGTCGATGACGGCGATACGCGGCACCGGTCCGAGGACGGCACGGATCACCTCGGCGGGAAAAGGGCGAAATTGCTTGATCTTGCACAGCCCCACGCGCTTTCCCTGCTCACGCTGCCGGGCAATGATGATGCGGGCCGTACTGGTTACCGAACCGGTGGTCACCAGAACAAGGTCGGCATCCTCGCAACCCACGGTTTCCACGGCGCTGTAGCGGCGCCCGAAAACGCTTTCGAACTCGCCGGCAATGGCGTCGAAGGCGGGACCGGCCGCTTCCATCCCTTCCTGGATGCTGCGGCGCATCTCCATGAAAAAGGCCGGGCCCACCATGGGATACAGGGCTTGGGGGTGATCGACGTCGATGCGAAAACGCGGCGCCAGTGGCGGCAGGAAACGGTCCACCGTTTCCTGGTCCGGCACATCCACCGGTTCGAAGGTGTGCGAGACGTAAAAGGCGTCGATGACCACCATTGCCGGCAGGTTGACCGTCTCGGCCAGGCGGAAGGCGATGAGGGTGGTATCCAGGGCGTCTTGGGCATCCTCACAGTAGAGCTGAATCCAGCCGGTATCCCGCTGGGACAGGCTGTCGCTCTGGTCCGTCCAGATATTCCATCCTGGCCCCAGGGCCCGGTTGACTTCCCCCATGACGATGGGCAGCCGTGCCGCCGACGCCCAGTGGAGCATCTCGTGCATCAGGGCCAGGCCGTGGCTGCTGGTGGCGGTGAAGGTGCGCACCCCGGTGGCCGCGGCGCCCACCACCGCCGCCATTGAGGAATGCTCACTTTCCACCGGGATGAAACGGGCCTTGAGGGACCCGTCGGCACAGTACTGGCTGATGGCCTCGATGATGTGGGTCTGGGGGGTGATCGGGTAACCGGCCACCACCTGGACCTTGGCCAGTCGCACCGCTTCGCTGATGGCGTGGCTGCCTTCCAGAACCTGCCTCATGCCGATTCCTCCTCCATGTCCATGGCGCAGCGGGGGCACTCCACCGTGCAGATCCCGCACCCCTTGCAGTAGTCCAGGTCCACGCTGCGCCGCCCGCCCGCATCCACCAAAATGGTCTGCTCCGGGCAGAAGATGCGGCAGTTGTCGCAGTCGTTGCAGATCCCGCAGTTGAAACAGCGGGCCGCCTCGGCCAAGGCCTCCCGGGGTCTGAGGGTCGTCACGGCCTCCTGAAAACCGGCCGCCGCCGCGGCCGGCGCCAGGGCCGGAATGACGCAGCGCGCGGCACGGGAGAAATAATCGGTGTTGATGTCGGCAAAGGTCACCATCCGACTGGTGCGATGGCTTCTTTCACCGTTGAGGTAGATCTCCAGCGACAGAGCCGGCCCCGGCCCCACCCGGCAGCGCTCCACGGCCGGCAGCACCGCCTCCGGGCCCCCGGTGAACAGGGCGTGAAGGGCAATGGCGGCCTGTTTGCCGGAACCGATGGCGTGGGCCACGCTGTTTTCCGCGGTGACGGGATCACCGATGTAGCCCATGGCGTGGGGGGCGCAACGAATGACGCAATGGCTCAGACGGATGGTATCGGCTTCGTCACCGGGCCGGTGCCAGGGCTCCGCCACCTCGGCCCCGATGCCTGAGAACACCCTATTGAAACGGAGGGTTTGAGGCGGCTGCTTGGCCGGCACGGCTCGCACCCGGCCGTCGGATCCCACCTCGGCGGCCGTCATCGGCTGAACTTCCAGGCGCACCCCGTCGCCGTCCGCCGCCACCGAAACCGGCGCCATCAATTCGACGATACGGACCCCTTCGGCCTCCGCGGCGGCAATTTCGTGGCCGAAGGCCGGCATGTCCTGCCGCCGCCGACGGTAGACGATGGTTGGCCTTGCTCCCTGCCGCAACAGGGTGCGGGCCACGTCGATGGCGGTGTTGCCGCCCCCAATCACCGCCACCTCACCGCTGACCACCGGCGCCGATCCGGTCTGCACATCTCTCAGAAAGGCCAGCCCGTCGACGATGGACGCCTCGCCGGAAATGTTGAGCCGCAGGGTGGCCGCCAGGCCGGCCCCCACCAGCACGGCGTCGTAACGCGCGGCCAGCTCGTTCAGCGCGTCCGGAGTGATGGCCCGGCCACAGTGGATCCCTACCCCCGCCTTCTCGATGCGGGCGATCTCCGCCGCCAGCACGGACTTGGGCAGCCGGTAGGACGGGATTCCCCACCGCAGCACGCCGCCGGGTTCCTCGCTACTCTCGAAGATCTCGGCGGCAATTCCCAGTTGGGTCAGAAAATACCCCGCCGCCAGCCCTGCCGGCCCCGCGCCCACGATGGCCACCCGGCGCTGAAGAGGGGCCACCTCCGGCGCGGCCAGTGGACTGTGGGCCATCAGACCGGCATCGCCGATGTAACGTTCCAGTGCGTTGATGGCGATGGAAGCGTCCAGCTCGGCCCGGTTGCAGGCGTTTTCGCAGGGATGGAAGCAGACCCGGCCGCAGACCGCGGGAAAGGGGTTCTCGCGGCAGATATGCGCCCAGGCGTCGTACAACTGACCCCGGGAGGCGAGCATTTCCACGGTGGGGATGTCGATGCCGGCCGGACAGGCCGCGCTGCACGGGGCCGTCTTGAAGCGGTACACCGGGCGCACGAAACGCCATGAGCCGGTGCGGTTGGCCTCGGTGCTGGTGCGGGTGACGGGAAAGAGCAGCGTCGGACGCAGGGATGCGATCATGCTTCCTCCCCTCTGAGAAAGTGGACCTGGTCGTAGGCGGCATGGGCCGCAGCGACGTTTTCTTCCTTTTTGACCGGCACTTCCTGGCGGATGGCGGTCTCGATATGTGCCAGATCCGGCATTCCGAAGGTCCGGGCAAAAGCCCCCAGGACAGCCGTGTTGATGATGGGATGGGTCCGGGTGCCGAGCCGATGGGCCACGGCAACACTGGTGGCATCGACCCAGGCAAGGCGAAAATCGCCTGCTGTTACGTCGATGTGGGGTTGAACGGCGCTGTTGACCAGAATCCAACCGCCGGGTTTGAGTCCCCGGGTGACGTCGATGGCGCCGATGAGCTTGGCATCCATCACCACGATGTGGTCCGGGGTGTACACCCCGCTGCGTAGGTAGATCTTTTCGTGGGCGATGCGCAGGTAGGCTTCCACCGGGGCACCGCGTCGCTCCACGCCGAAGAGAGGAAAGGTTTGCACCTCCCAGCCGGCTTCGAAGAAAGCCTTGGCCAGAGAGATGGACGCCAGGACAGTGCCTTGGCCGCCGCGGCCGTGGAAGCGGATTTCCTGCATCCGGGGGCCCCCTTGAGGCTTGAAGTGTTAGGCGAGACCGAAAATGCTTTCAGCTTGGCCAAACCCTTACGGGGCCTCAGCGCCGAAGTCAAGGCCAAAAATAAACTCAACCGGTGAACACCACCACCATGACCCGGGCTGATTCGCCGAGGCCCCGGAGACCGTGGGGAATGGAGGAATCGAAATAGATACTGTCCTCCGGCGCCAGCTCGATGACCTGATCGGGGGAACGGAACTCGAGACGGCCGTTTAAAACGAAGATGAATTCTTCGCCATCGTGGGTGTTGTAAGGAATTTCGTCGATTTCGCAGGGGTCGATTTCCACGATGAACGGTTCCATCTGCTTGTCCACCATGGGATGGGCCAGAGACTCGTAGCGGTAACCGACCCTGACGTAGCGATCCGCGTGGTTGAGCTTCTTGATCTCCTGGCGCGCTTCGCGGCGCACCACCACCAACCGTTGCTGATCCGGTGCATCCTGAAAGAAATAACCGATCTTGACCCCCAGCGCGTTGGAAATTTTGATCAAGGTGGCAATGGGCGGGGCACCGCTGTTGTTTTCAATCTGCGACAAAGAAGGCTTGGAAAGACCGGTACGGTCGGACACCGCCTGAAGCGTCAACCCGCGCTTGAGGCGCAGTTGTTTGATCTTTGTGCCGATATTCAGGGCCGCTACTTCTTGGCGGACATCTTGGAGAGGAAATCGCGGCATGGATCTTTCTTCATGATTTCAATCGGATAATTTAACAGCAAGCTAGTATTGGCAAAGTAGCATGAACCCCGGAGCGGATCAAGCCGGCAGAATCCTCTCGTCCGGCCATGGGGGTTCTTTTTTTGTTGTTATCTCCTGAAGGGATCGGAAATCGTAAAAAACCCGGCCCTGGGTCTACCGGGTTAAGCCGGTTCTTCAACGGCCGTGCCGTCGGCGTCACAAAAAGTGAACTTCTTGGTTGCCCCGGTGGTTTCATAAGGCTGAAAAATGGCAGAACACTCGTCGGGAACCGTACCGCCGTCGTCCGCAAGCCGCCCTGGATCCGGCGCCCCGGAAAACTCGGCGCCAACCGTCCGTAAGCCCGGACAGGGCCGCAACGTTGGCCAATCGGCACTGCCGTACTGAAAAGAATCACTTCTTTGGCCCAAGCCGAGTACTGTCCGGTCCAACGGACGGTAAGCGCCTCAGACAGTTCCGGGGC
>JAQVTF010000051.1 GCA_028700185.1 Desulfobacteraceae bacterium | reverse complement strand
CACGGCGGTGTTGACCTGGATCTTCGGCGGCGAGACTCTTTTTACCGGTGATCCTTTGCTGGCGGTGCTTTCCGGTGGACTGATGCTGGGGGCCTTCTTCATGGCCACCGATTACGTCACCAGTCCTACCCAGCGCAGCGGCCAGGTGGTCTTCGGCATCGGGGTCGGTGCCCTCACCGTGCTGATCCGTCTCAAGGGCGGTTACCCGGAGGGGGTCTGCTACGCGATTCTGTTGATGAACCCGTTGACGCCGGCCCTGGATCAGTTGTTCAAGCCGAAGCGTTTTTCCCAGGGGGCGAGCAAATGAAAGAGATCATCAAAATCACCATCGCCCTGACGATATCGTGCCTGGTGGCGGGCCTGGTGATCGGAACGACCTTCCTCTTCACCGCCAAGGCCAAGCAACAGAACGAACACCTCAACGTCCAGCAGACCATGCTCGGGCTCCTCGGCTACGGCAAGGACAAACCGGCGCCGCCGGCGTTGAAACTGCATTCAATTCATCGCTATATCCTGCAGGACGCCGAGGCCACCCGCATGGGCTACATCGTGCCGGTGCGCCGGGACAACGGCGAGGGATTCACCCTGGTGGTTCTTGATCTCAAGGGGCGTTTCCTTGAGCAGCATCCGTTGGAACTGACCGCCGAAACCGCCCTGTCGGGCGAGGATCGCAAGAAGGCCCTGGCGGCGGTGGTGGCCCCCTCCATGGTCGTCTCCTTTGCCGACACGGCCATCATCGCCTGCCGCGAGGGAAAGCGTGAAGCCTACCTGCTGCCGGGGGAGTTTCCCGGTTTCAAGACCTTCATCAAGGCCATGGTGGCGGTGAATGCCGATTTCGGGATGCTGGGGCTCGAAGTGATCGAGCACGAGGAGGATCCCGGGCTGGGCGGAGAGATTACCCAGGATTATTTCAAGAACCAGTTTGTCGGCAAATCCTTTGAAACCCTCAAGGGGCTCAAGGTGGTCAAGGAGCCGTTGCCGCCGGAATACGAGCGGTATCTGGAAAGCCTCGGAACCGCCGACGGCGAGTTGTCGGAGCAGGAAATCGCCGAGATGGAGCGGCTCTACCGGGAGAAGGATATCTATGCCTTGACCGGGGCCACCATTTCCAGCGCGGCGGTGACCAACGGCGTCAAGGCGATGGTGCGCAAGTTCGCCTACCGGATCCAGATCCTGGATCAGGCCGTGGCAACGGGCGATATTCCGATATTGTTTTAATTTCTTATCTGTCCACAGGGGAGGCCTGCTGTGCCAGCGACCACCAAAACCAACTTTCAACTGGTCGTCAACGGCCTGCTCAACGAAAACCCGATCTTTCGCCTGGCCTTGAGTATGTGCCCGGCGGTGGGGATCAGCACCACGGTGGCCAACGGGCTGCTGCTCGGAGTGGCGGTGCTTTTCGTGCAGGTGTTTTCCAGTTGCACCATTTCATTGATCAAGGACTACATTCACCCGCGGATCCGCATTCCCACCTACACCCTCACCATCGCTACCTGGGTGACGGTGATCGACCTGGTCCTGGCGGCCTATTTGCCGGTGGCTTACAAGGCCATGGGGATTTTCGTGCGCCTCATCGTGGCCTTTGCCATCATCACCATGCGCCTGGAGGTCTTCGCCTGTCGCAACACGGTGACCGCTTCGTTCTGGGACGGCATCGGGATGGGGCTGGGATTCATGTTCGGCATGGTGACCCTGGGCGCGGTGCGCGAGGTGCTGGGGATGGGCACGTTCCTCGGCTACGATGTGATCGGGTTTCGGCCCCTGCTGTTTTTCGTGCTGCCGGCTGCTGGTTTTTTTCTCGTCGGCTTCATGATGGCCGTGTTCAACTACGTGGAAACGGTGTACCACCGCCGTGCCAAGCGAGGCGCTTGATATGAGAAAGAAAGTAATCGCGTTGACCGCCGCCGTGGTGATGTTGGCGGTTCTGGGGCTCACCGGGTGCGAAACCGGGCCAAGGTTCATCAAGCAGGCCGATTTCGACGAGACCCATGGCATTGTGCTGACCTTCGCCGGTCCGGTGGATGCCGATTGGGCCGCCGACAAGGCCAATTTCAGCGTCAACGAGAAACCGGATCCGGACATTCTGCTCAACATCGAAAGCGTGCGCCTCGATCCCGGCAACACCCGCCTGACCCTCACCTTGGCCGATGCGCTCAACCAGGAGCAGCCTCACCAGGTGGTGGTCAAGGACATCATGGCCGACGGCAAGCCCCTGGGCTCCACCGCCGTCACGGTGGCCCGCTCCTACTTCGGGCACCTGTTCGCCATTTTTCTCGGAGCGTTGCTGATTCAAAACTTCGTTTTCTCCAAGTATTTGGGATTGTGCGTCTTTTTCGGGACCAGCCAGAAGAAGTCCACCGCGGTGGGCATGGGCATCACCTTCACCTTCGTCATCGTTTTCGCCTCGTTGATGAGTTGGTTTCTCTACCAGTTCGTGCTCAAGCCCTACCGCCTGGACCATCTTCAGATCATCGTCTTCATCGGGCTGGTGTCGCTCACCGTGCAGGCGGTGGATACGATCCTGCGCAAGATCAACCCGGCTTTGTTCAAGGCCTTCGGGGTGTACCTGGTGCTGGTGATCGCCAACTGTATCGTCATCGCCGTCCCCTTGATTCTGGCCGACAATGAGTACAATATGTTCGAAAGTCTCATGTTGGCGCTGGGGGCCGGACTGGGCTTTTTGCTGGCACTGTTCCTCATGTCCTCGGTGCGCGAGCGGCTCGAGTTCGCCAACGTGCCCGTCTCGTACCGGGGGCTGCCCATCGCCTTCATCGTGGCCGGGCTCTTCGCCTTGTCCTTCATGGGCTTTTCGGGGATGTCGATTTTTTAGAAAGCACAGAGAAAAGAGAAAAAAAGATGGATCCTTTATACATCAAGCTGGCAATCGGCGGTCTGGTCCTGCTGGGCAGCATCGGCCTGTTTTTCGGGATCGGGCTGGCTTTGGCGGCGCACAAGTTCGCCGTGGAGGTCAACCCCAAGGTCGAGGAGGTCAAGGAACTGCTTGCCGGGGCCCAGTGAGGCGGCTGCGGCTTTGCCGGGTGCGAAGCGTATGCCGAAGCTGTGGTCAATGATCCGGACGTTCCCCCCAACCTTTGCCATCCCGGCGGAGCCTCGGTGGCCGAGGCCGTGGCCAAGATTACCGGCAAGCAGATGGGTGCCGTGGAGGACCTGGTGGCGGTGGTGCACTGCGCCCGGTCGATTCGCAAGGACTATCAGAAGTACGATTACGTGGGCTACGGGCTCTGCTCAGGGGCCAACCTCGCCTTTGCCGGGCCGACGGATTGCCAGTACGGCTGTGTCGGTTTCGGCGAGTGTGCCATGGTTTGTCCCTTCCACGCCATCACCATGGTGAATCATTTTCCGTCCATCGATGAGAGCCTATGCGTGGGGTGCGGCACCTGCGTGAACACCTGCCCCAAGCACCTGATCACCCTGGTGCCCAAGGCGGCCCGGGTGGTGGTGCGCTGCAGCAGCAAGGATACGGGGAAGGTGACGCACCAGATCTGCGAGGCCGGTTGCATCCACTGCATGTCCTGCGTGCGGGCCTGTCCGGCCGAGGCCGTGGCCCTGGTGGACGGGGTGATTCGTATCGACCATCACAAGTGCATGGAATACGGGCCCCAATGCAACGATGCTTGCGTCAAGGCCTGTTTCGTGGCCCATGCCATTCAGCCGCACTGCCGGAGTCCGCTCTTCCAAAGGGAAGAAACCCACGAGCCGACAGCCCAAGAGGCCCTGGCCCTCTAATCTCCATCGCCGGCGGCCACCGCCGCCGGCGCCGTAAAGTCACAGGCTCCCATGAACCTCATCAGCCTCTTGTTGGGGATTGGCGTGTTGCTGGTGATCGCGCTGGCGTGGTTTGCCGTCTACTACTGGCTAAATCCCCATGTGGCCAGCCCGGACGGCAAGGCCCGGGTGGTGGGCATCTGTGGCGACGTGATGGAAATTTCCCTGAAATTCAAGGATGATCGTGTAAGTGAAGGATCTTCCTGGACCAACGGGTGCGCCCACAGTTTCAACTGCGTTTGCGCGGCGGTGGACATGGCCAAGGGAAAGTCGGCCGAGGAGATCCTCGACATCGACGGCACCCTGATCCAGAACGCCGTGGGCGGATTGCCCCGGGACCACTGGCACTGCGCCGGTCTGGCGGCTGAAACCCTTCACGCCGCCGTGGACAACTACATGCAGACGAATCTGGGGTTGGCGCGGCAGGGCAAAAAATAGCGCCGTTCAAGGTTTTTTATAGGTCTTATAGGGCTTATGAGTCTTATAGGACTTATTTTTTTCAGCGCTCGCTCAATTCCTCAGCAGCACTCCCACCCGCAAGAGATCCGTGCAGCCGCTTTGGGTGACCAGATCCAGAGCGAAGCGGCGAAAGGCCTCATCCGGTTCCGTCACCTTGGTGAAGGCGGCGATCAGGCGCACCACCCGATCCGGTGAAAGGGCCGGGCCGTCATGGGCGGCCAAACCGATGAGGTAGGTCCTGAGCATGGCGAAATAGAGGACCAGGGCCAGGTAGTCGGCGAAGATGGTTTCCGGGTGGAATCCCGGATCGTCATGCAGGATGGTGTGGCAGAGGTAATTTTCCAGCAGGTGGGGGTGCTGCTGGAAGAAAGGGCGATAGCGCCGTTGAAACGCATCGTCGTAGCGGCGGCCCACCGCCTCTTCGAAGGGGCGGTGCTCGGGCCAGCCCAAGGCGGCGAAGGCGGCGGCGGTCATTTCGCGAAAGGCCTGGACCCGCACCGAAGGCAGTTTTTCGTCGTGGAGGCGACGGACGATTTGAATCTGCAAGCCGGTGAGCAACGGGGTCTGGGCCAGAAACGGCGCGAATTCCGGATCCCGGGCCTGAGTTCCCAGGGAGGCCAGCCGGGGCAAAATCACGGCCGGCGGTTGGCGCTGGGCGGCTTCGTACACGATGCCGAGGCGCAGCAGGCGCTCCCAGATCGGGTAGCGCCGATCGCCGATCAGGGCCAGGGCCGCTTTCCGCAGCCCCATGCCGAGCGCTTCGGCATCGGCCGCCAGGAGGGGGATGAGGCCCCGTGGCGGGGGTCCTTCCAGGGGCGTTGACACCAGTCGAATCCCGTGGGGATCCGTCAGTGCCCGACGGGCGATGTCGGGACAGGCCAGGGAAGCCGAACCTTCGATGCCGCTGCGACGGGCGCGCCAGCGTCGCGGGAACACGGCGCAGACATCCGGCAAGAAGCTCTCGCCCAGCTCAGCCTGAAGGCGACAGAGACCGCTGCCGGTCAAAAACGGGCAGTCGTCGCCATTGCGCTGGATTTTGGCATAACGCGTATCGGCGGCATCCCGGCGGTTGCGGCGCACCGCCTTTGCCACCAAGGCCGCCAACGGGGTTGCCTTCAGCTTGCGGTAGCGCTGGTAGGAGGCCCGGTCCACGAAGATGTCCCAGCCGTAGCAGCAGTGATCCTCGCAATCGGCACCGAGGCAACGGAAGCCGGAGAGGTAGGTCGGTACGGTCAACAAGGGGCGCGCCGCTTTCATTTCAGGGGTTACCGGCGGCATCGCAAAGGGCGTCGGCCTGGTAGGAACTGCGCACGAAAGGGCCGCTGGCCACGGCGGCGAAGCCCATGGCCAGGGCTTCCCGGCGCCAGTTTTCAAAGGCTTGCGGCGTCACGTACCGGGCCACGGGCAGGTGGGCGGCGGTGGGTTGGAGGTACTGGCCCAGGGTCAGGATGTGGACGCCGGCCGTGCGCAGATCCGCCAGGGCGGTGCGGATTTCGGCCTCGGTTTCCCCCAGGCCGAGCATCAGGCCCGATTTGGTCAGAATCCCCGGCGCCGTCTGGCGGCTCCGGGCCAGAAGATCCAGGGAACGGCGGTAGTCGGCCTGGGGCCGGGCCACCGGGTAGAGGCGGAGAACGGTTTCCAGGTTGTGGTTGAGGACCACCGGACCGGCCGTCAGCACCGTTTCCAGGGCCTGGGGGGCTCCCTGGAAATCGGGAATGAGGACTTCCACCCGGACTTCGGGGATCTGCTGGTGCAGGGTACGGATCACGGCGGCGAAAAGATCGGCACCGCCGTCGGGCAGATCGTCCCGGGTCACCGAGGTGACCACCACGTAGCACAACCCGAGGTGGGCCGCCGCTCGGGCGACCCGGCGCGGCTCGTCCGGGTCCACGGCCTGCGGCGGGCCATGGTGTACCGCGCAAAAGCGACAGTTGCGGGTGCAGTGGTCCCCCAGAATCATGAAGGTGGCCGTGTGCCGGGCGAAGCACTCGAATTGATTGGGGCAGCAGGCCGATTGGCACACGGTGTGGAGCCCGGCTTCGCGGAGCAGCCGGCGAACCGATTCGTAGGCCGGTCCGCTCGGCAACCGCTTGCGCAACCAAGGCGGCTTGGGCACGCGCTGCCCCGGGACTGAGACCGGCGTTTTTGGATCCATGGGATGTCCTGTTGGCCTGGATGGAGACCCGTTGGGGCGGCTATGCCGCCGTTCCTTTTTCATGGTACAGATTTAAATACGACGTTTTCGTGGGAAAAATACATAAAATCGGTCGAACTTTCAAACCCCTTCCCGCCCTTCGCCTGATCTATCGGTGGGAGAAGGGAAGAGAAATTCGTCGCCCGAAGGCGGCGGGTTGATCCGCGGGGAGCTGATGATGAGCGGGAGACGATGTTGAAAAAAGTGTCGTCGGCCATGGTGATCCTGGTATTTGTCGGTTTCTGTCTCCTTGCCGCGGTGGGGCTGGAGCTGGCTGAATACGCCCGCCGGCCGGTGGCCCCCGGCGCCGGCGACCAGGTGGTGGCCATCGCCAGGGGGCAGTCCATGGCCCGGACCGCCGCGGCGCTGGAGCGCCGGGGAATGATCCGCGATGCCTTGAAGTTTCGGTTGCTGGCCCGGTTTCGCGGAGACGACCGGCGCATCCAGGCCGGTGAATACCTGCTTTCCGGCGCCCTGGCGCCACGGGAAATCCTCGAAATTCTGGTGGGCGGCCGGGTGCGCCATCATCGCATCACCATCGCCGAGGGGCTGACGGTGGCGCAGATCGCCGATCTGGTGGCGGCAGCGGGTCTGACCAACGCGGCGGCATTCCAGGCGTCGGCGACGGATCCGGTCGCGTTGGCGGCCGCCGGGATCGCGGCGGAGAGCTTCGAGGGGTACCTGTTTCCCGAAACCTATTTTTTCACCGCCAGCGACACGCCGGCGGACATGGTGGCGGCCATGGCGGCCCGCTTCCGCCAGGTGTTCCGGGCCGAATGGGAGGCCCGGGCCGCCGGGATGAACTGGACGGTACACCAGGTGGTGACCCTGGCCTCCATCATCGAGAAGGAGACCGGCGCCCCCGGGGAGCGGGCGCTGATCAGCGGGGTTTTTCACAACCGGCTGCGACGGGGGATGCGTCTGGAAAGCGACCCGACGGTGATCTACGGCATCCCCGACTTCGACGGCAACCTCACCCGGCGTCACCTGGAAACCCTCACGGCCTACAACACCTATCGCATCGCCGGGTTGCCCCCGGGGCCCATCGCCAACCCGGGGGCCGCGGCCATCGAAGCGGCCCTGTTTCCCGAAGAGACCGATGCGCTGTACTTCGTTTCGCGCAATGACGGCACCCACGTTTTCTCCGAAACCTACACCGAGCATCTCAAGGCGGTCCGGCGGTATCAGTCCGGCGGGTGACGGTGCCGCGGCCGCCGCGGGAGCAAAGGAATGCCATGACCAGAGACATCGCCGATCTGGCCGGCCAACGGCTCATGGTCGGCTTCGACGGCACCGTGTTGACGCCGGACCTGTCCTTTCTCATCACCGGGTTGCGCGTGGGCGGATTGATCCTGTTTGCCCGCAACGTGGAAACCCCGGACCAGGTGCGCACCCTCATCGCCGACTGCCAGGCCTGTGCCACCCGGGCCGGGCGGCCGCCGCTCATCGTGGCGGTGGACCAGGAGGGGGGGCCGGTGGCGCGGTTGCGCCGGCCGCTGTTCCCCGAATTTCCCGCGGCCCCCGAAATACGCGATCCGGCGGAGGCCGAAGCCCTCGCCCGGCGCATGGGACGCCTGCTGCGCGACCTGGGGTTCACCATGAACATGGCGCCGGTGGTGGATGTGGCGCCGGCGGACATGGAGAGCATCATGGCGGGGCGCTCCTTCGGCAGCGATCCGGCGCATGTGGGGCGGATGGGGGCGGCGGTGGTGGCCGGGCTCCAGGCCGAAGGGGTTATGGCGGTGGCGAAACACTTTCCCGGCATCGGCCGCACCACCCTCGATTCGCACCGGATCCAGCCGGTATTGAAGGCCTCGGCGGAGAGTATCGAGGGCTTCGATCTGCCCCCCTTTGCAGCGGCTTTTGCCAGGGGGGTGGCCGGGGTGATGCTGTCGCACATCCGTTATCCGGGGCTGGATGCGCAGTGGCCGGCCAGTCTGTCGGTGGCCGTGGCCCGGGACCTGTTGCGCCGGCGGATGGGCTTCCATGGTCTGGTGCTCACCGATGACCTGGACATGGGCGCCGTCAAGCCGGCCATCGCCATCGACACGGCCGTGGCCCGGGCGCTTGCCGCCGACATCGACATCGCTCTGATCTGTCACCGCAGCAACGATATCGAAACGGCGCACGGGTTCCTGATGGCGGCCCTGGCCGGGGACGGAGGGCTGCTGGCCCGGGCCGAAGTCCACGCGCGGCGCATCGAGGCCTTCAGACAACGATTCGCCTGAGCGGCGGCGTCAACCGATCCGGATGGGGTGGCGGGAGAAGACGTCCGCATCCAGGGGGGTCCTTTCGCCGGCGGCCAGGCGGTGGTAGCCGATGGCGGCCACCATGGCGGCGTTGTCGCCGCAGAAGGCCGGTGCCGGGATATGGACGCGGATGCCTTTTGACCGGGCATCTGCGGTGAGGCGGGTGCGCAGGCGACCGTTGGCCGCGACCCCGCCCACCAAGGCCAGGTGGCGGCATCCTCGACGGCGGCAGGCCGCCACGGCCTTGGCCGTCAGCACGTCCACCACCGCCTCCTGGAAGCTGGCGGCGATGTCGGCCATGTCCCGGGAGCAGAGGGGGGGATGGGTCTCCAGGTGGCGACGCACGGCGCTCTTGAGGCCCGAGAAGGAAAAATCGAAGGTGTCGCGGTTCAGGAACGGGCGGGGAAACGCCACCCGGGTGGGGTCTCCGTCCACGGCGATGCGGTCGATGACTTCGCCCCCGGGATACCCCAAATCCAGCATCTTGGCCACCTTGTCGAAGGCTTCGCCGGCGGCGTCGTCTCGGGTCTGCCCCAGGGGGGTCATGGCCGTGGGGCCGGTCACATCATACAGGCAGGTGTGGCCGCCGGAGACCATGAGGGCGACAAAGGGAAACGGGGGGGGATCGTCACCGAGAAACACCGCCTGGATGTGGGCTTCGAGGTGATCGATTCCCACCCAGGGCAATCCCAGGGCCCAGGCGTAGGCCTTGGCAAAGGAGAATCCCACCAGCAGGGCGCCGATGAGACCCGGCCCCCGGGTGACGGCCAGGCCGTCGAGGGTATCGGCGGCCATGCCGGCCTCGGCCAGGGCCCGGGAGACCACCGGTGCCACCACGCGGAGGTGCTCCCGGGAGGCCAGCTCGGGCACCACGCCGTCGTAGGGGCGGTGAATGGCCACCTGGGAGGCGACCACCGAGGACAACACCACCCGCCCGTCGGCCACCACCGCTGCCGCCGTTTCGTCGCAGGAACTTTCGATGCCCAGGACCTTCATGAGTTCAGATGAAGTGAACGCGGGGGGCATCCCCTTTGGTGGCCACCACTTCGCCGATGAGGTAGGCTTCTTCGTTCATGGCGCGGAGCCGTTCGAGGATTTCCTGGGCGGCTTCCTCCGGCACCACGGCCACCATGCCGATGCCCATGTTGAACGTCCGGCGCATTTCCGTGTCGCTCACGCCGCCGGCTTGCTGAAGCCATTGGAAAACGGGGGGGACCTTCCAGGCGGCGGTGTCGATGACCAGACCGCACGCCTTGGGAATGATGCGGATGATGTTCTCGGCGATGCCGCCACCGGTGATGTGGGCCAGCCCGTGGATGGGCAGGTCCTTGGCGAGGTTGAGCATCAGCTCCGAGTAGATCCGGGTGGGACGCAGCAATTCTTCGCCCAGGGGGGCCGCGAGTTCCGGCACGTAGCTGCCGACATCGAGTTGACGGATCTCGAAGCAGATCTTGCGCACCAGGGAAAAACCGTTGCTGTGCAAGCCGTTGGAAGCGATGCCGATGAGCCGGTGGCCGCCGCGGATCTCCGATCCATCCACGATCTTGTTGTTGTCCACGATGCCCACGGCGAAGCCGGCCAGATCGTACTCGCCCGGCTGGTACATCCCCGGCATCTCGGCGGTTTCGCCGCCGATGAGGACGCACTTGGCCTGCTGGCAGCCTTCCCCGATGCCGCTGATCACCTGGGTGGCCACGGCCGAATCCAGGTGCCCCGTGGCAAGATAGTCCAGGAAAAACAGTGGTCTGGCGCCTTGAACGGCGATATCGTTGACGCACATGGCCACCAGGTCGATGCCCACGGTGTCGTGCTTGTTTGCCAGGAAGGCGATCTTGAGCTTGGTGCCGACCCCATCGGTGGAACTCACGAGTACCGGTTGCTCGTAATTGGCCATATTGAGGGAAAAGAGGCCGCCAAAGCCGCCGATTTCCCCCATTGCGCCGGGGCGATGGGTCTTCTTGGCGATTTTCTTGATTTCTTCGACCAGGGCATTGGCCTTGTCAATGTCCACGCCGGCATCGGCGTAGCGCAACGGTTGGGTCATGGGGGGCTCCGTTATGAAAAAACCAGTAATTTTAGCTAGTAATTAAGCAGGGAACCTAAACTGAATCCAGGCAAAAGTCAAAGATATTTTTTTGACAATCCCTTGGGCCTCATGTAAGTTATCAAGCTTACAATTTCTTTTTTAACCCTTTGTTGGACAGGGAGAAAACGCCATGACCCGCTTCGCCCGACTCGATCGTTTGCCGCCCTACGTGTTCGCCACCGTCAACGAAATCAAGATGGAAGCGCGTCGGGCCGGCCAGGACATCATCGACATGGGAATGGGCAACCCGGACCTGGCCACGCCGGATCACATCGTGGACAAGCTCATCGAGGCGGCCCAGAAGCCCCACAACCATCGCTACTCGGCGTCCATGGGGATTACCCGACTGCGCGTGGCGATCTGCAACTGGTACAAGCGACGCTACGACGTGGACCTGGACCCTGACAGGGAGGCCATCGTCACCATCGGTGTCAAGGAGGGCATGAGTCACCTGGTGTTGGTGACCATCCGCCCCGGGGACGTGGTCTTCACCCCCAACCCCACCTACCCGATCCATCCCTATTCGGCCATCATCGCCGGGGGCGACGTGCGGGGGATTCCGGTGGGACCGGAGCACAACTTTTTCGACAACCTCATTGCCGCCACGCGCCAGACCTGGCCCCGGCCCAAGGTGCTGATCATCAGCTATCCCCACAATCCCACCACCGAAGTGGTGGACCTGGCGTTTTTCGAGAAGATCGTCGATTACGCCAAGGAACACGATATCATGGTGATCCATGATTTCGCCTACGCGGACCTGACCTTCGACGACTACCAGGCGCCGAGCTTTCTCCAGGCCAAGGGGGCCAAGGACGTGGGGGTGGAGTTTTTCTCCCTTTCCAAAAGCTACAACATGCCCGGCTGGAGAGTGGGCTTTTGCGTGGGCAACCCAGAGATCGTCTTCGCTCTGCGGCGCATCAAGAGCTACCTGGACTACGGCGTCTTCCAGCCGATCCAGATCGCTTCCATCATCGCCCTGGAAGGCGATCAGGGCTGCGTGCAAGAGGTGCGCGACACCTACACCGAGCGCCGGGACGCCCTCATCGGGGGGCTCAACCGCATCGGCTGGGAAGTGCCCAGTCCCAAGGGGACGATGTTCGTCTGGGCCCGGATTCCGGAAAAGTACCGCGCCATGGGATCGGTGGAATTTTCCAAGTTTCTCATCCGCGAAGCCCAGGTGGCCGTGAGTCCCGGGTTGGGTTTTGGTGAGTACGGGGACGAGTACGTGCGCTTTGCCCTCATCGAAAACAAGATGCGCGTCAACCAGGGAATCCGGGGCCTGCGCAAGATCATGTAGGTCTGCTCCCGGCACCGCTGCACGGCAACGACGCCTTTCGGGGCTTCTCGCGAAGGCACAAAAGGATACGAAGAATTCAGATGAAAACGATTTACATCGGACTGCTCGGGTGCGGTACGGTGGGCACCGGCGTGGCCCGGCTGCTCATGGAACAGCGGGACCTCATCGCCCAGCGGCTGGGGGCGGTGCTTGAACTCAAGCGGGTGGCGGATGTCGATATCACCCGGGACCGGGGACTCGCCTTTGCCCCGGGGGTGTTGACCACCGACGCCCGGTCGATCATCGGCGATCCCGGCATCGATATCGTGGTGGAAATGATCGGCGGCCAGGGCGTGGCCCGGGAGTTGATGCTGGCGGCCATTGCGGCCGGCAAACCGGTGGTCACGGCCAACAAGGCCCTTCTGGCCGCCGACGGCAACGCCATCTGCCGGGCCGCCGATGAGGCGGGGGTCGATCTGGGGTTCGAGGCCAGCGTGGGCGGGTGCATGCCCATCATCAAGACGTTGCGCGAATCGATGGTGGGAAACCACATCCGACGCATGACCGGCATTCTCAACGGTACCTGCAACTACATCCTCACCAAGATCACCGAACAGGGCGCCACCTTTGCCGCCGCACTGGCCGAGGCCCAGGCCGAGGGGTTCGCCGAGGCCGATCCCACCCTGGACGTGGAAGGCCACGACACCGCCCACAAGATCACCATTCTCTCGGCCCTGGCCTACGGCATGCCGATGAATCTGGCAGACGTCTACGTGGAAGGTATCAGCCGGCTGACGCCCCAGGACATCCGCAACGCCGAGGAGTTCGGCTACCGCATCAAGCTGCTGGCCATCAGCAAGGATGCCGGTGACGCGGTGGAAGCCCGGGTGCATCCCACCATGATCCCCCTGGACAACATCCTGGCCAGCGTCAGCGGCGCGGTCAATGCCATCACCGTCACCGGCGATGCCACCGGCGACGTGCTGCATTTCGGCCGGGGTGCCGGGATGATGCCCACGGCCAGTGCCGTGGTGAGCGATATCGTGGATATTGCCCGCAACCGGCTGGCCGGCATTGGCCGGCGGCTGCCGATTCTCGCCTACCAGCCGGACCGGGTACGGCCCATCCCGGTGCTGCCCATGGACGACCTGACCACCGAGTACTACATCCGGATCATGGCGGCGGATCGGCCCGGGGTCCTGTCCATCATCTCGGGTATTCTCGCCGAGCACGAGATCAGCATCAAGAGCGTTACCCAGAAAGGACGCAAGAACACCGGTCCCGTGCCGGTGGTGATGTTGACCCACCGCGCCCGGGAAGCGGCGGTGCAGCAGGCCCTGCGGCAGATCACCGCCCTGGATGTCATCGCCGAGCCGCCGATGCTCATCCGCATCGAGGACGAAAACGGCGGCGACTCCTGAATTTCTCTAGGGCCTCTTGCGAAGCACCAACCACGAAATTTGAAGCAATGACCGAAACAGTCGTAGGCGTAGGGCGAACGTTCTGATCATTGGTTTTTGTCGTTTGGCGTTGTTTCGGGTTTCGTGCTTCGAATTTTGATATTTTCCATGCGGGGCCGCCCCTCTTCACGCGGGGAAATAAATTCCACGCCGAATCGTAGCGACCTAAGGAGTTCGTATGTATATCGTTTGTAGCGACATGGAAGGGGTGTTCACCCCGGAAATCTGGATCAACGTCGCCGAGCGCACCGGCATCGAGGAACTGCGCCTCACCACCCGGGATATCGCCGACTACGACGTGCTGATGCGCCGGCGCTTGGCCATTCTGGATGAACATCGGATCACCCTGAAGGACATCACCGCGGTCATCGATACCATGGAACCCCTGGAGGGGGCCGTGGCGTTCATCGACTGGCTGCGGGACCGGGCGGCGCTCATCGTGGTGTCGGACACCTACAGTCAGTTCGCCGCGCCGTTGATCCGCAAGCTGGGCCGGCCCACCCTTTTTTGCCACACCCTGTCGGTGAACGGCGAGGGCCGCATCACCGGCTACAACCTGCGCCAGAGCGATGCCAAGCGTCACACCGTCGAAGCGCTCAGGTCCTTGAACTACAAGGTGATCGCCATGGGCGATTCCTACAATGACGTCAATATGCTCAAGGCGGCGCACCACGGGATTCTGTTTCGCCCCCCCGGGAACGTGATCGACGAATTCCCGCAGTTTCCGGTCACCACCGAATACGATCAACTCAAGCCGATCATCGAAAACATCCTTGGAAGCGAGCCTTGATCGACCTGTCCCTTTTCAGCGCTTGCCACCTCTGGGTCATCGGCGATCTGATGCTCGACGAATACGTCTGGGGCGAGGTGGAGCGCATCAGCCCCGAGGCGCCGGTGCCGGTGCTGGCCGTGGGCCGAGAGGAGTACACCCTGGGCGGTGCCGGTAACGTGGCCGCCAATCTCGTGGCCCTGGGGGCCCGGGTGACGGTGGCCGGAGTGGTGGGCGATGACCGGCACGGGATTCTGCTGCGCCAGCGGTTCCAGGATCTGGGGATCGAGGCCGGCGCCGTCGTCGCGGAACCGGGGCGCCCCACCACGCGCAAGACCCGCATCGTCGCCGGTCGGCAGCAGGTGCTGCGCATCGACCGGGAAAGCCCCCGGGCGGTGGGGCCGGATACGGTGGCGGCGATTCTGCGCGATCTTGAGGACGGTATCAAATCGGCGGGGGCGGTGCTGATCTCCGATTACGGCAAGGGACTGCTCACCCCATCGCTGCTGGCCGGTATCATGGCCGCGGCCCGGCGCCATGGCAAACCGGTGCTGGTGGATCCCAAGGGGGACGATTATCGCCGCTATGCCGGCGCCACCCTCATCACCCCCAACCGCAAGGAAGCGGCCCAGGCCGCCGGCATCGCCATCGGAGACGCCGAAAGCCTGCACCGGGCCGCCGGCATCCTCCACGAGCACTCCGGGGTGGACCGGCTGGTGGTCACCTGTGGGCCGGAGGGGATGGTGCTGTTCGAAAAAGGCCGGATGCCCCGGGAGATCCGCAGCGAGGCGCGACAGGTATTCGACGTTTCCGGCGCCGGCGACACCGTGATCGCCGTGTTGGGACTGGCCCTGGCGGCCGGCGCCGACTGGCTCGACGCCGCCAGACTGGCCAATGCCGCCGCCGGCATCGTGGTGGGCAAGGTGGGCACGGCCACGGTGAGTCGCAAGGAGCTGGCCCTGGCCGTGGCGTCCGCCGGTACCGACCGGCTCGACAAGCTCAAGGATATCAACGAACTGGAGGCCCTGGGGGCCGAGATCCGCAGGCGCGGCCAGCGCATCGTGATGACCAACGGCTGCTTCGATTTTTTGCACGCCGGCCACCTGAACCTCTTTTCCGCCTCCCGCCGGTTGGGGGACGTGTTGGTGGTGGCCATCGACGACGACGATTCGGTGCGGGCCATCAAAGGGCCGGGGCGCCCGGTGATCGGTGTCCGGGAGCGGGTGCGCACCCTCTGCGCCCTGGACGCAGTGGATTACGTGGTGGTTTTTTCGGGGCAAGATCTGGAAACGCTCATCGATTGCCTGCGGCCGGACGTGCTGACCAAGGGGGGCAACTACGGTCTCCGGGATGTGGTGGGACGCCAGCGGGTGGAAGCCCACGGCGGCCGGGTGGAGCTGATCCCCATCACCGGGGGGCTCTCCAGCCGGGTGGTGATCGAAAACATCCGCCGGGCGCAGGAGGGCGACAGCGTCTGAAAGCGCTTTGAGAAAAAAGTTCCGGCAACCTTCAGGCTTTCGACATGGACCCCGGATCCGTGTCCAGGGTGACCGGCACGGAAAAAAACCGGATCAATTCCGGTCCTTTTCCGTCATTCCTGCGAAAGCAGGAATCCATGTTTATCGGCACGAAACGGCGGAAAGCCGAGCCGGAAAGTTCAGAAGCCACTGTCGCCGATCCGGTCAGACCGGCCACTGTTGTGAGCGGTGTATCAGACAACTGGCAGCTACTTTCCCGGTGTCATCCCGAGGAATGGATGCGACGAGGGATCTCTCGGCACCTGCCCCCATCCCGCCTGCATTCGGAAACAAAGGCGGGAAAACGACCAGGCAGAAGCAAACGAAGCATTCTGCCCAAGACGAAAAGTAGCACAGAAGAACAGTATCATGTCTTTCTATCGCGAAACCGGCGACGGCATCGTCATCAACGTGTTCGTCCAACCCCGGGCCAGCCGCAACCAGGTGGCCGGCCTGCACGGCGAGGCCCTCAAGTTGCGCCTCACCGCCCCCCCGGTGGAGGGGGCCGCCAACAAGATGTGCATCGTCTTTTTGGCCGATCTTCTCGGGGTTCCCAAGTCGACGCTGGAGATCGTTGCCGGCCATTCCAACCGCAGCAAGCAAGTTTTGGTGCGATCGACGGCGGACCGTTCCCCGGCGGACCTGAAAAAAATTATCGAGCAGCGCCTTATCTCTTCTTGACAAGTCCATCGGCAGAGGCTATAAGCGATGTTCTTCAATTGATGCGGGGTGGAGCAGCCTGGTAGCTCGTCGGGCTCATAACCCGAAGGTCAGCGGTTCGAATCCGCTCCCCGCTACCAAAACAAATCAAGGGGTTACGGAGTTTTCCGTGGCCCCTTTTTTGTTTCCAAAATTTCATTTCCAACCGTATTTCCAACCCAAGGCTCCAATAACCGGGCAAATCACTGTTGAGTCGCTGGCCTACCCGCTGGCTCCTGGATGCCCTGTTTTCGAGGTTCGAAGGCCACGAAGGCCACTTTTCCCATGCTACCGCTGCTGATGCGGAAGGGATGGTAGCGGTTGGAAAAGGTTGGAAAGCGGGTTGGAAAATTAATTTCAACTCCACCCGGTTCTATGTGGGGAATACGGTGGGGAATGTAATACTGGCCATCCTGGCCGGCTTGGTGTCGGGCAAGTAGGTGGGTAGCAGGGGCAGCAACGGTTGGCACCGCCGGAGCTAAAAAATTTTCAGGCAATGAATTTTTCCCTTCCGGAATTGTCACAGTATGTCAGTGGCCGGTGGTAGCCTCGGGGAAAACACCCACCAAAGGAGGCTACCATGGAACCTGTCGGGGCATTTCTGGA
>JAQVTF010000215.1 GCA_028700185.1 Desulfobacteraceae bacterium | reverse complement strand
CGAGGGCGGCGCGGTCGCGGATGTCCGGGCGGTAGGTGTATTTGAGATCGGTCAGTTTGCCGATCAGCGCTTGTTCGAGTTCTTGCTCGATCATGATCATCGACTCTCCGAGGTATCGTTATTATTGATTGCGTCGTAAAAAAGCCGAAAACAGCCATTGTCATTCCGAGGAGCTTGCGACGAGGAATCTCAAGCATCCGCTATTATTATACATTTCGTTTTACGAAGAGATCCCTCGCTGCGCTCGGGATGACAATTCGGATTTTTTACGAAAGCATCAAGTTTATAGACGATCCCTTCCTCTCGCTTTTATTCGGCCTCCTCGCGAGGCACAAACGTCCAGCAAATCTCCGGCGCATAGGCAAGGATCCGTGCCTGGACGGTTTTATGTTCTCCGGGTTTCATTTAAAGGGCCCCAGCCTCAGGGTCGCCTGTATTTTGTCTCGCTGCTCCGGAATTACGCGCGACTCATCCGCATAGTCCCGCCATCGCGCCACAACCGTCTGTACTTCATCAATGACTGTTTCCGCGCGCCCGCGTTTCATCGAAGCGCTCTTTGCACAGGCTTTAAAATCCTCCAGCGTGAAGTCGCTCCGCTTGCCGTTCATCGTCATTTGATGACTCGATGTCCATTTTCCAGCCGGTTGATAGCTGTAGGTCATGTCAAACGCGGGGGCGAGCGACCAGTTTCCCGACCGGTCCATCAGAAAGGCAACGTTTTTGACGTGATCATCCTGGTTCCGGGCCACGATATTGAAGACCATCCGCCGGAACTGCTCTTCAACGGCGGCCATGGGCAACCCCAGCCGGCGGATGACCTGCAGCGCCTGCTCGTAGCCATATGCGCCCGCCTGGTTGAAATCATAATGGGCCAGACCGCAGAGTGACTGCATGTGTAGCTTTCTTCCGCCATCCAACCGGTCAAACCGTTTGGTCATGAAATGGCGGCGTCCGCTCTCCTCGAACAGGCGGCACGGATTCATGGCGATTCCCGCGTCCGTCGCCATCCGGTAATAGGCATACTCAATGGCGCCGTATCCCTTGGGGTCTTCCAGCTCCTTATCCTTGTTGCCGCTGACCCCGTCGAACTTCATCAGCCAGTATTCAAACCCGCGACCCGCCTTCACCTGCCCGGACCGGACTTCGTTTGTTTCCGGATTCCAGGCGATCACCGCCTTGGCCCGCGCCCCGCCCGCGGAAGTCCCGACCCGCAGAATATCCCGCAAGGCCGTTTCCTTTCCCTTTTCGTCAAGCCAGCCCCGCAGGTTGTGGCGATGGGTCAACACCTCCGAGGCCAACGCCACCAGTTGGTCGACTTCGATGCGGAAGGAGCCGGGTCCGGCCAGCCGGATTGCCGGCGCATACTCCAGCGCCCCCATGCCGCGCGAACCCGTATAACAGAGACGCTCAACCGCATTAAACGATTCCGGTGTGCGTCCGGACCGGGCCAGCCAGGCATCGATCAGGGCATTGCCGAACCGGTCCGGCAAGGAATCCGCCAGAAGCCCCGGAAGGCCATGGAAAGTTTCCGGTCGCAGGGCCGGGAAGGAATAGAGTCGGCTGGATAATGGCATCATCAGCGGGGCCACCTCGATACCGCTGCTGATGAAGGCCGGGTCATATTCAAACGTCGCGGCTGCGGCGTCGTCTTCCAGCAACACCGCACCGATGGTGCGACCCCAGAGCTTTACCGCTGCCGCTGTGGTCATGATTCGTCACCCCACTGCCACGACCCTTTATCCGTGGACTTTCGCTTGCCGCTGGCCCGCTTCCGGGCCTTGCCTTTCAACCTGATCAGATCCATCGGACGGGGTCCGGCCCCGGGCGCCAGTGTTTCCAGCCGATCCAACAGATCCAGCACCCGCAAAACACGGATCAATGTCGAGGTTTGCGTCGCGGCCCCTGCCTCGATACGCTCCACCGTCCGCTTGGATACGCCCGCCTGCTCCGCCAGCATCTCCTGCGTAAGCTGAAGCTCAAGCCGACGCTGGGCCAGGCGTCCGCCCAGCTCCGCCAGAATCGCCTCGTCCGTTAATAATCCTTCAATTTTCATCCGGAGCCCTCCTTCTTTAGGAGGCTATATATCGTAATTTATGGCGATTTAAAAGCTTTTTTATGATTTTTTCGTCATTTATGACGACCGGATCGTCAACACGAAAAACCCGCCGTCTGCCGGCGGCAGGATGCCGGGATTCCAGACTTCAAGCCGGTCGCGAAAGAGCATGACCTGAACGCTGGCATGGCTGGTGTAGTCGCGATGCACCACGGCATTGACAATGACTTCGGCGACAACTTCCTGAGGAACCGTCTTAAAATGGATTTGTGTCCCAAAGTGCCGCCAGCCGCCGCTGGACAGCCATCGGATAACGCTGCGCCGCCTGGCGCAAACGTTCGCCATCCAGATGTTCCGTCTCCATTTCATCGGCTGCCGCTAGCCCCTTGCGCAGGTACAAGGTGTCCAAAATCGCTTTTTCCGGCATTGCCATTTGGAAATTATCCACCGTTTCAAATCCGAAAAACAGGTCAGGCGCCACACTGGAAAACTCGATCCGCACCCCTTGGTAATCGACGTCATACCGGCGGCCTACCGCAGTGCTCAAGGTGACCACGGTGCAAACATTGGGCACTTGCAGGCTGATGCCATGATAGTTCAAAGCCCACTCGCAACTGATGTACGCAGGAGGACGCAAAAAACAGGCCACCTCCTCCACCCGGGGAAGCCCGTAAAGAAACGAATTGGCGTAATTGCCGCGGTTGATGCGCGTGATCAGTCCCTTGGCGGCGGCCCGCGACAGAAAAACGGGCGTGTAAGGCGCCACTTTTTCGGCATCCTGTTTGCGAAACAAACGGGGCAAGCCCTTGAGACGCTGAATGGTCGATTCTTTCACGTGCCCGGATGTCATCCTGTTGAGCCCCCTTCGAAGACCATCCCTTGCGCAACAAGATCGCCCGTCAAGGCGCGCACCGCTTCGATAAATGGCCCAAAATCATCTCGCTGATAGACCGCCAGGATTTGATGGGGGATAAAACGCGGCAGGTCCTTTCTCAATGCCTCACCGATAACGGCACCAGCTTCGTCTTTCTGGAAAAGTTCGGATTGCCTGATGCGAGATTCTCTGTACAAGCTAAATCTTCCTGATTAAAGTAGACTCGCAAATTGCAATAATTTGCATTAATATACATTTAAGTATATTTACGTCAATGGAAAATGGCAGCCTTCGCCGGAAGTTGGCGTTGAATTTCTCATTGAGGCCCTTGCATGGCGGCGCCCTCCTGTTTTCGCGGACTCTCCTGCCCCTGCACTACAGTGAAACGACCGTCCTTGCGGCCAAATATCCGTTGTGCAACCCCGCCAAGCGTGTCATTAGTTCTTCTCCGTGTTCCCTGGGGACACCGGGGTTGAAAACCACTTTTTCCCAACGAACCGATGATGGACACCACCGCGCTGATCACCTTTTTTACGGCCCTCTTCTTCCTTGAGATCACCCCCGGTCCGGACATGATGCTGGTGCTGGCCAGGGGAATCGGCCAGGGACGGCGAATCGCGCTGCTCACCGCCGTGGGGCAGATCTTCGTCTCCGGCACGGTGCAGGTGTCGCTGCTGGTCCTCGGGGTGGCATCCCTGCTGCAAGCCCACCCCTCGGGCCTGGCCGCCCTTCAGTGGACCGGGGCCGCCTACCTGATCTACCTCGGCGCGAAGATGCTCCGATCGAGCATGAACGGTGGTGCCGCCATCACCGCCAGGCACTGTACCACTTCGTGGCAGGCCGTGCGCGAAGGGGCCGTCTGCAACTTGACCAATCCCAAGTCACTTCTATTTATGTTCGCGTTTCTGCCGCAGTTCGTGGATCCGGGGGCATGTTTTCCCGTTTGGGGCCAGTTGCTCGTGCTCGGATCGATCCAGAAACTCACGGGGATCTTCTCTCTGGGGGGCGTTGCCGTGGCCTCCGGCACGGTGGGGCAGTGGCTCTACCGCTGGCCCCAACTGCTCGCCTGGCAGAAGCGGTTCACGGGCCTGGTCATGCTGGGTCTCGGCTTGCGCCTGCTTTTGACCAGCGATGCGGGCGCTCCCGGCGCCATGGCCGGCGGCCGGTAGGCGGCGCTCACATAAAGCGACCGGTTTTTGCCAGGCATCCCCTTGTTGGAATTTTTCAGCGAGTCGGCGGGAAAACTCTTGGATGCCCCCTGAAGCGGATAGCCTTGTGGGTTTTTACAGCCTGTTTAAGCCCTGTGCTTTTGCCACCAGTCGTACTCGAAGGGCCACTCCTGGCGGCGATAGGCGATGAGGGCCGCCATCCG
>JAQVTF010000214.1 GCA_028700185.1 Desulfobacteraceae bacterium | reverse complement strand
GTAAAGTTCCGGATAAGCCTCGGCCCATCGGGCAAAGCGCGGATGCACCACCAGTTGCGCCGGTTCCGCGGACGGCGGACCATCGAAGGCCGACGCGGCCGCCGGTTTCACTTTGGCAAGAAAACGTAACTGGGCATCCACCGAACGGTCGGCGCATTCGGGGAAAAAGGATCGTTTGCCGGTGAGCCGGTGCACCCCCAGCGGCAGTTTCACCAGATTGCCGAATCCTTTTCCGGTGAGCTGATCCTGTTTGGGAAAGACTTCCAGCGAAAAGGTCGACAGATCCCCCGCCAAGGTGCCGACCAGATGCCCTACCAACCGGCGCACCGTCTCGGCCGGCGTCGCGTTTTCAAAGAAGTACCAAAAATGAAACCCCTTGCCGCCGCTGGTCTCCAGCAACGGAACGAACCCGACGGCTTGGCTCAGCTCCCGGATCCGCTTCACCAGATAGCCGGCCTCCCGTTGGACCTTGCGCCGCTCTTCGGCCGGCAAGGCACGATGTCGGAAATCGGGTTTCAAATCGGCGTCAATCACCGCACAGGTCACGGTGGCATCGCTGCGCATGAGGTAAATCCCGTAAGTCTTGCGACCGGCCAGGTGCTCTTCCACATCCTCATAAGCCAGGGGGCGCCGCACCGGGGCATACCCTTGGCGCATCTCGTCACGATTGGCCCACTGGCGTGCGAAGCAATCCTCCCTGCCCGCGAACAGATCCATGTAGCGCCGAACGGCGGCCTCCCGCCCCCGCAGGCGGGCGAAAGGCCCCGAAATCGCCTCTTCTTCCCCGGCATCCGGCTCGCCTTTCTTGTCGGCGGCCCTGGCCATCCAGAGATGGTAGGCCGTTTCACCGATAGCCGAGCGTCCGGCGGCGGCGGCCCTAGCCAAATCCTGACGCCGGTCGAGCACGGCCAGCAACTCCAGCCGATCCTGCCAGGCCTCGGTCATTTTCGGCTCTTGGGAATTGATTGCTTCCAGGATCGCCATTGCGGTTTCCATCTCACCGGCGGCCAGAGCCAGGCGCGCCCAGCGCAACCGGCCCTGGCTGTCAAGATTCTGCCACAAGGCCCGGCGCCCCAGGGTGGCCCGCACCTCATCGGGCACTTCGCCGTGGAGGACCGCGGTCTCCAGCCGGGCCAAAACAAGCGTCAAATCCGGAACCGCGGTGGCTGACGGTGAAACCGGGCGGTCTGGATTCAGGGCGGGTTCGGTCATCGGGACCTCCTCGTCAACGGGTTGAAGTTAAACTTGAAAATGGGCCTGGCTTCACTCACCCTGGGGTAAATAGTCAACGCCACGGCTATTTCTTCTGCTTGCCGATGGCGTTTTTGAGGCGATCCAGGCGTGGAAAACGCGGATCCAGGGTTTCCAGTTCCCCGGCCAACCGGCCCGCTTCATCGAGACGCCCCTGTCGCAGATTGGCCGCCGCCAACCAAAACACCCCCTCGTTGCAGTCGTTGGTCCACTTTTCCCGGAAAAACCGCCGCGCCGCCTCGGCATGCGCCGCACACTGGTCGAAGCGGTTGAGCAGATACGTGATTCGGGCCATGCGCAGCAGCCCTTTGTGTCGGGAAAAACCGTCCCGGTTCACGCAGGCGGTGAGAACTTGCAGGGCCTTTTCATACTCTCCTGCGGCACACAGCACATCCGCCTCGGTCCATCGGATATACGGTCGACGACGCGCTTCGGGCACCCGCCCGATGGCCTCGCGGGCCTTGTCGGTGCCGCCCAAGGCCAGATAGACCCGCGCCAACAGCTCGAAAACAAAGTCCAGAGGCCCGTCGTGCCGGCACTTGGCGGCAAATAGCAGCGCATCACGGGCCTCGGCGTAGCTGTTGAGATGAAACTGCACCTTGCCCAAGGCGAAGTACTTGAACGGCAGGGCGATGTAATTGGTACTCTCGTCCTCGGCCAGGCACCGCTGCAGGTGCCCAAGGGCCCGATCCGGCCGCCCCACCGCCACCAGAGCACCGGCCAGTTGATACAGCGACTTGATATAGTTCTTGCGCTCCTGGTGGCGCCGCTGCCGGTCATCGGCCTCAAGCCCCTCCCAGTTTTCAACGGCCCGGCGAAACAGGGGGATGGACTTGTCGTCCTTGCCTTCGATCTCACGAAAAAGCATCCCCTGCCGGTAGAAATTGGTCACCGTGTCCGGCCGCAGGGCCTGGGCGGCCGCAAAATGGCGATGAGCCAGGGCAATGCGATCATTTCGCGCTTTACCCGAAAGCAGCACCTGCCGGTTTTTCGCGGCCCAGAGACTGTCGTAAGCCGTGTAGGCCAAGCTGGCGTGCAGGAAAAAATTGTCCGGCTCGCTCTTGAGACAGGCGGACAGTTCGGTGATAGCCTCATCGTGGCGTCCCAGGTGCCCCAGGGCAAAGGCGATCTTTTCGCGCACCCGGATGTCATGACCGTAATCGGCCAACTCGGGCAACTTTTCTTCCACCGGATGGAACAGGTCCACCACGTCGGCCCATCGGTTCTGCCGGATCAGGTCAGCCAACTCGGCAAGCGCACGCTGCTCGGTTCGCCCCGCCGCCTCGCGCCGCACCGGCACCAGGTCGTCCGGCCCCAGCAGATCGTCGCCCACGGGCACTGCCGATGATGCTTGAGTCTTGGTTTGCGATTGTGGAACATGAAGACGCGGAAAATTATTGAGAGCCAATTGCGTGGTCATGAGTCACCTCCTCGGCTAATGTTTCGGGCTTACATCCGATTAGACGGCACCGAGGAGGCTTTTTCCAAAATCAAGGTTAATTTTTGCCAAATGACACCAAAAAGCCCCTCCCACCGTTTGAACCCAGGCCAAAAGGCTTGCCCGCCCAGTACCACCACGCCACCATCCATGATTCCGGCCACGAGGTAACGACGGATCAGCCGCAGCACGGCCTTATCGTCGATTCGCCTCGATAGCCGTTCCATCAGAATGTCATGATTGACCCGGTCGAAAAATTTCTCCAGGTCCACATCGACCACCACCCGGTAGCCTTCCTGCACGTAACGCTGTGCCTCAAGCACCGCGTCGTGCGCACGGCACCCGGACGGAAGCCGTAGCTGTGGTCGGAGAACGTCGGATCAATCCCGGGCTGCAAGACTTGCAGTAGCGCTTGCTGGATTAGCCGATCCGTTACCGTCGGAATACCCAGTTCGCGCACTCCACCATCGGGCTTCGGGATCTGGACGCGACGCACCGGCATGGGCCGGTAGCTGCCATCCAGTAAGGACACCCGAATCCGGAACCAGTGCGTTCGCAGGTAGTCCGCCGTCTCGGCAATCGACAACCCATCCACCCCAGCACTGCCGCGATTGGATTTGACGCGTCTCCACGCCGCCTCCATGTTCGCTTTCGCGAGCGCCTGCGCAAGCAGGTCGTCTCGCCCCGGGCTTCCGGTTTCATGCCGCGCCGTCCGTGCTTCATCACGCACCGCACACTGCGTGGCTTCTTCACCCCGCCTTGTCACGTTGCGCCCCGGCACGCCGGGCTTCTGATGCACTGCAAGTCAGAGCGACACGGCTTTCGGCCCTCCTACTCGTTCGGCCCTTCGCCCCAAACGGGCAGCTACTACGGCCTCTGCTGACTTTTCGCTCCGGCTCTTCACCGTCGCCCTTTCAGGCGCAAGGCGAGATCTCCCCAGGTAAGAACGCACTCCTTCGCTGCACAACCGCCGAATTTACGCCACTTCGCCTTGATCACAAGAGCTTCGCTTTTTCTTGCCCGCTCGCCCTGCTCGGCAGCGCCTTTTATTCGATTCTTGTCCATCGGCTCGCAGCTTATGCTCCACGCTTCCTTCCCACGCTCGGTCACCCTCACGCAGTTGCGCTTCACTTCGTTCGCTGTGATCAACTTACGGCGGGACTTACACCCGCAGGAGTGCGCCCATTCTGGGCGCACAACAAAAAAGGGGCCCCAAAAAGGGCGCCTTTTTTGTTTCAATCCCCTCGAATCGGGGCAATCATTCGAACGAATAAAAAAGTGGCGCAACCGTCAAGCGTTCGGCGGTTGTCTCAATCCCCTCGAATCGGGGCAATCATTCGAACTAAAAGAAAATGGCCTGAAATGATACAGGTCTGGTACGTCTCAATCCCCTCGAATCGGGGCAATCATTCGAACTCAAGTAACCAAGCTGCAAGGGTATGCCCCGACTCTGTCTCAATCCCCTCGAATCGGGGCAATCATTCGAACGAAAAAGTGAACGAAATTCATTAATACTCAAATTGAGTCTCAATCCCCTCGAATCGGGGCAATCATTCGAACCTAAAAATAAGAAAATTTGAAAAATAGGGGATAGGTGTCTCAATCCCCTCGAATCGGGGCAATCATTCGAACACACA
>JAQVTF010000213.1 GCA_028700185.1 Desulfobacteraceae bacterium | reverse complement strand
CCTGCCAGCACGTCCTCGCCGTGGGTCGCCAGCAGGAAAACAAGCTCCGGCGAATCGGAAGACGGCGCCGGTGGCGTCCAAAGGGCCTTGAAATAGCGGTAGTCGCTGGCGAAAAATCCGTTGCGCCGCGCCGTCTGGCGATAGAGCCGGTAGAAGAGGGGCAACTGATCCGGCGCCACCGGTGCCACACGGACCCCTTTTCGCTGGGCCAGGCGGATGTTGTAGCGCGTCTTGGGCTTCATGCGGGCAAGAAGGGTGTCTTCGCTGCCGCCGATGTCCACCACGTAGGTGTCGGCCACCGTCATGTCCTGGGGGGCCTTTTTCAGGTTCCAGTGGCGCGTGCTGAAGTTCATGCGCAATTCGCGGATGCGGTCTTCGGGAGCAACGGGGTGGGGATGGCGATCCAGTTCGTCGGCGTAGGGCGACGCCCAGGGCAGATCGTAGCGGATGAAGGCCACCTTTTTGCCCATTTGAGCGCGGATGGACTCGGACAGCGCCTCCAGGTAGGGGCCGTAGTCTTCGGGCACCGGGGCGAATTCGGGCCCCTGGGGCGCATAGGCAATGGCCGTGTCCGCGTCGATCGATTTGACCAGGATCAAGAGGTCGCCCTGGTAGCCGGCGCGAGGGACGAGGTCGAAGGCGTGCGGCGCCCAGCCGAGACGGGCCTTGACCTGCGCCCAGTAGGCGGTTTGAAAAAGAATGTCGGTGGGCTGGAGGCCGCCGATGTTTTTGGGCTGGATCCGCAATGTCACGCTCCAAGACTTGTCGTGTTTTTTGTCGGGATCGGGGCCGGAAACGGTCAAAACCGGCCCCACACGATAGGCCTAATAAAAAAGGGGCGCTTTTTCAAGCGTCCCTTTTTATTGCCATTAGCTGGTCGGGGCGAGAGGATTTGAACCTCCGACCCCTTGAACCCCATTCAAGTGCGCTACCAGGCTGCGCTACGCCCCGACACAGACGACCTTTCTAAGCAATTTGGCCGGCCCTGTCAACTGGATTGTTGCCTTCGGGCGGGGAGGCGAGCCTTTTGTCATTTCGAGGAACCAAGTGGCGAGGGGTTTTTTCGATTCTCCGGGCTTGATCGACGGCGCCCCCCTGTCATCCCGACGGAGCGAAAGCGACGAGGGATCTCTTCGAGACTGTTCCCGCTTCCCGCCGTATTGCCAACTGTGCAGGTTCCTCGCCGCGCTCGGAAGGACACCGGCAGGGCCCGAGGTTTCCTTTTGACTCCGCAGGGGATCTTGGTATGCTTCTGAGCCATGACGCTCCGTTTCCCATTGGTGTACCCTCCGGCGCTCAAACCCGGCGACCGGGTGGCGGTGGTGGCCCCGGCCGGGGCCTGCCGGGCCGAGGCGCTCGCTCCGGGGCTTGCGGTCCTGCGAGATTTCGGGCTGGCGCCGGTTCCTTCCGAGGCCCTTTATCAACGCCACCGGTATCTCGCCGGCGAGGACGATCTGCGGGCCGAGGCGCTGATGGCGGCCTTCGATGATCCGGCCATTTCCGGCATCATCTGTGCCCGGGGCGGCTACGGGAGCCTGCGACTGCTTTCCCGCCTGGATTTTTCCCGTATCGCAGCCCATCCCAAACGACTGGTGGGCTTTTCCGATATTTCGGCCCTGCTGTGGGCTGTCTGCCGGCGGGCCGGGCTGGTCTGTTTCCACGGCCCCACCGTGGCAAGCCTCGCCCAGGCCGATCCAGAAACGGTGGCGGCCTTCCGGGCGGGGGTGATGGACGGCGCGCAAATCAGCCTGAAGCTGACAGCGGCCCGGGTGCTCACCGCCGGGGAAGCCAGGGGATACCTGTGCGGCGGGAATCTCACCACCTTGTGCCACCTGATCGGCACCGATTTTGCGCCCCGCTTTGAAGGAGGGGTCGTCGTGTTCGAGGACCGGGGCGAGGCACCCTACCGCATCGATCGCATGTTGACCCAGATGCGTCTGGCCGGTGTTCTGGACGGGGTGCGGGCCGTGGTGCTGGGGGATTTCACCGACTGTGGCAAAGAGGCGGATCTGTGGTGGGTCTTTGAGGACCTCTTGGCGGATCTCGGCGTTCCGGTGGTCGCCGGTTCCGGTATCGGACACGGGCCACGCAATCTCACCTGGCCCCTGGGGCTGCCGGTGCGGTTGGATGCCGCCCGGGCAGTACTGGAAGTCGCCGGTGGCGGTTGACGGAACAGGGCAGAGGGTCCTGCGAAAGGAACCAGCGGATCCCTTCGAGGGGGCCCATCGCCTGATGACCCAAGCCGTGGCCGGC
Source organism: Desulfobacteraceae bacterium (assembly GCA_028700185.1). Taxonomy (GTDB): domain Bacteria; phylum Desulfobacterota; class Desulfobacteria; order Desulfobacterales; family UBA2174; genus UBA2174. Next base: position 2,092 of record JAQVTF010000213.1, on the reverse strand, counting down.
GGGGTGTTTCCCGGTGCCGTACTCCTGGCGGCGAGGGGCGGCCGGGTGCTTTGCCACCGGGCCTACGGCGTCACCGATCTGGGCACGGGGCAGCGGGTGACGGTGGACACCGTTTTCGATTTGGCCTCCCTCACCAAGCCGCTGGCCACCACCCCGGCCCTGATCTGCCTGATGGCCGACGGCCGGCTGACACCGGAGAGTTCGCTGGAGGGTCTGCTGCCCGAATTCCAGGGGCAGCCGGCGGCCCGGGTGACGGTGGCACAACTGCTGCGCCACACCTCGGGGCTGCCCGCCTGGGAGCCGTATTTCGAACGTTTGCGCCAACTGCCCGCCGGCCAGCGGTGGCCTTGGCTCAGACACCGTTTGAGCCGCACGCCCCTGGAGGCGCCGCCCGGCACGCAAACCGTTTACAGCGATCTGAACTTCATGATTCTCGGGTGGGTGGTGGAGACCATCGCCGGGCTCGGGCTGGATCGGTTCGTGGCGCAGCGGGTGTATCGGCCCCTGGGCATCGATTCTCTCTACTTCATCGACCACGCCCATCCGGTTCCTCCGGCCAGCTACGCCGCCACCGAACGTTGCCCCTGGCGGGGGCTGCTGCGGGGCCGGGTCCACGACGACAACTGCGACGCGTTGGGCGGGGTCTGCGGCCACGCGGGGCTTTTCGGCACCGCCGCGGCGGTGTATCGGCTATTGCTCGCAATAAGGGGTGCCTACCGGGGGCAAGGCGCCGGCGGGGTTTTGGCCCCGCGGTGGGTGCGGACCTTTCTCGACCCCGCCGCCGACGGCCGGCGGCCCATGGGCTTCGATCATCCCTCGGGGCCCATGCCGTCCTGCGGGCACCGTTTTTCCCCCCGCACCGTAGGCCATCTGGGGTTTACCGGCGTCAGTTGTTGGATGGATATCGATTCGGGTCACACGGTTGTGCTGCTGTCCAACCGGGTGCATCCCGGTCGTGAAAATACCCGAATCCGGGCCTTTCGGCCGCGCCTCCACGAGGCGGTGGTCGATGGGCTACGATCGGATATTTCACTTGTTTAACGCCCCCGTATCTGTTAGCAAAGCAGATCTTTAGAACAATTGTGCCGGCGGATCGCCGGCTTGTCGAATCGCCGGGGTTGGAGAAATCGAACCGACCCGCGGCGCCAACGGGTTGGTATAGATAACGGGTTGGTATAGATAAAGGATTCTATAACACAATGGGATTCATGGATAGCATACTGGGGGTATTCTCCAACGATCTGGCCATTGATCTGGGGACGGCCAACACTCTCGTTTATGTCAAGGGAAAGGGAATCGTGCTGCGCGAGCCATCGGTGGTGGCGGTGCGGCTGGATCGCAGCAAAAACCGGGTGCTGGCCGTCGGGGCGGAAGCCAAGGCCATGCTGGGACGCACGCCGGGGAACATCGTGGCCATTCGTCCCATGCGCGACGGAGTGATCGCCGATTTCGAGGTCACCGAGGCGATGCTGCGGCATTTCATCCGCAAGGTGCATAATCGTCGATCCTTCGTCCGGCCGCGGATCATCGTCGCCGTTCCATCGGGCATCACCCAGGTGGAAAAGCGGGCCGTGAAGGAATCGGCCCTCTCCGCCGGCGCGCGGGAGGTGTTTCTCATCGAAGAGCCCATGGCGGCGGCCATCGGCGCCGGGCTGCCCATCACCGAGCCCACCTGCAACATGGTGGTGGACATCGGTGGCGGCACCACCGAGGTGGCGGTGATTTCCCTGGCCGGCATTGTTTACAGCCGCAGTCTGCGGGTGGCCGGCGACAAGATGGACGAAGCCATCATGCAGTACATCAAGCGCAAGTACAATCTGCTCATCGGCGAGCGGACCGCCGAGATCATCAAGACCTCTATCGGTAACGCCTATCCGGATACCGAAAACCTCGAGACCATCGAGGTCAAGGGGCGGGACCTGGTCTCGGGGATTCCCAAGATCCTGGCCATCGACAGCGAGGAGATCCGCATGTCGATCTCCGAGCAGATCGATGCCATCGTGGAGACGGTGAAGATCGCCCTGGAGCAGACGCCTCCGGAGCTGGCGGCCGACATCGTTGATCGCGGGATTGTTCTCACCGGCGGCGGCGC
>JAQVTF010000050.1 GCA_028700185.1 Desulfobacteraceae bacterium | reverse complement strand
CTTATATCAGTAAACGCATGCATAGTCAATGGAAATATTCCGCTTTGGTGTCTACCAATTTTTCCCATTTTTGCAGAATTTAACAATTATTTCATATGGTTGTGCGAATATACCATAGGAACATCCGTTGTGGACCTCACCGAGGCGGCCCTACTCCTCGACCGTCCGTACAACCCCGCGGTGAGCACCGCCGAGATCAAGGAATGGATCGTGGACCTCGCCGCCCGGGGGCCACGCATCGTCATCGTCACTTCCGTGCCGGAGATGGGACCAGGCCACAAGACGGCGGTCATCGCCTACGACCGGGAGGATCGACGCTTCTGGAAGGTGGGCTGCGAATACCTGCCCACCAGCTACCCGGGCACCGGAGACGCCTTCGCCAGCGTGGTGGTGGGCAGCCTGCTCCAAGGCGACAGCCTGCCCATGGCCCTGGACCGGGCCGTGCAATTCATCTCATTGGGGGTGAGGGCCACCTTCGGTTACGCCTACGACAGTCACCAGGGCATCCTGTTGGAGCGGATCCTGGGCCATCTGCGCGCCAGTGTCCCCCTGTCCAGCTACGAACTGCTGGATTGATCTACCACCCCGGCGGCAGCAAACCCTTTCTCCAGATCCGCGATGAGGTCTTCGGGATCTTCCAGGCCGATGTTCAGGCGGATTACCGTCCTGCCGGCATACCTGGAGCCGGTCGGCCGCCGGTACTGGCCGGCGGTGATCAGGCTCTTGAAACCGCCCCAACTGAAACCGATGCCGAAGAGATCCAGCGCGTCGACAAAAGCCGCGATGCGCGACTGGGGCCAATCTTGTTTGAAGGTGAAGGCGAACAGGCCGGAGGAACCTGAAAAATCCCGCCGCCAGAGATGATGCTGGGGGTGGGACGGCAGGGCCGGATGCATCACCTCGTCCACGACATCGCAGGTTTCCAGCCATCGGGCCACCCGGAGGGCGGATTGTTCATGGCACTTCAGGCGCACCGGCAACGTCTTCAGGCCGCGGAGGGCGAGGTAGCAGTCATTGGGAGAAGCGAAAATTTCAAGGGTTTTGTAATAGTTGGCAAACGTCTCGGCTCGCTGCGCATTGACGGTGACCGCCCCCAGCAGCACGTCCGAATGGCCGGAAATGTACTTGGTCACCGACTGAATGGACACGTCCACCCCCAGGGCAAACGGCTTGAGGTACAGCGGCGTCGCCCAGGTGTTGTCGATGACGGTGACGACACCCTTTTTGCGAGCGATCTGTGCAATGGCGGGGATATCCTGGATTTCAAAAGTGTTGGAGCCCGGCGATTCCAGAAAGATCAACCGGGTCTCCGGCCGGATGAACGCGACGATATCCCCACCGACGGCGGAAGGAACGTAGGTGGTCTGGATGTTGAATTTCGACAGGATCCGGTCGCAGAACCGCGCAGTGGGGCCGTAAACATTCTCGCAGACCAGGATGTGATCGCCGCTGCGCGCAAACGCCATCAGGGTATGGGTGATGGCGCTGATGCCCGATTGGAACGCCCGACAAAGATGTCCCCCCTCGATATCCCTGAGGGCATCTTCGAAGCTCCGCTGGGTCGGCAGGCGGTCCGTCCCATAGGTGACACCGCCGTACTGGCCCGATTGGGCCCGGTGCATGTCCTCGCAGCATTCGAACAACACCGTCGACCCCTGGAACAACGGCGGATTGACGGTGTTCAGCGGCTTGCCGCCGATGGTATCGGGACAATGCGCCGTGTTGATCAGCTTCGTCGATTCATTCATCGCAGCGGCTTTCCGTTCAATCGATCTTCTTCATTTCTTCTTCCACCTCCTCGGCCCCTTCCGCATAGAACTTGGCTTCCTCCGGATCCAGGGCGTGCAGCAGGCGAAGAAATTCGCCCGCATGAACCCTCTCCTCGTCCGCGATATCCTTGAGCACTTCGATGGCCAGTTTGTTGTCGGTGGACTCGGCCAGTTGCATATACAACTGAATGGCTTCGTACTCGGCGGCGATCATGAACCGGATGGCCCTGACCAGCTCCTCGTGGGTCAACTTGCGGCCGTTGGCCAATCCTGAAAAAGGCGATCCAAATTCCGGCATAAGGCTCCTCCTCTTTTTTTATGGTAATGGATTCATGGGACGGTTGCGATCTTAAGGTGACGCCGGTTTGAAGTCGGCTCCGGTGATTACCGTACCGACGCCGATGTCGATGTAGCGGGGACCGTAGGCTTCCCTGAAACATTTTCGAGCCAACACTCCCGAGCAGTGACAGGGCGCGGCGTAGCGCACCCCCAGTCGCTTGAAATCATCCACGATACGTCGAATCTGCCCCTCACCGTAGGGCGAGAGGTGGAACCCGCCCATCACCAGCAGAATCTTGGGTCCCATGAGCGCCCGGGCCCTTTCGACGATGGCCACGATTCCCGGATGCGCACAGCCGGTGATCACCACGCCGCCTTCGGTGGTGGCGATGTAGAGGACCTGTTCGTCGGGCCAGAATGCACCGCCGGACATCTTGCCCAGGGTCACCGCTTGGCGGCAGAGAGGACGGGGGTCATCCGCCACCTCTTCCAGCAGGGCTCCCGCCTTGCGGATATACGCTTTGACGGGCGCGGAAAAGGAGGATGGCACCCACACCGACAAATTGGTGCGCATCTGGAAAAAGGCCGGCAATCCACCGATGTGGTCGCCGTGCTCGTGGGACAGCACCAGCAGATCGACCTGTTTCGGGGAAATCTTCAACCCTTCCATGTTCTGGGCGAAAATCGCCCCATCCAGGCCGGTGTCAAAGAGGATGGTCCGCTCCAGCCCCTGGATGAAGCAGGAAAATCCCCAGTCGGCTCGCAGCTTTTCGTTTCCGCCGAAGTTGTCGTAGATCACTGTTATCCGCAACTTCTGGATATCGATGGGCTCGATCATCGGGATCCCCTCCGCCTGGGCGCTCGAATCCATGCCGTGGGCACCGGCCATCGGCAGCAACAACAGGACAATGCCAAAGCATGCCATTCGTCGGCCCATGTTGTTGTTTAGGCGCTTCAGTGTTCCCTTGGCAAGCCCAAATGTCAACCCAACCCCCGGCCTGTTTTCTTGATCACCGCCGACCGCCATGGTATGGGGTCGATTTTCATGGTCTTTCCACCTTCGTCCGCTGCCGTTGGGGAAAGCCCGCCGCGATACCTCATTTAGGCCAAGGGAGAATCTCATTTGGGTGGTTTTGCCGAGTATGAAGACTACGACGCACTGGGCTTGGCCGAGTTGGTTCGTCAAGGGGAAGTGACACCGCGGGAGCTCTGCGAAGCGGCTATAGAACGGATCGATCGGGTCAATCCGGTCCTCAACGCCGTGGTCTGCCGCATGGACGCCGAAGCCCGGCGCCGGGCCGCGAAGCCGGCCGATGGCCCTTTCACCGGTGTCCCTTTTCTGCTCAAGGACCTGAATTTCGCCGACCGCGGGATCCCCATGACCAACGGCTGCAAAGCCCTGAGAAGCTACCGGCCGGACTATGAGGACGAGATGGTGGTGCGCTTCAAGAGGGCCGGGCTGGTCGTTGTGGGACGCACCAATACCCCCGAGTTCGGCCTGATGGCTGTCACGGAGCCGGAGCTCTCCGGCCCGTGCCGCAACCCGTGGGATCCCGCCCACTCGCCGGGAGGCTCCTCCGGCGGGTCGGCGGCGGCGGTGGCCGCCGGCATCGTTCCCATGGCCTCGGCCGGCGACGGGGGCGGCTCGATCCGCATCCCTTCCGCCTACTGCGGCCTCTTTGGCCTCAAGCCGTCCCACGGCCGCAATCCCAACGGTCCGGGCATTGCCCGCAACTGGCAGGGGGCCGTGCAGCTGCATGTCATCAGCCGATCCGTCCGCGACAGCGCCGCCGCTCTGGATGCCACCTGCGGTCCTGACACGGGGGCCCCCTACGAAATCCGCCCCCCGGCGCGCCCTTACCGGCAAGAGGTGGGCGCCGACCCAGGGCGGCTCAAAATCGCCTTCAACACCCGCTCGCCGATGGGCACGCCGGTGCATCCCGAGTGCATCAGGGCCGTCGAAGACGCCGCCCGGCTCCTCGAAAGCCTGGGGCACTACGTCCATGAGGCCCTGCCGGACATCAACGGCCGGGCCTTGGCCAAGAGCTACGTGACGATGTACTTCGGCGAGGTGGCCACCGACATCCGTGAGCTACAGCACCGCATCGGGCGCCGGGCCAGACGCCGGGACGTGGAACCGGTAACCTGGCTGCTCGGGCTCCTCGGCCGCACCCAGACCGCCGCCGATTTCGTCGCCGCCATGCGCCGCTGGGACCTGGAAGCCCGCCACATGGGCCACTTTTTCGAGGATTACGACCTGTATCTGACCCCCACCACGGCGCATCCGCCCCCGACCGTGGGCGAGCTGGCTCCCCGCGGCATCGAGGCATTGATGATCCAGGCAGTCAATGCGCTGAATCTGGGCGGTCTGCTCCAACGCTCGGGAATCGTGGACAAGATGACCGAGCGCAGCCTGGAACGCGTGCCGTTTACCCAAATCGCCAATCTCTGCGGCCTGCCGGCCATGAGCGTGCCCCTGCACTGGACCGAGGCGGGCATGCCCTGCGGCGTCCAGTTCATCGGCCCCTTCGGCACCGAGGCGCGGCTCTTTCGCCTGGCGGCCCAACTCGAATCGGCCCGTCCCTGGTTCACACGCCGCCCGCCGGTGCCCGACGACAACCTGCGATCCGGACTTCGGACCCAAAATTGAAACGGGGCTCTGCATGAAAAACGAAATCGATGTCCTGACCTTGGCCGAACAGGTCAAAACCGTCCCGGAAGGGGCCATTTACGACGTACGGATGCGCGCCGACCTGCTGGCCAACCCGCAACGGATTCCCGGGGCCCAGTGGCGCGACCCGGAACAGGTGGACCGCTGGGCCGCCGAGTTCAGCAAAGGCCAAGCCGTGGTGGTGTACGACCTCACCGGAGGCCCGGTGAGCCGGACGGTGGCCGAACACCTGCGTCAAAAGGGCATCGAGGCCCGCCATCTGACCGGCGGGCTGGCCACCTGGTTGGCCTGGGCCGCATCCCAGCCCCGCCAAGGCTGAAGCGGGAGGACGACACGATGGAATGGACCGAAGAGGCCGAGGCGGCCATCCGCAAAGTCCCCTTTTTCGTCCGCGCCAAGGTGCGCGCCCGGGTAGAGGCCGAGGCCGCGGCGGCCGGACACCATCAGGTGACCCTCCAGGAGGTGGAAGACAGCCGCCGCCGCTTTGTCTCAGGCATGTCCCGGGAGGTGAAGGGCTACCAGGTGGACGGGTGCTTTGCCGCCGGCGGGTGTCCCAACCGCATCGGCGACGGCAGCCGACTGCTGGCGCGCATCGAGGCGGTGTTGCAGGAGGCGGACCTGCTCTCTTTCCTGAAGTCCACGGTGGATGGACCGCTGAAGTTTCACCACGAGTTTCGGGTCAGCCTGGCCGAGTGCCCCAACAGTTGCAGCCAGGTCCAGATCAAGGACATCGGCATCCTGGCCGCCTCGACCCCCCGGATCACCGATATCCCGTGCAGCGGCTGCGGTGCCTGCGTGGAGGCCTGCCCGGACGATGCCATCCGTCTCGACGATTCGCCATCCCCCCGGATCGATTCGTCGCTGTGCATGCGCTGCGGCCGCTGCATCGCCGCCTGCCCCACCGGGACGCTGGCCCAAGGGGAAACCGGCTACCGGATCCAGCTCGGCGGCAAACTGGGGCGCCACCCGCGTCTGGCCCGGGAGCTGCCGGGCATCTACAGCGAAGACCAGATCATCGAGATCGTCCGGACCTGCCTGGCCCTGTACAAGGAGAAGAGCCGCGGCGGACGCCGCTTTGCCGATGTGCTGGACGACGCGACCTTCGAGGGTCTGGCGCGGCGTTTCGCCCCGGCAACCTGAGTTCGTCACGTCCCTTTTGCCCTGTAAAGCCGCTATTCAAGCCCCTATTGCCGGCCGGCCATGGTTGGGCCGACGCCGAACCGCTGGGCGGAAACCCCTTGCATCCGGGGAAAGCGCATCATCAGTCCGGATCGAACCCGCCGCAAAGCAAGCCTTGGCCAAAATGCACCGATTGTGCTAAATCAGAATAAAAATCGATAACCCTCAATCCTGCGACCACCGCCCGTGAGCCTCGACAACCGACCCAATACCGATTCCAACGGCCCCGACCTTCGGGTCAGCGTGGGGGGCATCCGCATGGCCAACCCGGTGATGACCGCCTCGGGCACCTTCGGCTACGGCGCCGAATTTCAGGATTTCGTCGACCTGAACCGGCTCGGGGCCATCATCGTCAAAGGGTTGTCGCTGAACCCGGCCCGGGGCAATCCGCCGCCGCGCATCGTGGAGACCCCCTGTGGCATGCTCAATGCCATCGGCTTGGAAAACGTGGGCCTGGAGGCGTTTCTCGGCGAGAAGATGCCCTTTCTGAGAACCCTCACCGTACCGGTAATCGTCAATCTCTACGGCCGCAGTATCGACGAGTACGCCGAGTTGGCCGCTCGGCTGGACGGAGAGGCGGACATCGCCGGCCTGGAGATCAATATCTCCTGCCCCAACGTCAAGGCCGGCGGCGTGGCCTTCGGCGTCGATCCGGACGCCGCGGCCCGGGTGGTATCGGCGGTGCGGCGGAACACGAACCGGCCGGTGATGGTGAAACTCTCGCCCAATGTCTCCGACATCACCGCCATCGCCCGACGGGTGGAGGACGCCGGTGCCGACGCCGTGTCCCTCATCAACACCCTCACCGGCATGGCCGTGGACATCACCACCCGGCGGCCGCGGCTGGCCAACATCACCGGCGGGCTGTCCGGGCCGGCCATCCGCCCGGTGGCCCTGCGCATGGTCTGGCAAGTGGCCCATGCCGTCCGCATCCCGGTGGTGGGCATCGGTGGGATCATGACCGCCGAGGACGCCTTGGCATTTCTCATCGTCGGCGCCACCGCCGTCCAGGTGGGCACGGCCAATTTCGTCAACCCGTCGGCCACCGTCGCCATTATCGACGGCATCGCCGCTTACCTCGAGGAGCAGAAAATGGCGGGCGTCGAGGCCCTCATCGGCAGCCTTCGGCTCGATGCCCCATCCGTCTGACACCCTGAACCCATCCTGGAGGAATGTGCCCATGAATTTCAAAGACTATAAGGACATCCTGGAATTCGCCATCGAAAAGGAAAAGGAAGCGGCCGCCTTCTACACCGAATGCAGCCGGCAGGAGGACTTTGCCGGTATCCGCCAGATGTTGGCGGATTTCGCCGCCGAAGAACGCAACCATCAGCAGATGCTGGAAAAATTATTGACTGAAGGAACGGCCGAACCGGCGCCGGATTACAAGTTCAAATGGATTCCCGACATCCGTCGCTCCGATTACGTTGAAAACATCGAATATCGCCCCGGCTTGGCCTACCATGAACTGCTGCTGGTGGCGATGAAGCGGGAGGAAGCGGCTCTGAAACTCTACAACCTGCTTCAGGACAAGGCCACAAACGAGGCCCAGCGCAACCTGTTCAAGATCCTGTGCCAGGAAGAGGCCAAGCACAAGCTGGGCCTGGAAACGATGTACGACGATTACATGGCCAAGATGGGGGACTGATCGCCGCTGGAATCACCGTTTTCCGACGACGACGCAGCCGATGAACGAAAACTCTGGAAGGAGGAAACCGAAATGAAGCGCGCGTTGATCTGTTTGGCCCTGGCCGCGTTGGTGGTGACGGCACCCGCGGCGGCCGAGGAACTCAAGGTCGGCATGAAAGCCCCGGCCTGGTCTTTTCCCGATGCCGACGGCAAGGCGTTCACCATGGACCACTGGGCCGGCAAGGTGCTGAGCATCAGCTACGTGGACCCGGACGAATCGGACCTGAACGACCACTACACCGACGCCCTGAAAAAAGCCAAGACAGAGGGTCGGCTGAGCGACGAGCATTACAAGGGATTCGGCATTGCCGACTGTGCCGCCACCTGGAAACCGAACGTCCTCATCCGCACCATCGCCGGCAACAAGGCCAAAAAGTACAACACCACCATCCTCTTTGATACCGACGCCAGTCTGCGCAACGCCTGGGGCCTGGCCAAGGACACGAGCAATGTCATCATCCTGGACAAGGACCGGGTATGCCAAGCCATCGTCCGGGGCCGGGTACCCGACGACCAAGTGGAATCCCTGGTGCAACTGGTGGTGGACTTGCAGGGTAAATAGAAACTCGAAATTGGAAATTGGATTTGGGATGCGAGAAGCCAGTGGCATCCGATAATTGAGTCCGACCGGCCCGACCTGTCAGACGAGTCGGGCCGGTCGGACAGTTCGCCACCATGGGCGCACCCTCGCAATTTTTCAGCCATGCAAATTCTTATCGCCCCCAATGTCACCATCGACGCCGACGAGTTGCAGTTTCGTTTCGTGCGCGCCTCGGGGCCGGGGGGCCAAAACGTCAACAAGGTGGCTACGGCGGTGCAGTTGCGCTTCGACGCAGCCCATTGTTCATCGTTGAGCGACCCAGTGCGCCGGCGCCTGATGCGCCTGGCGGGAAAACGCCTCACCGCCGAGGGAGAAATCGTCATCGAGGCGCGACGTCACCGAACCCAGGAGCAAAACCGCCAGGACGCCATCGACCGCTTGGTGGCCTTGATCCGCCAAGCCCTGGTAGCGCCCAAAACCCGCCGCAAAACCCGCCCGACCCTGGCCTCCCGCGAGCGGCGCCTGGCGGCCAAGCAACGGCGCGGGCGCATCAAGCAGAACCGCGGCAGCATCGATGCCGACCAATAGTCCCCTATCCGCTCACCTGTCCCCCACCGGCAACCTGCAGATCATCCTGGCCCCCCTGCGGGGATTCACCGACGCCGTTTACCGCACGGTCTATGCCCGGCATTTCGCCGGCGTGGACATGGCCGTGGCGCCTTTTGTCGTCGCCGCCGGCGGACGGGCTTCGTTGAAAGCCATCGCGGACTTGCGGCCAGAGCCCAACCCGCTGATGCCGGTGATTCCCCAGATCCTGGGAAACGATGCCCCCCGTTTTCTCGATTTGGCCCAGCGTCTGGCGGACCTGGGCTACGCCAGCGTCAACTGGAACCTCGGCTGTCCGTTCCCCATGGTAACCCGCAAACGCCGGGGCAGCGGCCTGCTCCCTTATCCGGCGCACATCGCCGCTTTCCTCGACGCGGTGTCGCCCCGCCTGCCCCTGAACCTTTCCATCAAGAGCCGCCTGGGCTACGCGAATTCCGAAGAACTCTTCGCCCTGCTGCCGATCTTCGACCGCCACGCTTTGGAAGCCCTGGTGATCCATCCGCGTACCGGCATTCAGCTCTACGACGGAAAGGTTGATCTGGAACGTTTCGCCGTCTGCCTGGCGGCCAGCCGTCATCCGGTCATCTACAATGGCGACATCACCACCTGCACCGAGTTCCTGCATCGGTCCAACCGATTTCCGACGGTATCCCAGTGGATGGTGGGACGGGGCGTCCTGGTGGACCCCCTGTTGCCGGCACGCATCAAAGGCTTGCCGTTACCGGAAAATCCGGCCGATGCCCTGTCCCGTTTCTATGAAGAGCTCACCGAAGCCTACGCCCGACGCCTCAGCGGCCCCGGGCATCTGCTCGATCGCATGAAGGGGTTCTGGCGCTATGCGTCTCGGGGATTTGAGGACGGGGAAACGGTCTGGCGTCGGATCCGCCGCACCCCGGACCTGACCCGCTACCGCCGCCTGACCGGTGTTATCTTTGCCGATTTTCCCCTGAAGGCGCCACCGTCACAATCGGTCTAGCGCCCGGACATAGGCATCCTTGTGCTGGACCCCCAGGATGCTGTGAACGACTTGGCTATTGCGAAAAAACATCACGTGGGGAATGCCGGTGATGCGATAAACCTTCGTGAGGTCGGCGTTTTGGTCCACGTTGACCTTGTAGAAGGCCGCTTTGTCCGGGTGGGCGCGGGCGATCTCTTCCAGCATGGGCGACAACTGGCGGCAGGGAGCGCACCAGTCGGCATAAAAATCCACCACCACCAGCCCCGCGCCAGCCTCGGTCAGCGCCTGGCGAAACGCTTCGGCACCTTCCAGCGTCGCAACGACCGATTGGCCCCCGGAGCGGCTCTCCGGAGGGCTTTGCGAACACCCCACCGTCACAGAACCGAACAGGACCGAGACGGTTCCCAGAATAACCACGATTTTTCGCCATCTCATGAAGTTTCCGTTCTCCACCAGGTTGAAGATTTACTCCAAAAGGCCACCGACAAAATGATTCGCATCTTTTAGAGCCCGAAGGACTGCCTCGGTTACAAGCCTCCCCCGTTTTTTAATGTCACCCTATCTTATGAATCCCGGCCGCTGCCGTCAATCGCAAAGGGCGGCAGTCCGGCGGGTTGCCATGCATACCGGCAGGGGGCGGGTCACCAAGTCCCTTGAAACCATGACGTATTTCATAATTGTAATTTAATGAATGGACCCTCCCATTTTTGTATGATTCATTCCTCCTTCGAATGTACCTTTATTCAGCCATTTGTTCTTTTTAAGTCAAACACTTAAAGCCCTATCTTCCCCTGTGGCATACGATTTGTAGAAGCTGCCTTGTCAAACGACATCCGCGATTTTCCGGAAGATCGACGTGGTGGTCGACGACGCCATGGCCGACGAGGTGGTGAATATCATCCAGAAAACCGCCTGCACCCACAAGATCGGCGACGGCAAGATCTTCGTGCTGCCCATGGATGCCGTCACCCGGATCCGCACCGGCGAGACGGGGACCGCGGCGATTTGAGACGCGATATTAGAGCCTTGAAATTTGGATCCAAAATGTTGTCAACCAAGGAGTCGTAAAACCATGAAAACTGTTCTGTCATCCATTGTCTTCGTCTTGTGCGCCGCCTCGCTGGGCTGGGCGGACGATCCGGCCCCCACCATCGCCTCCAACAGGGCCGCCATCGACCTGGTGCAGACCCACGCCAACTACCTCTGGACCCTGGTGGCCGCCTGCCTGGTCTTTTTCATGCAGGCCGGTTTCGCCCTGGTGGAAACCGGGTTCACCCGGGCCAAGAACGCCGTGAACATCATGATGAAAAACCTGATGGACTTTTCTCTGGGATCCATCGGGTTCTGGGCCGTCGGCTTCGGCCTGATGTTCGGCGCCACCCCCACCGGCTGGTTCGGCACCAGCGGATTTTTCCTTGGCGACTTCACGTTGGGCGGCGATCCCTGGGTCCTGGCCTTCTGGATGTTCCAGGTGGTCTTTGCCGCCACGGCCGCCACCATCGTCTCGGGGGCCATGGCCGAGCGGACCAAATTTTCCGGCTACCTGATCTACAGCGTGGTAATCAGCGCCCTGATCTACCCGATCTTCGGTGCCTGGGCCTGGGGTGGACTGTTCAACGGCGGCGGGTGGCTGGAAAAACTCGGTTTCATCGATTTCGCCGGTTCCACGGTGGTCCACTCGGTGGGTGGTTGGTGCGCCCTGGCCGGCGCCATCGTCCTGGGACCACGCCTGGGCAAGTATACCAAGGAGGGCGGCGTGCGGCCGATTCTGGGCCACAACATGCCCCTGGCGGCCCTGGGGGTCTTCATTCTCTGGCTCGGCTGGTTCGGCTTCAACCCCGGGTCCACCACCACCGCCGACAAGAGCATCGCCATGATCTTTGTCAACACCAACCTTTCGGCCGCCGCCGGCGCCGTGGCCGCCATGACCGTCTCCTGGATCCGCTTCGGCAAGCCGGAAATCGGCATGAGCCTCAACGGGGTCCTGGCCGGTCTGGTGGGTATCACCGCCGGCTGTGCCAACGTGTCACCGGCCAGTTCGATCCTCATCGGCGCGGTGGCCGGGGTGCTGGTCTTCTCCGCGGTGCTTTTCTTCGACAAGATCCGGGTGGACGACCCGGTGGGGGCCATCTCGGTGCACGGGGTCTGCGGCGCCTGGGGCACCCTGGCCGCCGGCCTCTTCAACATGGGCGGCACATCGGCCAAAATCCTCGGGGTGCAGCTGCTGGGCATCGGCGCCTGCTTCATCTGGGCCTTCGGCACCGCTCTGGCCCTGTTTTTGGTGATCCACAAGACCATCGGGTTGCGAGTCTCGGCCGAGGAAGAAATTGAGGGTTTGGACGGCTGCGAGCACGGCGGCAACGCCTACCCGGACTTTGCCGGCGCCAGTCACGGCAGCCTCGGGGCCGGGACGCCGGGGACAGGGGGCATCCCGGCCATGGCGCGACGCCTGGTGGAATCTCCCCAGGGGGGTACCGTCTGAAATCAAGTCCGCCTTTCAACTTACAGCAGGCCGCCGGCGGTTCCCGTGGGCGGCTTGCTGAAAAAGGTTGACCCGGACGCCGAACGGCGGTAGTCAACGCGTTTGGTTCGAATGCGACGGCAATTCATTTTCAACCGGTTTTTAGAGGAAGGCGGATGTATACGGTACTGCTTGTTTATCTGGCGGTGGGGGCCGTGGCGGGAGTTCTGGCCGGCCTGTTGGGAATCGGCGGCGGGCTGGTGATCGTGCCGATGCTGGTGTTCTGCTTCACCTGGCAGGGGCTGGATCCGGCCATCATCATGCACTTGGCCCTGGGGACCTCCATGGCCTCGATCATCTTCACGTCGGTGTCCAGCTTCCGGGCTCACCACCAGCGTGGGGCCGTGCGCTGGGATGTGGTGCGACGCATCGTGATCGGAATTTTCGTGGGCACGTTCCTCGGCTCCTGCGTGGCCGCCCGCCTGAGTACCAACTTTCTCAAGGGCTTTTTCGTCCTGTTCCTCTACTACGTGGCGTTGCAGATGCTCACGGGCAAAAAGCCCAAACCGTCGCGACGATTGCCGGGAGCGGCCGGCATGTTCGGGGTCGGGAACGTCATCGGTGTGGTATCCAGCCTGGTGGGCATCGGCGGCGGCACGTTGTCGGTCCCCTTCATGATCTGGTGCAACATCCCGGTGCACCACGCCATCGGCACTTCAGCGGCCATCGGCTTCCCCATCGCCATTGCCGGCACCATCGGTTACATCGTCAACGGCTTGGCCGCCACCGAACTGGCCCAGGCCATGCTCGGCTACATCTACTTGCCGGCCCTGGCCGGGATCGTGGTGGCCAGCGTCCTCACCGCGCCCATCGGCGTTCGCATGGCCCACAGTCTGCCGGTGGACCGGCTGAAAAAAATCTTCGCCTTCCTGCTCCTGGCGGTGGCCACCCGGATGTTCTGGGGGGTCATCAAGGCCCAGGGGTGGCTGTAAGCCACGGCACTAAACACCGGCTACGCCCCGGGATCGATCCGCAAATCGCCGCCCGTTGAAGGGTTCCTCGGCCGTCGGCCGGCCGCCGTCCATCATTTTAAAAGTATGCCAGACAATCGCCGCGGGCACCAGCACCCTGGAAGGTTGCCGGCACACCGTCAAACGACCTTCCTCGTTGGATATCGCCGCTTTCCGCCGTTGACGCCATCACAGCCACACGATGGCCGCCGGCAGCAGCCCCGCCCCGGCGGCAACGATCAGCCAGTCCACCGGCTGCATGCGATAATCGCGGCAAAAGGTTCGGCCGGGACGGGAAAACCCCCGGGCCTCCATGGCCTCGGCCAGCTCGTCGGCCAGGGTGAAGGTCTGGATCAGCAGCGGCGCCAGAAGGGCCGGCCAGTGGCGCAAGGCGGCCCACCCCGGTTCCAGAGGAATACCCCGGGACCGCTGGGCCTCGATGACCCGATGCGCCTTGCGGCCGATCACCGGGGCGAACTGCAGCGCCGCGCTGAAAACAAACGCCACGGCAAAGGGCAGTCCGGCAGCCACGAGACTGTTTCCCAAATCCTCCGGGGCCGTGGCCTCGAAAAAGATGAAAAAGACGGTGGTCAGGCTCAGCAGCTTGAGAGCGGCGACCCCACCCTGGGCCAAGGCGCCGGCTGCCCACCCGCTCAAAACACCGAAGAACAAAGCCATCGGCACCACCAGACGCAACCAGCGGAGATACCTGCCCCCCCGATGCCAGAATCCGATCAAGCCCCACAGCAACAGGTATTCCCCCACCAGGGCCAAGGCCCCCCCGGTGGCGACCACCGCCCCGGCGGCACCGCAGGCCAGGGCCAGCCGGCTACGCGGATCAACCATGATCCACCGCCTCCAGGCGGCTTCTCAGACGACAGGCGTCGGTGGCCATCAGGCCGCAGCGCGCCAGCAACGCCCCATCGGCCATGATCCGTGCCGGGGAGCCGTCGGCGACGATGGTGCCATCGCCGAGCACCAGCCACCGCGAGGCGTAGCGCTCGGCAAAGCCCAGGTCGTGGGTCACCATCAGCACGCCCCGGCCTTCTCCCGCCCAGCCGAGGAGCAACTCCCCCAAAGCCCGGCGAAAGAAGAGATCCTGGCCGGCGGTGGGCTCGTCGAGGACCAGCACCTCCGGTCGCGAGGCCAGGGCCGCGGCCACCGCCACGCGCTTTTTTTCGCCCCCGCTCAGACGAAACGGTGCCCGGTGCATCAGCGCCGTCAGCCCCAACCGCTCCGCCAGCAACGCGATCCAATCCTCGGCCTCGATGCCGAGGGCCCTTGGCCCAACCCGGATCTCATCGGCCACCGTCAGCTTGAAAAACTGGCAGTCGGGGTTCTGGAACACCAAGCCGACCTGACGGGCCAGGCTGGAAGTGGGCACCCGGCGGGTATCCCGACCGCAAACCACCACCCGCCCCTTTCCGGGTCGCATCAGCCCGTTGAGATGCCGCGCCAAGGTGGTCTTACCGGCGCCGTTGGCGCCCACCAGAGCCACAATCTCCCCCCGCCGAAGCTTGAAGGACACATCTCGCAGCACCGGCCGCTGCTCGCAGTGGGCACCCACCTGATCCACCGAGAGCAGCACCTCCCCTTCTCCCCCCGTCGCCGGGGGGGACGGCAGCAGATCGGCGAGACGTAGTTTGGCGTCACCGGTCAGCGGCAGCTTTTCCACATCCAAAATCACCGGCCTCAGCCCGAGACAAAGGCTGGCGCCAGCGGCCAGAGGCGGTTCCAGCGCCCAGGGGCGCACGTCCTTGGACAAGACGCTGGCCGGCGGCCCGTCGGCCGCGATTCTCCCCTGGCAGACCACCACCATCCGGTCGGCGTCGGGGGCGGTCAGGGACAGGCGGTGCTCACAGACCACGAGGTGACTGTGGCCCTGTCTGCCGATCTTCGCCAGGACCCGGCGCAGCCGCGCCGTGGCCACCGGATCCAGGTTGGCGAAGGGTTCATCAAGGATCAACACCCGGGGACGCAGGGCCAGGATCGCCGCCACGGCCGTCAGTTGCTGCTCTCCGCCCGAGAGGTGATGGGGAAAACGCTCCAGCAGATCCTCGATCCCCGCCGCGGCGGCCGCCTCGGTGACGCGCCGGTGAATATCGTCGCGCTTCAGCCCCAAGCTCTCCAGGCCGAAGGCGATTTCCCGGGCCACGGTACGGTTGAAAAGCTGGGCTTCGGGATTCTGAAACACCATTCCCACCCGGTGGAAGAGGCGCCCGACACTCAGCGCGCGGGTGTCGGCCCCGTCCACGAGGACGCGGCCGACCAGCCGACCGGTGTAAAAATGGGGGATCAATCCGTTGAAGGCGCGACAGAGGGTGGACTTGCCGGAACCGCTGGCACCGGCGATGAGCAGGTACCGATCCCTCCCCGCTTCGAGGTCGATATCGGACAATGCCGGCTGTCGATCTCCCCGGCCATAAGTGAAACCGAGGTTCGAGGTCTGGATCAACAACGGCTGGGACATCAAGGACGTGGACCTGCCAGTTGAATGACGTCCGCTCGCTGGAGCAGCCGGAGGGCCAAGACCCCCATCACCGCGCCCGCAAGGGTGGAGCCGAGAAAGGAGGGCATCAGCGCCAGGAGGGGGATGGCCCGTTCCATGAGCACCGGCGCCACCAACAGGGCGCAGATCACCGGTGCGATGAGCCCCGTGCCCACCACCTCGCCGACGGCCGCCGCGGTCAAACGGGGCCAATACCGGTAACAGAACCCTGCCAGCAGCGCTCCGATCATGCCGCCGGGAAAAGCCAAAAGGGTCCCCGCGCCCATGACGTTGCGCAGCACCGCCACCCCACCGGCGATCCCCACCGCCCACCCGGGCCCCAGGAGCACGGCGGCCAGCACGTTGATAAAATGTTGGGTCGGGTTGACCTTGGCGATGCCCACCGGGATGGAGGTGTACGGTGCCAGGGCCACCCCCATGGCCACCATCACCACCGCGTAGGCACTCCGTCGGGTCGGGGATAAGACCGCTTTTGTGGGCATCGGGCCTCCCGCTTCAATCCACCACCATGCCGGCGGCATCGTAAAGGGCGTAAAAATGCTGCACCGGCCCATGCCCCTGTCCGATCCCCGGCGCCCGGGCGATGGCTTCGGTGATGTACTGCTTGGCCTGGTCCACCGCCTCGAAGAAATCCTTTCCAATCGCCAGGTTGGCCGCCACGGCGGAGGAAAAGGTGCATCCGGTGCCGTGGGTGTGGCGGCTGTGGATGCGCTGGCGACTCAACTCCTTGAAATCACGGCCGTCGTAAAGCACATCGGTGGCCGCGGCCTCCCCGAGGTGGCCTCCCTTGACCACCACCTTGGCCGCCCCCAGGTTACGGATTTCGATGGCCGCCTCCCGCATTTCAGCCACGGTGCCGATGGATCGGCCCACCAGGGCCTCGGCCTCGTGGATGTTGGGGGTGACCACCTCGGCCAACGGGAAAAGCCGGGCGATCATCGCCTGGCGGGCCTCGGGTGCCAGCAGGGGAAAGCCGCTCTTGGAGATCATCACCGGGTCCAGCACCACCGGCGGCCGCGCCACCTGCCCCAGGGCCTCGGCCACCGCCTCGATGAGCGATATGCTGGAGACCATGCCGATTTTCACCGCATGAATCGGCAGGTCTTCGAAAAGGCAGAGGATCTGATCGCGCACAATGTCCGGTTTCAACTCCTGCACCGCCGCAACACGCAAGGTGTTCTGGACGGTGACGGCGGTGATGGCGCTGACACCGAAGACCCCGTGGGCCTGGAAGGTCTTCAGATCAGCCTGAATGCCGGCGCCACCGGATGAATCGGAGCCGGCGATGGTCAGAGCGACACGCATGATATTTTCCTTGGTAAAAGGTCAGGCCGCAGCCCGTGACCGGCTACGGCAAAACAACGAACCGCGCATGGACGGACGGATTTGAACAGAGGGATAAAGCTGGGGAAGGGAGCCTTGCGGCCTGGGCTGCAAACGGACCGAGGACGATTCCGAACTCCCTACGACAGCATGAACTGTATCAGGTTCCAAGGGTATGATCTCAGTTCCGGATGTCTCCCCGGAACACCCCTGCTCGGATGATTTGATTTTATTAGCACCGGAGCGTTGCCGAGGCAAGCCCAATCCCGTCATCGGCAGGGCCCCGTCAAAGTCGGGGTTCCGTCACTTTTTTTGCCGAATGGCACCGTTTTCC
>JAQVTF010000049.1 GCA_028700185.1 Desulfobacteraceae bacterium | reverse complement strand
GAAGCTTCTGCGGCCAATGCATGCGTTGCGTGACGGCCTGCCCTGCCGGGGCGTTGACCGGCGAAGCGTGGCACCCGGGATTGGCCCGCGAACGAATCCTGGATGTGCACGCCTGCGACCATTGGAAAAAGACGCACTACCCCCAGTATTGCGGCGGGCACACCTGCGGCATTTGCTCGGCGGTGTGCCCTTATGGCGTGAAGGTGCTGAAACGGGAAAACCGCTTCATACCGTCGCCCGGGATAGCCAAGCGGCCAGCAGGGGCGCGATGAGGGGGCCCTGGGCGATCCAGTTGAAATGGTCGGTGTCCTGGAACTCGGGGATGTTCAACAGGCGGAGCTTGACTCGGTTCTGGGGAAGCTTGTCGGTGAAGTAGCGAACCGCCGGCAGCGGAGCGTAAGTGTCGGCGGGAAAGCAGAAGGAGAGCACCGGACAGCCAACGGCGGCCAGGGTGCCATCGTAGTCGTAGGGATCATCTTTGAAGTTGAACAGGTTGGTGCGCGCGACGCGGCTCCAGTCGTTCATCAGGCGCCGTGCCTCGCGGCCGCCGAACCCAAAGAAGCGACCTGGAAAATAGCCCATCAGGGCCGAGACGGTCTGGATGGCGAAGGATCCCCAGTAGATGGCCCGGCGACGGGCCGGCGGGAATCCGCGGAAGTAAGGCGATCCGCAGGCGATCTGGATGATACCGGCCACCTTCGGCTGGTAGCGCGCGGCAAACAAGGTGGCCAATTGACCGCCAAGGCTGTGGCCGGCCAGCACCAGGGGCAGGTCCCTGAAGACGGCCTGTACATGCGTCACCGCCTTCCTGAGGTCTTCGTTGATCAGGGCCGAGTAGCCGAAATCGGTGCACCGGTTGGGGGTTACGGGGCTTTGCCCGTGGCCGCGCAGCTCGTTGAGCACCACGGTGATACCATGGTGATTGAGCGCCCGGGCGAAGGCGGCGTAGTAGTTGGCCCGTACGCCCAGGGCCGGGACGAAAATCATCACCATGGCCGGCCTCGGCGCCGGTGCGATCAGCAGATTGGCGTTATCGATGGCCACCTGGGCCATGTCACCGGGTTGGTCCGTCATTTTCTCTTCCTCCCGGGTTTCAGAAGTCCACCTTCGGCACGGCCCGGTCGGCCTCGTCTTCGATCTCGAAAAACTCCGCCTGGTGAAAACCGAACATGCCGGCCACAATGTTGCTCGGAAACGACTCCACGGCGATGTTCAGGTCCCGCACCGTACCGTTGTAGTAACGCCGCGCCATCTGGATCTGGTCTTCAATCTGGCTCAGTTCATCTTGCAGGTCCTTGAAGTTCTGGTTGGCCTTGAGGTCCGGGTAGGCTTCGGCCACGGCGAAAAGGCGGCCGATGGCCCGGCTGAGATCGCCTTCCAGGCGCGCGCGTTCGGCCGGCTGCGCTGTTTGCAAGGTCCGGCTGCGCAGCTCGGTGAGCTTTTCCAGCACGCCGCGCTCGTGGTCCATGTAGCCCTTGACGGTCTGGATCAGGTTGGGGATGAGGTTGGCCCGGCGCTTGAGCTGGACCTCGATGCCGCTCCAGCCCTCCTTGACCATGTTGCGCAGGCGCACCAAGCGGTTATAGAGGCCCACGGCCCAGGCGAGCAGGCCGACAAGCAGAACCAGAACGACGATCAAGACGGTCATGGCTGGATCCTTTCAGGGAAACCGAAGGACAATGTGCCGGTTTTATGGATGCAAATCAAGGTCGGAGAAGTATTTTTACGCCGTTGCCTTGACGACCAACGGTGCGTTCCTTGGGGCGGCCCACCACGCGGACAGCCATAGCGCTCCCTTCGATCATCTGCATCCGGTAAGGCCGCCTTCGGCGGCGCTACGGTGCGAGGCGCCCCGGCGCCGGCACCGCCGCGGCCATGGCCTTGAAGGCGTCGAGGCCCTCGGCGGCCACCTGGGCCTTGGCCTGGAGCACGTGCTGAAAATAGGCCGCGTCGTCTTCGTCGGCAATGTTCAAGGACCGATCGACATACCAGAGGCGGTGGTGAACCCGACTGAAAATTACCAACGGTCCGTAGTTCACCTTGCCGTCCCGGCGTTCCAGCCGTCCGTAGATGTGATGATGGGGAGATGCGAAAATCGTGGGCGGCGGCTGCCAGCCAAGCAGTTCGGCCAGCATGTCCATCGCCTCGATGACGCCTTCCGGATAGCGCGAATCCAGCGAGGCGGCGCCATCATACGCGATGGCCGAGACGTCCTCGGCGGTGTAGCTCAGGTCGAGGCGGGCGACGGCGGCATGGTGTAACGGGCCGACGGTGGCGGCTTTCTTGGAGACGACCACGTCACCGTCATTGAGGATTCGGCGGATGTTGCGGATGTTCACCATCTCTTTGACCGTGGGGCTCTTGCGCAGGGCCACGTCCGCCACCGTGGTGCGATACAGCGGCAGGTCGTTGTCGAGAACCAGCACGGTTTCGGCTTCGTCCCCGGGCGGTTGGTACAGTTCGAGATCCCGCTCGTGGTGCACCGGCCATCCGGCCATCTCCAGCAGTTGGCGCATGGCCGGCTTGTCGATGCGTCGGGAGCTGTCCGCTCCGCCGCTCACCGATTCCACCACCCGGGCGGCCAGACGGTCGATGTCAATCTTGCGTTTGAGGTTTTCTTTGAATCCCATGGCCGCCTCCCTGGCGTTTGGGTAAATTCGATGCACCGGAGACCTGGAGAGGGTTGAGGGGGGTCGCAGGCAACTTGAAAGCTAACAAATTTCAGCTCACTACGCAATTGTCGGCCCGTTACGAGCAAGGTTGACGTCACCGGGAGACGGGGTTAAAAGTCTCCAGCTTGCACGGAAGAGCCTGAAAGGAAAAATATTCATGTCCGGTCGTTTCACCACTGTCACCCTCGGGTGCAAGGTCAACCAGTACGAATCCGAAGCCCTGGCATGCCGGCTTGTCCACCGCGGCTGGTGTCGGACCGATGGCCCGCCGGTGGATCTGTGCCTGATCAACACCTGCACCGTCACCGGGCGGGCCGCCATGCAAAGCCGGCAGGCGATTCGCCGGGCCAAGCGCCAGGGCGCCGGGCGGATCGTGGTCACCGGCTGTTACGCCCAGGTGGAACCGGAGGCGCTGACGGCCATGAACGAGGTGGACCTGGTGGTGGGACACAGCGAAAAACACCGGATTCCCGACCTGGTGGACGAATTGGAGACCCGCGATGGCGGGCCGGCCGCGGCAGTGGTGGCGCCACGATCGTCCGGCTGGTCGTTTGATCCCATCTGTCATGCCGTGGTGGCCGGACGCACCCGTCCCCTGCTGAAGATCCAGGATGGCTGCGACGCTTTTTGCACCTACTGCATCGTGCCGTATGCCCGGGGGCGCAGCCGCAGCATGCCCGTCGAAGACGTGTTGGGGCGGGTCTCGGCCCTCGGTGCCGCCGGTCACCGCGAAGTGGTGCTCACCGGCATTCACCTGGGCCGCTACGGCAAGGACCTCTCGCCCGCCACCACCCTGGCCGACCTGCTGCGGCGCATCGATGCCGCCGGAGATATCGCCCGTTTTCGGGTCAGCTCGGTGGAACCCCAGGAGTTTGACGCGGCGCTCATCGCCGCCTTGACCAAATCGCCCGGCTGCTGCCGCCATTTTCATCTTCCCCTGCAAAGCGGTGACGACGAAATCCTGCGGCGCATGGGAAGGCCCTACACCGGGGCGGAGGTGAGCGACCTGGTGGTGACCCTGACGCGCGCGGTCCCCGCAGCGGCCCTGGGGTTGGATGTGCTGGTGGGATTTCCCGGTGAAACGGAGGCGGCCTTCGAGCATACCTATCAACGGGTGGCCCAACTCCCCCTGGCCTACCTGCACGTGTTCCCCTTTTCCCCCCGCATCGGGACGCCGGCCGCCCGCATGTCCGATCCGGTTCCCGACGGCGTCATCACCCGACGGTGTGCCCGCTTGCGCCGTCTGGGGCAGCGCAAGCGCCTCGATTTTTATCGACGGTTCGTGGGCCAGGACGCCACCGCCGTGGTGGAAAGCCGGCGCGATCCGCAGACCGGCCGCTTGAAAATCGTCACCGACAACTACCTGCCGGTGACCTTCGAGGGGCCCGACGCGTTGATGGAGACGCTGATCACCGTGCGCATCGACGGATTGGATGCCCAGGGGAAACTTGTCGGCCGGCGGCTGGATTGACAGTCGGAGGGCGCTGGCCTATTGTCGTTTCTCAACAAACCGGCCCGTTGCATCCGCTTTCGTTTCCATTTCAATGCCGGACACGAGGCGTCGGGCCGATGGAGGAAATCCATCGATGGCGCCGCGCCGACATTTTCTGATCACCGCCGGTCGTCCCCAGGCCTTTCCCTGGCGGGATATTCTGGCCTACCTGGCGCTGATGGCGCTGATGGCCTGGTTGCTGGTGCGCGGCACGGCCGGCCTGGGCTACAGCTGGCACTGGTACCGGGTGCCGGAATACCTGGTGCAGAGCCGGGAGGGCCGCCTGGTGGCCGGCCCGCTGTTGCAGGGGCTCGTGGTCACATTGAAAATTTCGGCTTTGAGCCTGGTGCTGGCTTTTGTCATCGGGTTGGTCACCGCGCTGTTGCGTCTCTCCCATTCCTGGTTGGGGCGTGTCTTGGCCCGCGGCTATCTGGAAATTATTCGCAATACCCCCCTGCTGGTGCAGCTTTTTTTCGTCTACTTCGTGTTGGCGCCGATCCTGGGAATCCAGGCGTTTGCCTCGGCGGTACTCGCCCTGAGTCTCTTC
This sequence comes from Desulfobacteraceae bacterium, assembly GCA_028700185.1. Classification (GTDB taxonomy): domain Bacteria; phylum Desulfobacterota; class Desulfobacteria; order Desulfobacterales; family UBA2174; genus UBA2174. Next base: position 12,649 of record JAQVTF010000049.1, on the reverse strand, counting down.
GAGGGGGCTTATGCTTCGGAAATTTTCCGCTCCGGCATCGTCTCGGTGCCCCGGGGTCAATGGGAGGCGGCCCGGAGTCTCGGTTTGTCTCCATGGCAGGTTTACCGACTGGTGATTTTTCCCCAGGCCCTGCGCTGGATTCTGCCCCCGCTTAGCGGCCAGGGGATATCGTTGATCAAGGATTCGGCCCTGGTGAGCACCATCGCCATCTACGATCTGACCATGCAGGGGCGGGCGATCATTTCGGAGACCTACCTGGTCTTCGAAATCTGGTTTTTGGTGGCGGCCATCTACCTGGTGTTAACCCTGAGCCTGTCGGTGGTGGTGCGCCAATTGGAGGCGCATCTGCGCATCGGTTGACCCCGGGCGGCGGCCATCGGGGAAAGACGGATGAAAGGAGAAACAACCATGAACTTGAAAAAATACCTCGTTTTGGCGTTGGTGGTCTTGGCAGCGATGGCGGTGCCCGCGGGAGCCGGCGAACTCCAGCAGCAGTTGACCGGGGAAAGCACCCTGGAGCAGATTCTGCAAAGAGGCGTGTTGAAAGTCGGCATGGACACCTTCGTTCCCTGGGCCATGAAGGACAAGAACGGCGAGCTGATCGGTTTCGAAATCGACGTGGCTACCCGTCTGGCCGAGGACATGGGGGTAAAGGTGCAGTTCGTGCCGACCCAGTGGGACGGGATCATCTCGGCCTTGCAGACCGGCAAGTTCGACGTGGTCATCGGCGGTATGGGCATCGTGCCCAAGCGCAACATCAAGGTCAATTTTTCGATTCCCTACGACTATACCGGCATGAGCCTGGTGGCCCACAAGGAGCTGGCCAAGGGGTTTTCCTCCATCGCGGATTTCAACCGGCCGGAGGTGACCCTGGCGGTGAAGATCGGCGCTACTCCGGTGATGGCGGCGCGCAAGTTCATGCCCCAGGCTCAGCTCAAACAGTTCAACACCGAGGCCCAGGTGTACCAGGAACTGCTCAACGGACGGGTGCATGCCGTGGTGGCCTCGGCGCCCACGCCGGCTTTTTATGCCCTCAAATACCCCGACAAACTCTTTTTGCCGCTGTCGGGTACCTTTACCCGCGAGCCCATCGGTTTCGCCGTGCGCAAAGGGGACGTGGATACCTTGAATTTCTTTGACAACTGGATCCGGGTGGTGGAGAGCGAAGGATGGCTGGCCGAGCGCAAACACCACTGGTTCGAGACTCGGGAATGGGAAGCCCTCGTCAAGTAGGCTGCCGATCTTGACCAACAAGTCCATACGCTTCACCGGCCTGGATGCGATTCTGGGGTTGGCGCTGATCCTGGCGCTGGGCTACGGTGTCTATCGCATCCAGGTCCAGCTTCATTACCAGTGGGACTGGGGCGCCTTGCCCCAGTTCATCTGCCGTTATGATGCCGATGCCCAGCGCTGGGTGCCCAACTACCTGCTCAAGGGGTTGATCACCACCGTCAAGCTCAGCCTCTGGGCCACGGTGCTGGCGATGATCTTCGGCACCCTGATGGGAATGGCCCAGGTGAGCCGCCGCTTGCTGTTTCGCCTCCTGGGGCGCAGCTACGTGGAGATGGTGCGCAACCTCCCACCCCTGGTCCTGATTTTCATTTTTTATTACTTCCTAAGCGACGAGCTTTTGCCGGTGCTGGGCTTCAACGTGCTGATGGATTGTTGCGGCCCCACGCCCCGGCAAGTGTTGACCCTGCTCTTTGCGCCGGCCGACCAGTTCGCCAGCTTTGCTTCCGCATTGATAACCCTGGCGATTTTCGAAGGGGCCTACATCGCCGAGATCGTCCGCGGCGGCATCGAGTCCATCGAGAAGGGCCAGTGGGAAGCATCGGCGGCCCTGGGCTTCACCCGGGCCCAGCGCATGCGTCACATCGTCCTGCCCCAGGCGGTGCGGCGTATCCTGCCGCCCCTGGCCGGGCAGTTCATCTCCACCATCAAGGATTCGGCCATCGTCTCCGTGATCTCGATCCAGGAGCTCACCTTTCAGGCCATGGACCTCATGGCGTCCACCTTCCTCAATTTCGAGATCTGGATCACCGTGGCCCTGATCTACCTCGCCCTGACCCTGCCCTGCTCCCTGGTTGTGGATCGTCTGGAACGTGCGATGAACCGGCGTTGAGCCGTCTTTCGGGTTGCCCTAGCCACGGAATAGATCCAGTCGGCGGTGTTCCAGGGCCGGCAACTTGCGGCGAACGGCCGCCAGGCGATCAAGGCTGATTTCGGCCTCCAGCAGGGTTTCGGTTTCTCCGGCATCCCCCATGGGCACCCCGAAGGGGTCGAAAACGGCGCTGCGTCCGCTGAAGGGCACCCCCGTCAGGTTGCAACCGGCGACGTAAAAGGTGTTTTCGATGGCCCGGGCCCGCAACAAGGTCAGCCAATGGGCCTCTTTCATCGTACCCTGGTACCAGGCCGAGGGGACGAGGACCAGATGGGCCCCCCGCCGGGCAAGATCGCGAAACAGCTCGGGGAAGCGCAGGTCGTAGCAGATGGCCAGCCCCACCGGCACCCCGGCGATGTCCACCACCGGCGGCGGTGCATCGCCGGGGGCCATGGTCTCGGACTCGCACCGGTTCAGGGCATCGAAGAGGTGGAGCTTGCGGTAGGCGGTCACCATCCGCCCCGAGGGCGACATGATCCAGGCGGTGTTGTAAGCCCGGGGCCCCGCCGGGTTGACTTCCCAGCCGCCGCACACGATGAAAAGCCCGCTCTGGGCGGCCAGGGCTGCCAGTCCACGGGGAAAGGCACCGTCGTCTTCGGTGGCGATGAGCGCGGGAGGACGGTTTTTCGCGGGCAATCCCATGAACATTTCAGGAAAAACCACCAGCTTCGCTCCCGTCTCGGCGGCCCGAGCAACCCGGTGGCGGGCCTTGTCCAGGTTGGTGGCGGGATCCGGGGTGGCTTCGACCTGGGCCAGGACGATTCTCAGCAGGGCGCTCATGTCTCGGTTCCTTTCCGGTGGCGGTGAATTGACGATTCTTCTACAACGAAAACGGGGCCTGGTGCAAAGGCCGACTCGGCCGGAGAGCCGCGGGGATCGATTCGGTTCTTGACGGGGATCCCGCTTTGATCTTAACATTAACGTTAACGTAAAGTATGGGGGTGCGATCTTGTCATCTGATAGCCCTGGCAGCGGACCGTTCACCATTTCCGATCTGGCGGCCGAATTCGACGTCAGCGCCCGGACGATCCGGTTTTACGAAGAAAAAGGGCTGCTGGCGCCCCGGCGCACCCGGGGCAACCAGCGCATCTACAGCCGGCGGGATCGGGCCCGGCTGCGCCTGATTCTGCGGGGCAAGCGGTTCGGCTACCGCTTGGACGAGATCGCCGAAATGATCGGCTTTGACGAGGGCGATCCGGACGAGGCGGCCCAGATTCGCAAGAGCCTCGCTTACGGTGAACGCAAGCTGGAAGAGCTCCGCGAACGGATGCGCGAATTGAAGTTGATGGAAGAGGATCTGCAAGCCGTGGCGGCCAAACTGCGCCGGCGGCTGGCGCAGTTGGAGAAAGGCGAGTCATAAAATGCCTGAAGTGGCAACCCTTTGACCAAGGAGGTCGATGATGTTTGATTACCTGCTTTCCGAGCCCGCCCGGGCCCTGGTGGAAGAGGTGCGGGACCTGGTGCGGTGGGTACCGCGGGAGATGATCCTGGCCATGGACCGGGACGAGATCCAGTTTCCCAAGGAATTCTTGCAGGAGGCGGGCCGGCGCAACCTCATGGGATGCCGCTATCCAAGGCAGTGGGGCGGCCGTGACCTGGACTGGGTGAGCACCTGCGCCGTGATGGAAGAGGTGGGGACCCTGGGTTATATCTTCGCCTGCATCTTCGGTGTGGGCGCCGAGCTGGTCTGCGATGCCATCATCCAGCACGGCAGCGATGCCCAGAAGGAAAACTACGTCAAACCGCTGCTGGCCGGCGAGCGTTTTGCCGCCGAGTGTCTCACCGAACCGCGGGGGGGGAGTGATTTTTTCGGCACCACCACGGTGGCGGAGCGTCACGGCGACCACTTCATCCTCAACGGCCAGAAGCGGTTTATCGTGGGCGCCGAAGGGGCCGACTTCTTTCTCGTCTACGCCCGTACCAACCCCGAGGCCCCAGCGCGCAAGGCCCTGAGCTGTTTCGTGGTGGACCGGGGCCCCGGGGTGGAGACCACCTATCGCTACGGTTTGATGGGTTGCCGTGGCGGAGGGGCCGGTCGGGTGGTGTTCCGTGATGTGAAGGTGGGGCCGGAGCACCTTGTCGGTCAACTGGACGGGGGCTATGCGGTTTTCAACACCATGATGATCCCCGAGCGCCTCGGTACGGCGGCCATGACCATCGGTGCGGCCCGGCCGGCCCTGGACGTGGCCACCGGCTACACGACCCGGCGCAAGGCCTTCGGCACCACCATCAACCAGTTCCAGGGGGTCAGTTTCCAGGTGGCCGAAGCCGCCATGTTGCTGGACGCGGCCCGGTCCATGATCTACACCACGGCGCGGGCGGTGGACAGCGGGGAGCCGATGAACCTGGTCCGGCGCCTGGTTTCGGAAACGAAGAAATTCGTCACCGAGGCCTGCCAGAAGGCGGCCCACAACAGCATGCAGGTCATGGGGGGCATCGGCTATACCGATATTTTCCCCGTGGAACGCATCGTGCGCGATCTGCGCCTGGCCTCGATCTGGACCGGCACCAGCGAGGTGATGAGCATGATCGCGGCCCACGAGTGGTACCGGGAACATGCCCAGCGGCGGCCCGCCCAGGCCGTGCGCGACTTCGAGGCCGACGCGGCCTCGGCGGACGCGGTGGAGGAAAAAATCTACGAGTAGGACCGGCGGCGGTCAGGGCCGGGCCAAGGCGTGGAGATCGATCTTGCCCCGATTTTCAAAGTTCAAGGGAGGGGTCCAAAAGCCGCCCGCCTTGAGCCCGATGCGCCCGGCCACCCGGTAGTCCATCGGCTGCGCCGTATCGCTCTGGGCGGCCCGGTGCATCGCGTCGATCAAGGCGCCGGCCATATCCAGCATCGATGCATACAATTCCAGCGGCACGATCAGGGTCCCGTACGGTTCCACCCGGGCGGCCACCGGGGCCACCCCCCGGGCCAGGTGCTGGCCGTTGATTTCGATGTCGCAGTCCAGCCCGCTGAGTTCCAGAGCGGTGTCGTTGGGGTTGAGGACGCGCAAATCGACGCTGAACGTCGCCTCCAGCACCTTGATTTCCCGCAGGCGGATATCCACCAGAGAGACTTCGGGGGTCGTCCATTGCCTGCCGAAAGAGGCGCATCCGGCCAAGAACAGCGCCAGCACAAGACACCCGATCGAGTTGGCCACACCAGCCTTATTCATGGGATTTCCTTTGGTTTGCCCCTGATTTTACGCCTTGGCCCCTTCGCCTCGAAAAAGAGAGGCGCGGCATCAAAATCAGCGGATCCAGGAGAACAGGGCCGTGGCGAGGATCACCGTCACGATGCCCCAGAGGCGGCAGGCGCGCTGGCTCATCTTGTCCAGGAACCAATCGTTGACCTGCCGGCGCAACCCTTTCGGGTCGAGGAAGAAGAAGGCCGCTTTGCCCAGGGCCAGGATCCCCAGCAGGCGCACGAACCAGGGATAGTGGCTGGCCCCCGCCGCCACGAAGAACAGCAGGCCGAACAGCGCCGGCAAGGCGGCCACCAGGCGCGGATCGGCCTGTCGCAGCAAGGGCCGGAGGACGCCGCGGGTCTCCTCGGTATACAGGATCAGGCAGACGCCCACCGACAGCCAGAGAATGCTGATGACGTAAAGAATCCATTCCATGATGATGCCCTCCATTATTTGGATTGAATCGTTGGCGGAAACTCCGCGACGGTCATGCCGAAGGCGGTTCGGCAATCATTCGTTTCGGATGGGGACGGGTTCCAGGTGTCCGGTTTCGGGTGTCAGAACGGACTCGGGGAACATTCGCTCTTTTTATGCGACACCTGGCACCTTGCTTCCCCCATCCGGCGCCCGTTCACTTGGTCCATGAAAACAGCGCGGCGCTCACGATGAGAAAAAGCAAGGTCATGGCAGCCAGCAGTCCCAGTTGTGGGCTGACATCCACCAGCGTCGCTCCGTCATTCATCACCGCCCGGGCCGCGTCGAGCAGGTGCTTCAACGGAAAGATGTTGGCCGATGCCCGGACCCAGGCCGGCGCCCCTTCCAGGGAAAACCAGACCTCGGAGAGAAACATCATGGGCCAGGAGATGAAGTTGAGCACCCCGGTGGTAAACTCCTCGCTGGTCCCCCGTGCCGCCAGAATCAACCCCAGGGCCGCCAGGCTGAGGCTGCCGACGAAAAATACGATCAACAAATCAAAATAGCGACCCTGGACCTGGAAATCAAACAGCAGGTCGCACCCCGTCCAGACCACCACCAAGGTGAACATCAGCAGGAAAATGCGTGAGACCATCTGGGCCGACAGGTACTCGAAGGCCGTCAGGGGGGTGGCCTTGAGGCGTCGCAGAACCCCGTTCTTGCGGTAGCGCACCACCGCGTAGCCCACTCCCCAGAGGGCGCTGAACATCATGTTCATGCCCAGGATCCCCGGAAAGAGCCAATCGAGGTAGCGGATGGGGGTGCCGTGGATCGTGCCGCGCGTCGCCAAATGTGCTGCAGGTGGCGGACAGAGGCTGGCGGCAAAGAGCCGTTCGATGATGTAGCCCTTGGGGGCGGTGTCGTTGACCCAGTAGCGGTGGGGCGGGGGCCCGGCTTCCAGGAGGAAGTCGATCTTGTGATGCGCCAGGCGGTTCAGACCGGTGCGCCGATCTTCAAAGCCGATGAACTCCACCTGTTCGGTGCGTTTGAACCCCTCCGGGATATTGAGGGCGTCCACGACCATCCCGTTGGTGGCGTGGGGAAACACTCCAACCTTGAAGGTCCGGTGGGCTTCACCGCCGAAGATCAGGCCAAAACCGGCCACGATGAGAAACGGAAAGAGAAAATTCCATCCGAAGGCGGCCCGGTCCCGGAAAAACTCCCGGTTGCGGGCGATGATCATGATCCAGAGGCGCTTGAGATTCAAAGTGGCGGTTCCAGGTTTCAGGTTCAAGGTTCAAAATTCCAGGTTCAGGGTCCAGGTCGGGGGCGTATCCGTCGGACCCGTCCGACAGGTCGGACGAAGGGTGGGCCGTGCAACATTTTGCGCTTTCACTCTGCCAGCTTCCGGCCGGTCAGTTTGAGAAAAACATTTTCCAGAGTCGGCGAGTGCACCGTCATGTCGGTCAGGTCCACGTTGCGACGCATCAACTCGGCCAGCACGGCGCGCGGGTTTTCGCTGGGAATCTCGATACGGTCGCGGACCTGGTGCACCGGCCAGGGCGTCGGCTTGCCCACGGCGGCCATTCGGTGGGCGGGCAGTCCGATGGTCACGCCGCTGCAATGGCGCTCAATGAGGGCCTGGGGCGATCCTTGGGCGATGATCCGGCCGCGATCCATGATGGCCACTGTGTCGCAGAGCCGCTGGGCTTCTTCCATGTAATGGGTGGTGAGGATCAGGGTGCTGCCTTCGGCCTTGATGGCTTCGATGATATTCCACAGGTCCTTGCGGGCCTGGGGGTCGAGGCCGGTGGACGGCTCGTCGAGAAACACCAGGCGCGGGCGGTTCACCAGGGCCAGGGCCAGCAGCAGCCGCTGGCGTTGGCCGCCGGAAACCCGGTGGTTCATCTGGCCGAGAATATCCTTCAGGCGGCAGCGTTGGACAAGGCCCGTGAGGTCCACGGGACGGCGATACAGGGCGGCGAAGGTTTCCAGGGTTTCGCCCACCGTGAGAAAATCCAGCAGGGCGGTTTGCTGGAACATGATGCCCACTTCCTGGTGAAAGCGGGCATCCCGGGGATGGCCGCGAAAGCGGATCTCCCCGGCATCGGCCGTTGTGACCCCTTCGATGATCTCGATGGTGGTGGTCTTGCCGGCGCCGTTGGGTCCCAGCAGGCCGAAACAGATGCCCGGTTCGCAGGTGAAGCTCACGTCGTCCACCGCCACGAGATGCCGGTAGCGTTTGACCAGGTGGCGGATTTCGATGATGGCCGTCATGGGCGACTCCCGGCCGGCCCGTCGGAGAGTTCCGTCAACAGCTCTTCCACCGCGGCGCATTCCAGACCGAAGGGCAGGTAGCCGGCATAGCCGAGGATCGGCATGGCAAAAATTTCAAACCGCTGCACGTAGGGCACGGTGTAGGTCCATCCCACCAGGCTGCCGGCGTTCCACATCTCCCAGAAAAAACCGCACACCAGGGCCGCTGCCGTGGCCGCCACCACCGGGGCCCAGCGTCCCCGGGACGGCTCGCCCAGCAGGTGCCGTCGGCCCCAGAGGGTTTGGATCGATGCCACCACCGCCAGAGGCGCCACCCAGACCAGTGAAAAAAGCTGGTCCGGCCAGGCGGCGATTCCCGCCAGGGCCGCCGCGGCCAGGATCAGGGCCGCTACCGCCACCGGCCGGGGGGGCCGCGGTCCCAGGGGCGGCCAACCGTCCCAGCCGTGGCGAAACAGGTCGAAGCTGGCCAGCCAGTCGCGGGTGCCGAGCACCGCCGGCAGCACGGTGGCAAAGGAGGCGGTGGCCAGGAGCGTGTAGGTCAGGGCACCGTAGGCGGCGCCGGTGTAGTACCAGTTTTGCACGAAACGATTCAGGTATTCGAAAAACCACCAGAAAACGGCACTGCCGGCAAACAGGATCACCAGATGCCCTCGCCGGTGCGTCAGCATGCAATGTCCGGTTCGCCGGTAGGCCAGGGCGTTGACCACGGCAATATAGCTCAGCCAGAGGGGAACAAAGGTGTGGGGCTGGCCGGCGGCGAACCAGCCGAAGCGCGACCAGGCCAGTGCCCAGCTCGCCGCTCCGGCGATGATGGCCAAGGTGCCCCACCACGGCCAGTGCCACCGGGGCGGTGGCCCGAAACCATGACGCGCCAAGGCCCGTAGGCCGGTGATCAAAAACGGCGCCACCGCGGCGAAGATGAAAACGGCATACCCCCAGAAGACAGGCCAACGGAAGGGCCGGGGCGGGACGGCCCGAGGTCGTGGCGGGAACCGGAGGTAGTCGCCGAGCGGGATCCCGCTCAACGCCACCCCGGCCAGGGGCGCCGCCATCAGGATCAGTGCGATGGCGACCCATCTGGATAGGCTTGATTTCATGGCGCTGCCATCAATCGGGTTGACATGCCCCCGGCGGGGTATATACTCACCAGAATTTTGGGGTTTGGCACCATGGCGACCCCTTCCGTTGCCCCCGACGGGACAACGATTGAAACGACCAGGAGATACGCATTGACGCGAACCAAGCAAACCGTGTTGATCTTGAAGCTGGCCACCGATGGTCTCGACCCGTTCATCCTCCCCGGTTTTGTGCGCAGTCTGGCCAAGTCGGTGGTGGTCTACCCGCACATGAATCTGATCCGGATGGACCGTAAACTGCATTACCTGGGCTGGAGCGGTCATAAGCTCGATCACCACGCCTTTCAGCTGGCCCTGGATGACATCGCCGAGGCTGACTTCGACGACCACGAGCTGACCGATCAGATTTTCCATCCTTATTTTCACAACGCTTGAATGGAATCAAGAGCCCTTAGAGCGGACCTGCTGCTGCTGGTCACCGCCACGATCTGGGGCCTGGCTTTCGTGGCCCAGCGCATGGGCATGGACCACGTGGGGCCGTTCACCTTCAACGGGGTGCGGTTTGCCCTGGGCAGTCTTTCCCTGCTTCCGCTGGTATGGTTGGAAGCTCGGCGTCCGCCGCTGACCGGTGCCGTGCGCCCCGCTGGAAAGACCGTGGTTTACGGCGGGGTTCTGGCCGGCTCGGCCCTGTTTCTAGGGGCCTCCCTGCAACAGGTGGGGCTGGTGTACACAACCGCCGGCAAAGCGGGGTTCATCACGGGGCTCTACGTGGTCATCGTGCCGATTCTGGCGCTTTGCTATCGACAGCGGTCCGACGCGGGAACCTGGATCGGGGCCGTGATGGCGGCGGTGGGGCTCTATCTGCTCAGCGTTACGGAGCAGTTCACCATCGCCTTCGGCGATCTGCTGGAGCTGGCGGGGGCTTTTTTCTGGGCCTGTCACCTGTTGATCCTCGGCTGGCTGTCGCCGCGGTTGCCGGTCCTTCGCCTGGCCTGTTTCCAGTATGCCTGGTGCGCTTTGCTGAGCCTGGCGGTGGCCCTGACCTTCGAATCCGTCGCCTTGACGGCGATCCGGGCGGCGGCCTGGCCGATTCTCTACGGTGGATTGGGATCGGTGGGCATCGCCTACACCCTTCAGGTGGTGGCTCAGAAGGATGCCCCGCCGGCCCATGCCGCCATCCTGCTCAGCCTGGAGGCGGTGTTTGCCGCCCTGGGCGGCTGGCTGATCCTTGGGGAGGTCCTCTCGCCGCGGGGGATGGTGGGGTGTGCCTTCATGCTGGCGGCCATGCTGATCAGCCAACTCTATGCCACCATCATCGGCCGCCGTCGGTCTTCAGTCCCGGTCTCCACCGTCCTGTCCAACATCGAAAAATCCGTCAACGGGTAACACCGGGGGCCGCTTTTCGTGTACCGTTTTCACCCCATCGGCTGCATCCACTCCGGATTTCCGGAAAAATTCGGCATTCCGCGTCAGGCCGGGCTCGTGCCCGAGGCCACCGCGGTGCTGGAACTGTTCGCCCCCTACGGTCGCGCCGAAACCCTGGCCGGTCTGGAAACTTTTTCCCACCTCTGGGTGGTCTTCGTCTTTCACGCCCACCTGAAGCGTTCCTGGCACCCCACGGTGCGTCCCCCTCGGCTGGGGGGCAACCGGCGCATCGGTCTCTTCGCCTCCCGCAGCGCCTTTCGGCCCAACCCCATCGGGATGTCGGCCGTGCGCCTGGCCGGCATTCGCCAGGCGGGAAACCGGGCCGAGATCGAGATCGGCGGCGGCGATTTTCTCGACGGCACCCCGGTCCTGGACATCAAGCCCTACCTGCCGTACGCGGACGCCATCGCCGAGGCGACGGGGGGATACGCCGCCGCGGCGCCGCCGCGGTTGCCGGTGGCATTCTCGCCGGAAGCCGAGGCCGCCTGTCGCCGGATCGATGATGGCAGCCTGAAGGATCTGATCGCCGGCGTCCTGGCCAATGATCCCCGGCCGGCCTATGATGGAAAAAGAGACGCGAAAACGGTGTACGGGATGCGGATCCGCGACCTAGACGTCCACTGGCGGGTCAGTGAGGGACGGGTCACGGTGGTGTCCGTAGCGGCTTTCCCGCCGGTGGACAAGCCCTCCACCAACGGGTTGGCGCCATGAACCATCGCCAGAACATCGCTTCCTTCACCCTGAGCGACAAGATCAAGTCCGGCCTCATCTGGGCGTCGACGGCTTGCGACCAGGCCGCCGGGTTCGAGGGCCTGACCCGTCAGGGCGCCGTGGCCGTGGCGGAAAATTTACTGTCCATGGTGCTCAACGAAACCGTATTGGTGCGTCAGGCCAGCGGCAATACGGAGTGGGACGAAGCGATGCGTCTCATGGACAAAGCCCGGGTGATGATCCGTTCCGGGGTTCCCGCCGAAGCGTCCTTTCATCTCACCCGGGCCCTGAGCGTGGTGACGAGCATCGGCCGACAGGCCGGCGAGGCGCTGCGCCAGCAGGGGCTGCTTTAGCGAACACGAGGGCGAAAGCCCGTTTAGGCCGCTTCCACCACCTCGGCCTTGAGGATGGTGACCGGCTCCTTGGGCACGTCGTCGTGCATGCCTTGGCGGCCGGTGGCAACGCCCTTGATCTTGTTGACCACCCCGTGCCCCTTGACCACCTTGCCGAAGACGGCGTAGCCCCAGCCCTGGGCGGTCTTGGCGGTGTGGTTGAGAAAATCGTTCTTCTTCACATTGATGAAAAACTGGGCCGTGGCGCTGTGGGGGTCCATGGTGCGGGCCATGGCGACGCTGTAGGCCTCGTTTTTCAGGCCGTTGTCCGCCTCGTTTTCCACGGGCGCCCGGGTGGGTTTTTCTTTCATGTCCGCCGTCATGCCGCCGCCCTGGATCATGAAGCCGTCGATGACACGGTGAAAGATTGTGCCGTCGTAGTGGCCCTCGTTGACGTAGCCGAGGAAATTTTCCACCGTCTTGGGCGCCTTGGCGGCGTCCAGATCGATGACGATATCGCCCATGCTGGTTTCCAGTCTGACCATGATTGCTCCTTTCGCGGGTTGAAAAAGTTCTTTTTCAAAAGCCCCTTCAGATAGTATGAATGACCGGGATGGTCAAGAATGAGGTGGCGAAGGCCTTGATTCAGCCCACCGGTGAGCCGAGGCCATCCCGCCGCCGGGCTCCGGCGATGATTAAAAATCTTTATAATCCTTAACTTTAGCTCACTTTAGTCACTTGTCACTTTTAACTTGTCATTCCGGAGCGCCAGGGCAAGCCTGGTGCGACTTGCTGACTGAAAGGAGTCAGCCGTGATAATTGCTCGTTCATCACGTAGCAGCGGCCCCCCGTGTGAGGGTAACCGGGCACGGGGAGCGGGCCGGTCTCCGCCAGCATTGTGGGGGCAATGGAGGTGACACTCCAGACTGCGAACGAGTGAGCCCTAACGCAAGTGAACCTGGTACGGCCTCGTTAGACTTTTGGGTGTGGTGCGCCTTCCGGATGTGGTGAAGCCTGCTGCCTATGGAGAAGCAACGAGCACGTGCAGCCATGGCGGACCTCGGGGCGTTAGGGGAGGGC
>JAQVTF010000048.1 GCA_028700185.1 Desulfobacteraceae bacterium | reverse complement strand
ACCCGGGTTGCCATTATCGCCATTCTGTGGCAGATTTTTAAGAGTATCGATAAAAATTTTATTTTGACTTTAAAATCTTACCAAAGCCCCTCTCAAGGAGACCGCCATGGCCTACGAATGCATCATCTTCGAAAAACGCGACGCCATCGCCATCATCAAACTGAACCGGCCCAAAGTGCTCAACGCCATGAACAAGCAACTGTGGCTTGACATGCAGGCGGCCATGGACGATGTCCGCACCGACCCGGCCATCCGGGTGTTGATCATCACCGGTGAAGGCCGGGCCTTTTCCACCGGCGCGGATCTGAAAGAATCCAAGACCCGCGGCATCGAGGCTTACCGCGACTACCTGGTGGAATTGCAGGAAGCCTCCCGGCGCCTGATCCGTTTCGAAAAACCCACCATCGCCGCCATCAACGGCTACGCCCTGGGCTCCGGTTACGAGCTGGGCCTGGCCTGCGACATCCGCATCGCCGCCGACGAGGCCCAGATCGGCTCGCCGGAAGCCAAGGTGACCTCGTCGGTCACCGGCGGGGCCATGCGCCTGGTGCAGGATCTGATCGGGCCGGCCAAGGCCCGGGAACTGCTGTTTACCGGAGAGTACATCTCCGGCAAGGAGGCCGAGCGCATCGGCCTGGTCAACCGCAGCGTTCCCTTGGCCTCACTGATGGACGAATGCATGCAGATGGCCGCCAAGATCGCCGCCAACTCGGCTTTTTCCATCGCCATGATCAAGAAGGGCCTGCTGATGGCCCGGGGCGAGGTAAGCATGGAAGCTTTGATGGACTACGAGGTGGAAGCCTGCCTGGCCTGCGTATCCACCAAGGAACGCCAAACCTCACTGACCGAATTCGAGGACCGCAAGAAGAAGGATCAGTAGGCGTAAACCGTTAAACCACACCTGGGGAGACAGTCATCATGACACTGGACCGCGTGCTCAAGGCCGAATCGGTGGCCATCGTGGGCGCATCCCGCGCCGTAACCAAGCGGGGCTACCAAGCCATCCGCATCCTGCTGGAAGAAAAATACGGCGGGCGGATCTATCCGGTCAATCCCAAGGAGGACAGCATCCTGGGACTGCGCTGCTACAAAAGCATCTCGGACATCGAGGAACCGGTGGACCTGGCCTTGATCACCACCCCGGCCAAAACCATCCCCAAGCTCCTGGAGGAGTGTGGGCGCAAGGGGGTTCAGGGCGCCGTAATCATCGCCGGCGGGTTCGGTGAAACCGGGGCCGAGGGGCGCAAACTGGAAGACCTGATGGTGAAAGCGGCCCAAGCCAACAACATCCGGCTCATCGGCCCCAACACCTCGGGCATGATGAACTTGACTCGGCGCCTGAACCTGGTGGGCCTGCGCGATGCCCCGGAGGGCAACATCGCCCTGCTCTCCCAGAGCGGCAACATGGCCCTGACCCTCATCACCGAAGCCAAACTCAAGAGCCGCAAAGGCTTTTCCTACTACGTGGGGGTGGGCAACGAGGCGGATATCAAGTTTCACGAATACCTGGAATTTTTTCGCCAAGACGAGAATACCCGGGCCATCCTGATGTACGTGGAGGGAATGCGCCAGGGACGCGAATTCTTGCAGCAGGCCTACAAGACGACTCTGGAAAAACCGGTGGTACTGCTCAAGAGTGGTCGTTCGGCCACCGGCAAGCGCTCGGCGGGTTCCCACACCGGGGCACTGGCCGGCATGAGTGAAGTGGCCCGATCGGCCTTCCAGCGCGCCGGCATCATCTGGATCGAAAAGTCCGACCAGCTCTTTCCCGTGGCCGAGACCCTGTCGAGCCTGCCGCCCATCAAGAGCAACCAGGTGGCCATCCTGGCCGACGGCGGCGGGCATGCCACCATCGCCGCCGACCTGCTCACCGATCTGGGGGTGGAAATTCCCCGGCTCACGGAGAAAACGCAGAAAAAACTCCGCGCCATCCTACCGTCGGCCGCTTCGGTGCCCAACCCGGTGGACGTGGCCGGCGGGACCGACGCCGACCCGTCGCTGTTTGCCGACTGCGCCCGCATCATCCTCCAGGACCCCAATGTCGGTGGCCTGCTGCTCGTGGGCCTCTTCGGCGGTTACGGGATCCGCTTCGCCGAATCCCTGGCATTGAAGGAAGAAGACGCCGCCCATCAGATGGGCAAGATGGTGCGCAAGTACAACAAGCCCATCGTGGTCCACAGTCTTTTTGCATCGGAAAAGCCCCATGCCCTGGACCTGCTGCGCTACTACGACATCTCGGTCTACGATTCGTTGGACGTGGCCTGCAAGTGTATCGGGTCGCTGGCCGAATACGGCCGCTACCTGAAAGCCTACCACACTAAGATGAGCTTCGATCTCAATCCCGCGCAGAAGGCGCGTCCCGAGGGACGGGCCCTGATCGAGGCGGTGCGCCGGGACGGCCGCCGGGCCCTGCTGGAACCGGAAGCCAAGCGTTTGCTGGAAATCCACGGGGCCACGGCGAGCCGGGACCGCATCGCCACCACGGCGGAGGAAGCGGTGCGTCTGAGCCGGGACCTCGGCGATCGGGTGGTGCTCAAAATCGTCTCCCCGGACATCCTGCACAAGAGCGATGCCGGCGGTGTCCTGGTGGGACTCAAGACCGAAAAACAGGTGCGTCAGGGCTTCTCCACCATCGTCAAGAACGCCCAGCGCTACAATCCCAAGGCCGATATCCGGGGGGTACTGGTGGCGCCCATGGCGCCGTCCGGGGTGGAGGTGATCATCGGCACCCAGATCGACGACCAGTTCGGCCCCACCATCATGTACGGGCTGGGCGGCATCATGGTGGAAGTGCTCAAGGACGTGGTCTTTCGCGTCCTTCCCATCAGCCGCAGTGGCGCCAAACGCATGATCGAGGAAACCCAGTCGTCCAAGATCCTCGACGGCCTGCGCGGCAATCCACCCTGCGACAAGAAGGCCCTGGTCAATCTCCTGCTCCTTTGCTCCGACCTGGTGGAAGCCTACCCGGAAATCGAGGAGATGGATCTGAATCCGGTCATCGTCCATGAACAGGGCCTGAGCGTGGTCGATGCCCGCATCATTCTCAAAGAGACTGCGTTACCGGCGACGGACAAGAAATAAACTGGTATTTTGACGGAGAGGCCTCGCCATGCCAGCCTCCTCCCGTTGTCCTTCCGAGGGTCAGCGAGGAATCCGCGGTTGGAAATCCAGCGGGAGGTGACGGCAGATTCGCAAAGATCCCTTGTCGCCTTCGCTCCTCGGGATGACAACGGATGGCTTATCGATCATCAGGATGCCCGAACCCTGACCGGAAAGGAGGCGTGGCCCTATTTCAGTGGGCCCCCGGGGTGGTTGTTGCGTTCCGATTCAAGATTTGTTATTAACTAAAAGAATTGAATTCACGTTTTAGAGTGCGTTAACGACCAGCCCCCCTCAGTCGTGTTCGGTGCGTGCCGGAGCAAAACGGCGTGCGTCGACGGATGATTGATCATTGCTCGAAAAACCGTTTGACGAACCCCACACAACCGTAAAAGGAGGTCCACATGAAAAAAGGATTGGTAGTTACCACCGCCCTGGCGTTTGCCCTGGTACTGTTCTGGGGCGCCGCCCCGGCACCGGTGAAAGCGGAGCAGAAATTCGTCACCATCGGCACCGGCGGCGTTACCGGCGTTTACTATCCCACCGGCGGTGCCATCTGCCGGCTGGTCAACAAGGGCCGCAAGGACCACGGCATCCGCTGCTCGGTGGAAAGCACCGGCGGCTCGGTGTACAACCTCAACGCCATCCGGACCGGCGAGCTCGACATGGGCGTCGTCCAGTCCGACTGGCAGTATCATTCCTACAACGGCACTTCGACTTTTAAAGATCAGGGACCAGACAAGGATCTGAGGGCCCTGTTCTCGGTGCATCCGGAACCTTTCACCGTCGTGGCGCGCAAGGATGCCGGCGTCAAGACCTTCACCGACCTCAAGGGTAAGCGCGTCAATATCGGCAATCCGGGTTCCGGCCAGCGCGGCACCATGGAGGAGTTGATGAATGCCTTGGGCTGGACCAAGGACGATTTCAAACTGGCCTCCGAGCTCAAGCCCGATGAACACTCCAAGGCCCTGTGCGACAACAAGATCGACGCCTTCGTGTACACCGTGGGCCATCCCACCGGCAACATCCAGGAAGCAGCCGCTTCCTGTGACGTGGTGCTGGTGGACGTCTCCGGTCCCGAAGTCGACAAGCTAGTCAAGGAAAACTCCTACTACCGCTATGCCACCATTCCGGCCGGCATGTACATGGGCACGGACACGGACACCAAGACCTTCGGTGTGGGGGCCACCTTCGTCTCCTCGGCCAAGGTGCCCGAGGACATCATCTACAACGTGGTGAAGGCGATCTTCGAGAACTTCGACGAATTCAAGAAGCTGCATCCCGCCTTTGGTATTCTGAAAAAAGAAGAGATGGTCAAGGACGGTCTGTCCGCCCCGCTGCATGACGGCGCTTTGAAGTACTACAAGGAAGCCGGCTTGCTGTAATCAGATGGTATCCGGTGGCGGGCCGCCCAGCGGCCCGCCGCTTTCCGGTCGGGTGTTCCTGCACTGACTGCAAGCGCGCGTTCGTTTTTCCAAAAACCACCAAGGGGCAACGCCGCCTTCTTTCCGGGCCCTCCCCTGGCGGTGACTTCGCCTTCCCCTGACATAAGGATCATTGCCATGACGAAAGCGACCGACAACGCGCCGTCACTGGAGACGGCCCGGGAAATTGTCGCCCAAACCGAAACCGGCGCCCGCAATCCCACCGGAAAAATTCCCAAACAGATTTTGTTTTTCGTCCCTCTGGCCTGGACCTTGTTCCAGCTCTGGTACGCCTCTCCTTTGCCCTTCATCATCAACTTCGGGATCTTCAACTCCACCGAGGCCCGGGCCATCCACCTGGCTTTTGCCATCTTTCTGGCCTACACAGCCTACCCCACCTTCAAAAAGAGATCTCCCCGGGACTACATCCCGATCCAGGACTGGGTGGCGGGTTTGGTGGCAGCCTTTTGCGCCGCCTACCTGTTCCTTTTCTACGAAGGACTGTCGGCTCGCCCGGGTAATCCCACCCAGTTGGACCTGGTAGTGGGTGTCATCGGCCTGATCCTGCTGCTGGAAGCCACCCGTCGCGCCCTGGGGCCACCGCTGATGATCGTGGCCGCCGTATTCATGATCTACACCTTTTTCGGCTCCTACATGCCGGATGTCGTTGCCCACAAGGGGGCCAGCCTCTCCAAGGGCATGAGCCATTACTGGCTGTCCACCGAGGGGGTCTTTGGGGTCGCGGTGGGGGTCTCCACCGAGATGGTCTTCATGTTCGTGCTCTTCGGCGCCCTGTTGGAACAGGCCGGGGCGGGCAACTACTTCATCCGGGCGGCCTTCGCCGGACTGGGGCACATGCGCGGCGGGCCGGCCAAGGCCGCGGTGGTGGCCTCGGGGCTCACCGGCATCGTTTCCGGCTCGTCCATCGCCAACGTGGTGACCACCGGCACCTTCACCATCCCGCTGATGAAGAAGGTGGGCTTCCCGCCGGAAAAGGCCGGCGCGGTGGAGGTGGCCTGCTCCACCAACGGCCAGCTCATGCCGCCGGTGATGGGGGCGGCGGCCTTCCTGATGGTGGAGTACGTGGGCATCTCTTACATTCAGGTGATCAAGCACGCCTTCCTGCCGGCCATCATCTCCTACTTGGCCCTGTTTTACATCGTACACCTGGAGGCCTGCAAGATGGGGCTCAAGGGCCTGAAGCGGCGGCGCAGCGGGACCCTGACCCAAAAAATGCTGGCCTTCGTGACCGGCTTTCTGTTGATGATCGTCCTCACCGCCGCCGTCTATTTCGGCATCGGGTGGATCAAGGTCATCGCCCCTGATGCGGCTATTTACATCGTGGGCGTGCTCTTGATGATCGCCTACCTGGTGTTGCTGCGCCTGGCCTGCACGGTGCCGGAGCTGGAAACCACCCTCGAGATCGAGCGCCTGCCGCTGCTGCTGCCCACCCTGAAAACCGGCTACTACTTCCTGCTGCCTTTGGTGGTATTGATCTGGTGTTTGGTGGTGGAACGCCTCTCGCCGTCCCTGTCCGCCTACTGGGCCACGATGCTGCTGATCTTCATCGTGGTCACCCAGCGGCCCCTCAAGGGATACTTCCGCAAGGCCAAGGGAACAGAATTCACCGCCCGGCAGGGGTTTGCCGACCTGGTCGTGGCCATGGTGGGCGGTGCCCGCAACATGATCGGCATCGGTGTGGCGACGGCCGCCGCCGGCGTGGTGGTGGGCACGGTGACTTTGACCGGGATCGGCCTGGTGATGACCGAGTTCGTCGAGTTCATCTCAGGCGGCAACCTGGTACTAATCCTTCTGTTTACCGCCGTCATCAGCCTGCTGCTGGGCATGGGACTGCCCACCACGGCCAACTACATCGTGGTCTCGACCTTGATGGCGCCGGTGATCGTCGACCTGGGGTCCAAGAGCGGCTTGCTGGTACCGCTGGTGGCGGCGCACCTGTTCGTCTTTTTCTTCGGCATCCTGGCCGACGACACCCCACCGGTGGGCCTGGCGGCCTTCGCCGCGGCCGGCATCTCCGGCGGCGATCCCATCCGCACCGGGATCCAGGGCTTCGGTTACGACATCCGCACCGCCGTGCTGCCGTTCATCTTCATCTTCAATAACGAGCTGCTGATGATCGGCATCGGCTCCTGGTATCATTTCATCATCGTGGTGGGGGGCGCCGTGGTGGGGATGCTGGTCTTCGCTGCCGCCACCCAGCGATACTTTCTCACCAAGAACCGGCTCTGGGAAACTTTGGCCCTGCTACTGGTGACCTTCACCTTGCTGAGGCCCGGCTTCTGGTGGGACCAGATCTACCCGCCGCTGGAGGAGATCAAGTCCACGGAGCTGGAACAGATCATCGAGCAGACCGATCCCGGCAGCCATCTGCGGCTCGAGGTGGCCGGCGAGGATTTCCGTGGCAAGAGCCTGATGTTGCGGGTGGGCGATGAGCCGACCCCGAGGGAACGGATGCTGGCCATCGGCATCGATACCCGGGTGGAAGACGGCCGGGTCTTCGTGGACGACATCGTCTTCGGCAGCCCGGCGGAAAAGGCCGGCATGGATTTCGACCAGGAGATCCTCCACGTCTACGTACCGGCGGACATTCCGCCCAAGCACCTGATGTTCATTCCGGCGTTCCTGCTGTTGGCGGCAATTTGGTTTTTGCAACGAAAACGCAGCCGATTGGAGGAAACGACGGCCTGATATATTTTTCGGTTATTTCTCGCAGAGTCAAAATTGTTTCATCCACCGCAAACCCAGGAGGTTCTGTTGCCGCTTCGCAAACTTTTCTCAATGATTCTATCTATTCTGCTCGTTGCCGGGATGCTGTCCGGCTGCTTCGCCACCGCTACCACCCGAAGTGAGCCCCCAGCGGGCCAGCGTGAGGGCATTGCGCCCACCGCGGCCCTGCTGCCCATCGAAAACACCAATGATCCGGAACTGGCGGACTTTGTCGCCGAACATCTGGTCGACTGCCTGGAAACACGCAACGTACTCCGATTCGCCGATCAGGAAAAAGTTGCGCTTCAAGTCAAGACCGCCGGAGTGGATCTCCAGCGCACCTTCGGCTTGAGCGATGCGCAATACCGCCAATTAGCCGCAGCGCTGAAGGTGGATTATGTCATCGATGGCATCGTAACAGTACGAAAAACGCTGTCTTTGGCTGGATGGCGCAAAGACGTGGATCTGTACATGCACATCCACCGGGCCACCGACGGCAAGAAAATCGACAGTTGGCGTTCGATGACCGATTTTACCTTCACCTCGACCGAAACAGCCCTGGATGCAGAAAAAATGGCCCAGTCGGCGGCCAATCATCTCTGCGCGAAAATGCTTGAGGCCCGTTTTTGATTTTTTTCCCGTGATTTCTGTGCGCTGCGATGGATGATAAGACACCTCGATTTTTTGGAGGCACGCCATGACAACCGATGCCCCCAGCCAAGAACGGGTCGCGGTGGTGGATCCTTCAAACCGTTTTGCCTGCGCCGCCCCGCGCTGGCGCATGCGGCGGGACAATCTGATCCACCGCGCCTGCTACATTCTGGTGTTCAATTCCCGCGGCGAACTCTTCGTCCACCAGCGCACCGATACCAAGGACGTGTATCCGGGCTTCTTCGATCTGGCCGCCGGCGGGGTGGTTCTGGCCGGTGAGTCCTACGATGCGGCGGCGCAACGGGAGCTGGCCGAGGAGCTCGGCATCGCGGACCAGCCGTTGACGGCGCTTTTCGACTTCTTCTGGGAAGACGCCCACTGCCGGGTCTGGGGAAGGGTGTACCGCTGTGTTCACGACGGTCCCATGAGGCTGCAGCCCGAGGAAATCGTCTCGGGCCGCTTCATGCCGCCGGAAGTCGTGGAACACGATTTGCCGGCGGACCGGATCACGCCCGACAGCCTGGAGGCGTTGCGGCGCTACCTGGAGGGCGAAAAAGAATCGGCCCCGGATGGATCCTTGCGGCGCACGTAGAGCGTCTTTTTCACCCGCGCCACCACTTCCTCATCAGCATTTCGAATCTCCACCACAAATTCAGGCAGGTACTTTCCGCCGTTGGCGGTCTTAGTGTGGATCGCCGCCAGATCGGCGTCGGTGAGGGTGAAATCGGCGTGAAGGGTGCCGCGGCCGGGCTTGAGGAAGGCGATCTGCGCCGACTGGTCCCAGACGATGTAACCAGGGCCCAGCACCTGCATGAGCATCAGCATGTAGAACGGGTCGACCATGCTGTAGAGGCTGCCGCCGAAATGGGTTCCCACGTAGTTGCGGTTGTACCAGCGCAGTGCCATCTCGACCCTGATGTGGCGGAAATCCGCCGACACCGAACGCACCCGCACTCCGGCGCCGAGAAATGGCGGATAGATATTGGCCAGCCGTTTGAACGTCTTGGGGGTCATCGGACTTTTTTGAGCAAGGATTTAAGGATCAACCCCTCCTCAGGGGTCAGGGTGGCCAGGAATTCACGGTTGGCGTCGCCGACCACGGACTTGATCCGTTTGGCCTTGGCCTGCCCGGCCTCGGTGAGCAGAATCCGGATCGCCCGCCGGTCCCCCGGATCGGCCCGGCGGCTGACAAGGCCGGCGGAGACAAGTCGGTCCAGCAGCCCGGTCAGGGTGGCGCTGTCCAGTTGAAGGCGTTTGCCAAAATGCACCGAGGTCACGTCGTCGGCCTCGGCGAGAAAAAGCAAGGCCATGGCCTGCACCGCGGTGATCCCCAGGTCGGCCACCCGCTGGTTCAAGAAACGGGTGCTGGCCCGGTTTGCCCTTCCCAATTGAAAAAATATACAGTCTTCGGCACGCATAATATTTTGCACCTCAATATTTTGTACGCGAGCAATTACCCCAAGAATCGCCGCGTGTCAACCCCGATTTGTCCGAAATCGATTCTTCGCGCGGGATGGGTTCGGTCAGGCTGGATGGGGGGAGAAAAACCGGATGTGTCGGGGCGGCGTCATGCCTTTTCAGGGTCAGCAATCCCGGCGTGAATACCGGCCGGCGCCAGTACATGGTACATGTCGATGCGCCCCTTGCCCTTGATGTCGATCTTGCCCCGGTACCGGCACCGGAAGTCGTGCCGCACCAGATCATAGGCGTAGGCCGACAGGTTGACGCGACCCGGTTCGGCCGCATTCTGAACCCGGGCGGCGATGTTCACCGCATCGCCCCAGATGTCGTAGGTAAATTTGCGCTTGCCCACCACTCCGGCCACCACCACCCCGCTGTGAATCCCGATGCGCATGGGCCATTTGAGGGCCGATTGGCGGTTGCGTGCCTCGATGAAGGCCGTCATCTCCAGGGCGCAGCGCACGCAGGCAACGGCATGATCGGCCATCGGTTCGGGAAGCCCGGCCACCGCGAGATAAGCGTCGCCGATGGTTTTGATCTTCTCCAGTCCGTGACGCGCCCCGATGTCGTCAAAGGCGCTGAAGATGGCGTTGAGTTCGTCCACCAGCTTCTGTGGCGGGATGGTGCCCACCGTGACGGTGAAGTCCGCCAGGTCGGCGAAGAGGATGCTCACCTCATCGTGGCGCCGGGGCGTGCTGCCGCCGGTGGTACGCAGCTCCGCCGCCACCGGTCGCGGCAGGATATTGTAGAGCAATCGCTCGGTTTCTTCCTTTTCACGCCGCAGCTCCGCCGTCCGGGATTCAACCCGCTCGGCCAGTTCCCGGTTGTTGGCGTCCACCAGTTCCTGCTGAAAACGAATGCGCTCGATCTCTTCTTCCGCCAGGCGCCGGCGCAGACGGGCCATGCGATCGGCAATCCCCAACGAAAAAAACACCACCTGGAAGACGATTCCGAGCACCGCGGCGTTTCTCAGCCACCAATGCCAGGGAACCAACCCAAGGATCCCGAGACAGTAGAGACAAACCCCGACGCAGAAGAAGCTGTTGCCCGCCAGATAAGCCCGGGCCGGTCGAAAGCCGCGCGACAGGCAGATCAACCCCAGGATGAGGGTGGAAAGCAAAACGGCCAAGGAGATGAGGGTATTCCAGACAAAGCCGGCGCGACGCAGTTCCAGGCCGATGATCGGAGCACCGATGAACGGACCGGCGCAAAGCAAAATGATCATCAACTGGAGGCATCGATGGGCCCAGGGCAGATTTTCCGCCGTACTGAGAAACTGCTGGGAGAAGCGGATGAACAAGGCCACCGTGGTCGGCACGAGAAGCCAGGAAAAAAGACTGTCCCACCGCGGGTGCAAGGGCCAGAGCAGGCAACCGAGGCGCTCGCTGACGCTAAGGATGTAAAGCCCCGCGGAAAGACTGTAAAGAGCGAAATAGAGGTAGCCGTGCTCGCGCACGAAAATGAACAAGGCGAGATTGTAGAGCCCCAACCCCACAATGATGCCGACCAGGATGCCATCCAGGCAAGCGTCGGCGACGATGGCCCCCATCGTTGCCACGGTAGAACCTTAGAAATCTCTCCCCGGAATCACAATGCGCGGGTTGTCGGCAGGTGTCTCCGGACGTTCCCGCTGCATCTGCTCCAATTGGTCAATCATCTCTTCAAGGGCCGCCTGCATGGCGCCAGGAAACACGGCAATGGCGTCTTTCAGGTCGTTGGCCGTCAAGACGGCCTGAATCGGCAGGGGGCCGTCCGGGGTAAGCACCTGAGCCGTGCCGATAAAGACCGGGGTGCGCCCCTCATCGGTGCTGCCATCGGCGTGAACCGGCACCAGACGCCGCACCGCTCCGGATTGCAAATCGGTGAAGCTTTCCTCTCGGTACAGCGTATCCGGATTGATGGAAAAATCGATGCCGTCCACACGTTTGGAAGTCATGTTGGAACTCTCTTCCCGCACTCCCGGAACGGGAGCGTTCGAAGTTGATGGTTGATGTGTCGTTTGAATCAAGAGGTGCTTGAAGCGGGGATATCTGTCCAGGGTATGGGAGCACAAGCGATTCTTTTTGTCAACTTTCAGCGCACCGGCTTTGCCATGGTCGGTTCGACCCGCAATAACCTGGCAACGACGACACCTGCGCCGACGCCCAGGGCCAGGTTCGATCCCCAGGTGACGCCGCAGACGGCAAGGGCCGCCAACAGTTCCCGCCCGTTGTCCAGATGCGCCAGCCTCAGGGCCATACGCGCACCGGCCAGCAGCAGAAGCGCTCCCACCACGGCCAAGGGGATCAAATGGATCAAGGAGACGAGATGAAAACCCAGCAGTAGGGCCAGGGCCACCAGAACGGCCCCCGAAATGACGCCGGCCCAACGACGGCCGGCGGAAAACGTCCCGCTGAATCCCAGCGGCGGGCCGCCCACGGTAAAACTGCCCAGGTTGGCCAGGCCCGCTGCGACGCACAGGGTGGTGGCGGTCATCCCGCGCGCCCCGGTGCCGCCGAACCGTGAAAGCCGCGCCACCTCGTCCAAGGTTCCGGGAATCTGCGGCAAGGTGAGCATGACCAGCGCCAAACCGAAATCGGCGCCCGCCGGAATCCCGTAGGGCAGCCAGCGGGGCCAGTAAAATCCGGGTTGCAACTTCTCCAGGCCATCGTGGGTGCCCAGGACCAGGCCCAGGACGAGTCCGGCGGCAATGACGATGGGCCCGGCTGGCCAACGCCGTGTCTTCAGCAGCAGGAGGGCCCCCAGGACAGCGGCGGCTCCAATGAAAATTCCCAGGGGGACAGCGCCAAGGGACTGAACTTTCAAATACGGCTCGGGGGCATGACACAAGGTCTGGACCACAGTGGCCCCGGTGATGAGATCCATTGCCGTGGGGATCAGCAGGAGGCCGGCGGCGGCCTCGGCCCCCCGGATCACGGACGGCGCCACCCAGGAACGGACCTTGTCACAGGTGCCTGTCGCGGCCATGGCCACCAACACCAGGGCGGACAGGAGGCCAGCGGCCAGAACCCGGTCCGTGGGCACGGCCCCGGCGATGGCATAGGCGGCCATGATGCTCATGGGCGCCACCGGCACGGTGATTTGGAACACCAACCCGGTGAGGATGCCGAACAGACCGGTGACAAAGAAGATCGCCGGCGGATTCAAGCCGTTGAACAGCATCAGGCCCAGCGCCAGCGGCGCCATGAGCCCCACCCCCTCCAGCCAGCCGGCCAGAAACCTGGCGCTGGAAGCTCCCTTTTTAAAGGCGATCCTTTTCTCCGGCGGCGGCATCAATGGTTCAGCGATCCTTGAGCAGGCCGAATTTCTTCAAATTCTGCCGGATATAGCGGCCATGAAGCAGCAGGTGAATCCCGATGGTGAGAGAAAACAGCAGCGCCCCGACCTGATGCACGGTACGCAACCCCTGGCGCAGGCCGTACACCGCGCTGGCAGGTCCTCCGCCATGGGGCAGCAACCAAGCGGCAACCCCGGTGATCAGCATCAGGACAAAGAGAACAAAAGCCACCACGTTAATGCGCCAACGCGCAACACTGGTTTCCATCTCGGCACTCTCCGGAAAGGGTGAAATGAGAACAGTCGGCACCATAACCGAACCGCCCATCCGTGTCAAAATGCGCTCCACAGGCAGAGCGGCCTCCCGGCCGGTTTGACACCCCGCCGCGGCTGGACTATGAACATTCTACAGTCCCTTTCGATCTTCCGCCTCTTGGCAAGACGCCGATCGGGCAAAGGACGGTCATGTATCTCTCGGCCTACACGCACCGACGCCAACTGCTGCAAATCACCGAACGATGGCTTTCCAATCAACTGGCACCGGACGACGCCCTGCAGATCACCCGGATCATCACCTATGACAGCTTCATCGCCTGGCACACCCTGGTCTTTTTCGTGCAGACCTTGACCCGGCGCCTGGAGCCCGCCACCAAAGCCCGCATCCTGGCGCTTTACCGCAAAAAAGACCTGAAGGATTTCATCACCGCCACCTGTCCGAGCCCATCCCGGCGGGCCGCCGAACTGATCGCCGACTACCGGCGCCTACCGGAGTACTACTTCGTGGGCTCCCCCATGGCCGGATACCTGTTTCACGATCCCGCCGGACGCGTACTGAGCATCTGTCGTTTCAAGCGAACCAAGCGTATTGCCGAAAAATCAAGCCGTTACGCGGCCTTGCACATGCGTGAACGGCTCAGGCGGCAGTCTGAAAGACTGGTGCTGGAAACCGCGGCACCGCCTGACGGAGACATCGACCCCACCGCGGTCCAGCGCAAAGCCGAGGAAACATTGATGGCCACCATCCGCGACGGCGGTCTCAAGCTGCCCCGAATAGAGATGAAAATCCGCGATGTGGTGGGCGCCAAGATCATCGATTGGGGGTTTGGCGCCCAGGCGCTGGAAACCGCGGTGACGGCGCTGCCGGGAGCGCGCATCCTGGAAAAAGAAATTCACCAGGGCACATACAACGCCGTGCATTACACCGTCGCCTTGCGGATCGAAGCGGATCCGATCATTGCCGCCTTCGCCGCCTCCCCCCATCGGCAAACCTGCCGTCGCCGAGGGCTGCCCACCGGCGATGGGACCAAGGACTTCGAGACCTTTATACACAGCGGGGCAACGGACCTGAGCCTGGATCTGATCCTCACCACCTACGAAGAACTGCTCGAGTCGGAAATCGGCCGCAGCATGCACGAGGCACGGATCTTCAGGCAACGTCAGGAAGAATCGCTCTTGGGCAACATCCCGGCCAACATCGGTTACATCATCGAGTACCTGCTGGCCGTGGGGCTCAGCCCGGTGACCACCATCGACGAAATCCCCATCAAGCTCTGGGGCCGCTATCTGCCCGACACCCTGAGCTACTGCATCCGCAAGCTTTACGGCATCCCGGAATACACCTTGATCGACGATTGAACCCACGCCAACAACAACCACTGGATATTGATAAATTTCATTCTTGACACACAACATATTGAATTCTATAGTGCGTCCGTCTGACCCGCCAGGCACGTTGCCAACCACTCCGGAATCTGATGGATCCCGGCTTTTTTCATGCTAAAGGAGGAATTTTCATGCACCTGATGAGCGCCCAGCGCCTTTGCGACCTTTTCGAGGCCCATCCAGACCAGTCGGTCCTTTCCTGGTCCGGCCACTGCCAAGACTGCCAGGCCGAAGTCGAAGTCACCGCCACAGCCCAATCCGACGGGATTCATATCGCGGGCGGGGCCGTTTACGAACCGACGGAGGGACGATTTTTTCTCAAGTGCGACACCTGCCACCGCAAAGACCCGGTACTGCGCAACTTCCAGGACTGCGAAGTCTACAGTCGGGTGGTGGGTTACCTCAGGCCGGTGGCCCAGTGGAACGATGGCAAGCAGGCCGAGTTTTCCCTGCGCAAGACCTTCGATCGCAGTCTGTCCGCCGTGGCGAATCCGTCCTGACGGCTATTTCAATTCTTTGATCTTCTCGATATCGGCCGTTTTGCCGAGGATGACCAGAATATCGCTGTCCTTGACCACGAAATCGGCGCCGGGGACCATCAAGAAGCGCTCCGGCACCAACTCCTTGACGGCGATGATGTTGATTTCGTAACGCTTGCGCAGATCCAGGCCCTGGAGGGACTTGCCGACGGGAGCAGACATGGTGGAAGAAATCATGCTCGATGTGAGTAAGGAAGCTATAACCAGGGCAGCGACGTTTTTCAACGATCGCGAGATTCAGCCCATCCGGGTTTACGTCTCCAGTGATGGCGGCTGCAAACGATTCGCCCTGGCCCTGGACCAGCAACGCGCCGGCGATGCCGTCTTCGAACTCGACGGGGTGACTTGGGTCATCAACGCCGCTTTCCTGCAAAAGGCCCAACCGGTGCGGATCGACTACGGTGCCGAGGGGTTCGAGATCACCGCCGCCATCGATCCCAACGCCGGCGCCTGCGCCACCTGCCAGGCGGCGGGCAAATGCGGTCATTAGCTGAAACGGGAAACCTGGAAAAGCGAAGCCCGGAACCCGCTGAGAGGGGTTCCGGGCTTCGGCTTTTTGGCGCAGTGCCCATCGGCGGCTTGGAACGCTCCGTCACACCCCGCTGGTGGTGGCTGGGTGGGTTTTGAGGTACTCGAGGCGGTTGAGCCCGTTGACATACGCCTTGGCCGCGGCGGTGATGATGTCCGGATCGGCCCCCTTGCCCAGGGCCACCAGGCCGTTTTCACGCAGGCGCACCGTCACCTCGCCCTGGGCATCGGTGCCGCCGGTCAGAGCGCTGATGGTAAACCGCAACAGCTCGCTGTCGGTCTCGGTGAGACTGGCGATGCAGTTGTAAACCGCATCGATGGGCCCGTTGCCGTAGGCCGCCTCCCGCCGCTCGCGCCCGTTGACGTTGAGCTTGACGCTGGCCATGGGCATGACGGTGGTGCCGGCGGTGACGTGGAGATACTCGAGGGAAAAAATCTCCGCGGTGCGCAGAATTCCCTCGGTGACAATCACTTCCAGGTCTTCGTCCACCACGTTTTTCTTCTTGTCCGCCAGTTCCTTGAATCGGTTGAAGACCAGGTTCAGTTCCTCGTCGGACAGATCGTAGCCCAGGGACTTGAGCCGGTCCCGCAGGGCGTGGCGGCCTGAGTGCTTGCCCAGCACCAGGGCGTTGCGATTCAGGCCCACCGTTTCGGGGCGCATGATCTCGTAGGTCATGGGGTTTTTCAGGACCCCGTCCTGATGGATCCCCGCCTCGTGGGCGAAGGCGTTGGCCCCCACAATGGCCTTGTTGGGCTGGATCACGATGCCGGTGAGCATGCTCACCAGACGGCTGGTGGGATGGATTTCCACCGTGCGGATGCCGCAGTCCAGGGGCAGCCAGTTGTGCCGGGTGTGCAGCGCCATCACCACTTCTTCCAGGCTGGTGTTGCCGGCCCGCTCCCCGATGCCGTTGATGGTCACCTCCGCCTGCCGCGCCCCGGCCGCGATGGCCGCCAGGGTGTTGGCCGTGGCCAGGCCCAGGTCGTTGTGGCAGTGAACGCTGAGGACCGCTTTGCCCATGTTGGGGGTGTGGGCCATCACGTAGCGCACCAAGTCGGCGAATTCATCCGGCACGGCGTACCCCACCGTATCCGGCAGGTTGACCGTGGTGGCGCCGGCGGCAATGGCCGCCTCGAACACCTGGCACAAAAAATCCCGGTCGCTGCGAGAGCCGTCCTCGGCGGAAAACTCCACGTCGTCGGTGAGACTGTGGGCATAGGCGACGGCATCGGCGGCGGCGGAAACCACCTCATCACGGCTCATGTTGAGCTTGTACTGCATGTGAATATCGCTGGTGGCGATGAAGGTGTGGATCCGTGGACGCCGGGCGTGGCGCACCGCCTGCCAGGCCCGATCAATGTCGCCGCGCGCGGCCCGCGCCAAACCGGCCACCCGGGTGGTTTCCAGCTTGGCGGCAATGCGGCTCACCGCGTCGAAGTCCCCCTCCGAGGCGGCGGGGAATCCGGCCTCGATGACATCGACCCCCAGCTTTTCGAGCTGGGTGGCCAGACGCAGTTTTTCGGCGGTGTTCATGCTGGCCCCCGGCGACTGCTCGCCGTCGCGCAGGGTGGTATCGAAAATAATCAGACGGTCGTTCATGAGTTCTCCTCCAAAAACGTGAATGGCACATACAAAACAACGGGGATCATCCGGTGCGTCGTTCCGTCCGATCGAGCATGGGCCGCAGACCGCGGCGCCCGAGGCGGCGCGGTACTGCGGCGTTGCTGGCTCCTCTTGGGTTCATGAGCGTGTCCTGTCTGAGCGAAAAAAATGTTGAGCGGCGCCGCTGCCTCGCCAATCAAGGAAGCGCCGCCTTGGCCCCGTTGCCATTGGCCGCTTTGGCCAGCTTGTACTGAAAACTGTCCGCCAAGGCCTGCCAACTGGCCTCGATGATGTCCTCGCTGACCCCGATGGTCTGCCACACGTCGTCCTGGTCCCGGGACTCGATGAGTACCCGCACCCGGGCGGCCGTTCCCTCCCGGCCGTCGATGACCCGTACCT
>JAQVTF010000212.1 GCA_028700185.1 Desulfobacteraceae bacterium | reverse complement strand
AGGCGGTCGATCATTGCGCCCGACAAACATTTGCGCCGGTATTTTGTCACAAAAACAAAATGGTAATTAAGCGCGTATGTACAGTGGTAGAGCTTATTTAACTTGACTTCGTCCATGCATCAACTATACTTAGTTGTATGGAAATTGTCCAGCGCAAAATCACTTACCGGTTGTACCCGAACGCCACGCAGGAATCGGCCATGGCCGACACGCTTGCTTTGCATTGCCGGGTTTATAACAGCCTGCTGGAAGAGCGGCGGCGTCGGTTCGAAGCCGGTGAGTCCGGGATGAACTTTTCGGCCATGTGTCGGGAACTGACCGTCTGGCGTCGGCGCTCGTCTGCGCTGGAATCCCTGAACGCCCAATCGCTGCAAGTGACGGCAAAGCGTGTGGACATAGCCTTTGACGCCTTCTTCCGGCGGGTCAAGGCCGGCGAAAAGCCCGGCTACCCCCGGTTCAAATCGATTCGACGCTTTGCCGGGTGGGGGTATAAAACCCACGGCGACGGCTGGCGGCTGAATCTGCGGCCCGACAAGCACGGTACAGTGCGATTGTCGGGAATCGGCACGGTGCGCATGCGCGGCAAGGGGCGCTTTACCGGCGAACCGAAGACCGCCGAGATTATTCGGCGCCATGGCAAATGGTATCTGTCCGTTACGTTCAACGTCGAAGCCGATCGGATAGCGAGAATCGCCGGGGGCGAGACTGCCGCTTTCGACTGGGGCCTAACAACGCTTCTGACCATCGCCAAGGCGGACGGTTCGATCGAAACGATCGACAACCCGCGTTGGCTCAAGCGCCGGTTGGAAGATATCCGGACAACCAGCCGCGACATCAGCGCAGAAGAAACCCGCATCCGCCAAATGCTCGGGCTGAAGCCGGAGCAACCGATTCCGTATGCCAGGTACACCTGCAAGTTGAAACGGCTGCGCAAGCGGCTTTCCAATATTCACGGCAAGGTCGCCCGGCAACGCCACGATTTTTACCACAAGCTGAGCGCCGCCCTGATCGGCAGGTTCGCCTTTTTGGCCAGCGAGGAGTTGTCGCCGGCCAATATGAGCAAGGCCCCGAAGCCCAAGCCCGACCCTGAGAACCTCGGGGCCTTCCTGCCCAATGGCGCTGCGCGCAAAGCAGGGCTGAATCGCGGCATTCTCGATGCCGCCGGATCGAAACTGCTCGGAATGCTGCGGACGAAAGCGGCGGAAGCTGCGTCCGTATTCGCATTGGCAAACACCCGGGCCGTCAAACCCACGCAACGCTGCCATCGCTGCGGCACCCTGGTTGTCAAAGATCTGTCTCAGCGCGAACACCGATGCGCCTGCGGCTGTGTCTGCGGCCGGGACGAAAACGCCGCTAAGACACTGCTGCGGTGGTTTTGCGAAGGCAATTTCTGGCCGGGAACCGGCCGGGGGGCTGCAATGCCCCCGGAAACCCTTTCCACAGCGCCCTGCGCTTGGTGAGGGTAGTTCATTGAGCCCGGCTTTGGCGATTACCGCGACCCAAAGCATCACAGGCGCCGGACCGGCACGCCGGTCGACGCCTGTGTGATTTTCAAACGAACCGAAACGGGCTTCAGCCCATGGTCTTGAGCAGGTCCTTGAGCCCCTGGACCGCCGCGGCGGACTTGTCCAGAGCCACCTTCTCGTCGGCGGTGAGCTTGATCTCGATCACCTGTTCGACACCGCCCTTGCCCAGCTTCACCGGCACCCCGATGAACAGGTCGTTGTAGCCGTACTCGCCTTGCAGGTAGGCGGCGCAGGGCAAGATCTTCTTCTTGTCCTTCAGGATGGCCTCGGCCATTTCCACCGCCGCCGACGCCGGCGCGTAGTAGGCGCTGCCGGTCTTGAGCAGTCCGACGATCTCAGCGCCGCCGTTGGCCGTACGCTCACAGAGGGCCTTGATCCGGTCTTCGGGCATCAGTTCGGTGATGGGGATTCCCGCCACGGTGGAGAAACGCGGCAGGGGAACCATGGTGTCGCCGTGGCCGCCCAGCACGAAGGCGTGGGTGTTTTCCACCGACACGTTGAGCTCCATGGCGATGAAGCTGCGGAAGCGCGCCGAATCCAGCACCCCGGCCATGCCGATGACACGGTTTTTGGGAAAACCGGAAGTTTCATAAGCCACGTGACACATGGCATCCAGGGGATTGGAAACGATGATCAGGATCGCCTCGGGGGAATACTTCACCACCTCGGCGACCACCTTCTTCATGATCCCGGCGTTGGTGGCGATCAGATCATCGCGACTCATGCCCGGCTTGCGCGGAATGCCGGCGGTGATGATCACCACGTCCGATCCGGCACTGGCCTCGTAAGCGTTGGCGCCGGTGAGCTTGGCATCGTGCTTTTCGATGGGGGCCGCCTCCATCAGATCCAGCGATTTGCCTTGGGGCACGCCCTCGATGATATCCACCAGCACCACGTCGCACAGTTCCTTCTCCGCCAGCCGCTGGGCCGCGGTGGCCCCGACGTTGCCGGCGCCCACCACCGTTACCTTCTTGTCCATCTCACTCCTCCTTTTGCTCGTTGATACCGCTTTTCCGCGCCCATCCACATCCGGCGCAAGTTGTGCTTAAACCGCTTTTTCTTAAGCGGAGCGACACACGCCTGTCAATCGCTTTTCCCGGCATCGAGTCAGGCGGCAAAATTTGGAATGACCCCAAAAATTCGACCAATCACAAAAAAAGTTGAATTAAACCACGGAAAATCCATTTGCAGAAAAAATAAGAACAAAATATCATATGGACAATCATTGACAAAATGCTATTCATCGACTTAAGACCAATCCGACGCACCGAGGATATCCCCATGGCGGGTGCGGCGGATGTTCCCACGGCGGCAACGCGTTTCCCCTACCCCCACGGCGCAATGACCGTCGGCGTACCATTTATTTTCCACGGCGAACAGGAGGAAAAAGACATGCAACTGCCGCAGTTTGAAGTCGGTCAAATCACCATCGGCCAACTGGTGGACCTGGTCGCGGAGCAATTCGGCGACAATCGGGCATTGGTGTACCACAAGTTGGGCATCGACCTGAACTACCGGCAATTCCGGGATCGATGCAACGAGGTGGCCAAGGGGTTCATGGCGCTGGGGGTGGAGAAAGGGGAAAAAGTCGCCATCTGGGCCAACAACGTGCCTCAATGGGTGCTGACCCAATTCGGCTCCGGCAAGATGGGGGCCGTGATGGTCACGGTGAACACCAATTACCGCAGCTTCGAACTGGAATACCTCATGAAGCAGTCCGACGCCACCACCTTGTTGCTCATCGGAGGGGTGCGATCACCGGACGAATATCTCAAGGTCCTGGACGACGTCTGTCCCGAGCTCAAGGAGAGCGAGCCCGGCAAACTCGTTTGCAAGAAACTGCCCATGCTCAAGAATGTTGTCTTTCTGGGAGACAGCAAGCATCCGGGGATGTTCACCTGGGATGAAATGCTCGCCCTGGGTCGGCGGGTCAACGACGACGCGCTGAAAGCCCGCCAGGATGCCATGGATCCGGACGACGTGATCAACATGCAGTACACTTCCGGCACCACCGGTTTCCCCAAGGGGGTACAGCTGAGCCACACCAACCTCATCGGCAACGCCAAGAGCATGGCCGAGTGCATGCGCCTTTCCTCCGTGGATACCCTCTGCATTCCGGTGCCTTTTTTCCACTGCTTCGGCTGCGTCATCGGCACCCTTTGTTCGGTGGTGTCCGCCACCGCCATGGCCCCGGTGGTGGCCTTCAACCCCGTTGATGTCCTGGAAACCATCCAGGCGTCCCGCTGCACCGCCGTTCACGGCGTGCCCACCATGTTCATCGCCGAACTGGAGGAAATGAAAAAAAAGTCCTACGACACCTCCAGCCTGCGCACCGGGGTCATGGCCGGCTCGCCGTGTCCCATCGAGGTGATGAAGCAGGTGGTTTCCACCATGGGCGCCAGCGAGATGACCATCGTTTACGGTCAGACGGAATCCTCGCCCGGCATCACCCAGACCCGGCCGGACGACTCGCTGGAACTGCGGGTGACCACCGTGGGGCGGGCCCTGCCCAACGTGGAAGTCAAAATCGTGGATCCCACCACCGGCAAGGAAGTCCCCCGTGGCGAGCAGGGGGAACTGTGCTCCCGCGGCTACCATGTGATGAAGGGCTACTACAAGAACCCGGAGGCCACTGCCGAGGTCATCGACGCCGACGGCTGGTTGCACACCGGGGACCTGGCCACCATGGATGAAAACGGCTACTGCAAGATCACCGGGCGCATCAAGGACATGATCATCCGGGGCGGGGAAAACATCTATCCACGGGAAATCGAGGAATTCCTCTACACCCATCCGGACATCAAGGATGTCCAGGTGGTGGGCGTGCCCAGCCGCAAGTACGGCGAGG
>JAQVTF010000001.1 GCA_028700185.1 Desulfobacteraceae bacterium | reverse complement strand
CCGGTTATACCGTGGACATGCTGGATGCCGCCCTGGACCTGGAGGCGGACCTGGGCATCGACACGGTGAAACAGGTGGAGACCTTCGGGCGGATCAGTCGGCATTTCCATCTTACGGTACCCGAGGACCTGCGCCTGGCGGAGCTGAACACCATCGACAAGATCGCCGGTTACATCCGCTCCCGGTTGGGGGAATCCTCCCCGGTGCCCACCGAAGTAGGGGCAGATGCCCCTTCGGATCCCGGCAGAGTGGTGCAAGGCGAGGTTTCGACGGAAGAAACGGCCTCGCCGATGGTTCTGCGCTTTGAACCCCGGGTCACCGCCCTGGAAGATCTCTTGCCCGGGCGGACAAGATCACTGGTCGGGCGCAAGCTCCTGGTCACCTGTGACGGTCATGGCCTCTGGGAGCGGGTTGCGACCCGTTTGGGGGCCGCGGGCGCCCGCCTGGTGACCCTGGGCCGGGGACAGAAGGTCCATTATCCCTGCGATTTCCTCGATCCGGTGGAAACCGCCGCCGTGATGGACCGGGTGCTGGCGGATCATCCCGATCTCAACGGACTGGTGCATCTTTTGCCGGTGGATGCCTTCCTCGACGGGGGCAGCGGCGAAAGCCGGGCCGAGATCGCCGTGGCGGTCAAGTCGCTGTTTGCCGCCGTGCAG
The DNA here is from genome assembly GCA_028700185.1 of Desulfobacteraceae bacterium. GTDB lineage: Bacteria > Desulfobacterota > Desulfobacteria > Desulfobacterales > UBA2174 > UBA2174. The sequence continues at coordinate 62,420 of JAQVTF010000001.1, read as the reverse complement.
CGGCTTCAGCCGCGCCTGGCCAGGGACGGACTGGTGGCGGCGGTGAGCTTTAACTCGGTGGTTTTCGCCTATGACCAAAACGACCGCCCGGTCTACCCGGCCTTTGCCGGCATGGCCGGCCTGCTCAAGACGGTGGCCCGGGAGATTCCCGAGGCCCGGGTCAAGACGGTGGACCTGGCGGCGGATGATCCGGCCGGGGCCCTGGATGAAGCGGCTGAAGCGCTGGCGGCGGAAATCGGCGGTTCGGATCGGCGGGTGGAGGTCGGCTACCGCGACGGCCGGCGTTTCGGGCTCTGCCTGTTGCCGGCGGCGCCGGCCGCCGACGGCGCCCTCCTCGTCGACGGAGATACCGTGCTGGTCACCGGCGGGGCCCGGGGGATCACATTTTTCATCCTTCAGGGGCTTGCGGCGCGCTGGCACGGTGAGCTGGTGATTTTCGGGCGCAGCGAGATCGAGGAAGAAGCCCCGGAGTTGGGGGCGGCCGCGGACGAGGGGGCGATTGTTTCTCTCTTGCGCCAGCGCCATCCCCGGGCCAAGCCGGTGGACCTCAAGCGCATGGCGGCCAAGGTGATAGCGGCCCGACAGTCCCGGGAAAACATCGAAAAGCTTCGCCAGGCCGGGCTCCGGGTGCGCTACCGGGCCGTGGATGTCACCGACGGGGATGCGGTGGGCAAGGCCCTGAAAGGCGAGACGAAGATCGATGTCCTGATTCACGCCGCCGGACTGGAGGAAAGCCAGCCGCTGGCCAAAAAAAGCCTGGCGCAATTCTCCCGGGTGTTCGACACCAAGGTCGCGGGATTGGGCCATCTGCTCGAAGCCCTTCAGGACCATGGTCTGCGCAGTGTCATCGGATTTTCCTCGGTCACCGCCCGCCTGGGCAACGCCGGGCAGGCGGACTACACCGCGGCCAACGACATGCTGGGCCGGCTGCTCCAGCGTTTCCAGCAGCGGCACCCGGAAACCGTCTGCAAGACCCTGGCCTGGACCGCCTGGGACGGCGCCGGCATGGCCACCGGTGAGACGGTGCGTCGGGTGCTCGCCGAGCGGGGGTTGACCTTTCTGCCCTTGGCCCGGGGGGTAGCGTGCTTTGTCGACGAACTGGCGGATGCCTCGGCCCGGGAGGCGGTCTTCACCGGTCGGGACCGGGCCATGGATCCCGACGGCCTGTTGGGCTCGCCGGCGCCTTTCATTGACACCAGGACGGTGCGGACTGCCGGAGAAAGTGTCTTTGAGCGCACCCTGACGATGGCGAGAGATCGGTTCCTCGACGATCACACCCGGGCCGGCGTGCCGATTTTTCTCGGCGCCACGGGCATCGAGGCCATGGCCGAGGCGGCGGTCCTCCAAGACGGTTGCGGCCGGGTGCCGGTGGCATTGACCGAATTTCACATTCCCTATGGCATCAAACTGCTCAAGGGACGGCCCAGGACCATCGAGATCAGCGCCCGTCAGGATGGCGATGCCACCTACCGCTGCGCCATCGAATCGCGCTTTGTCGATCCGGCGGGACATCGGGTGGGCGAGGCCAAGCGGCACTTCGAGGGGCGTTTTGAGGTGGCTCAGCGCTGGCCCGGGGCGCCACGCGTGCAATGGCCAGATTTGCCCCGGCCGGCGGCGCCGGAAGATGTCCAGGCGCTGCTCTACCATCCCAAGCGCCTGTTCATGGACGGGCTCTTTCGCACCGTCACCGCCGTGGACGGCTTCGATGGGCAGCGACTGCTCGTGCGCATCGCACATCCCGAGCCGCGGGAGTTTTTTGCGGGGGAACCAACACCCCGTTTCGTCACCGACGTGCAGCTCATCGACGCCATGTTCCAGACCGGCGGCATGCTGGAGGTGCTCACCAGCGGCGATATCGTGCTGCCCTACAGCATCCGGCATCTGCGTTGGTACGGCCCGCCCCGGCGCGGTGCGGTGTATCGCTGCCTCACCGAACGGATCGCCAGCGGGGAAAAGACCATCACCTACCGATTGACCCTGGCCGATGAAGACCACCGGGCCGTGGTTGAGATCGAGGGTTTCGAGATGGTCAAGGTGGATCGCTTGCAGCCCGAGGACCGCATCGCCGAGCGACTGGTGGGAGACTTGCGCAAGGCTTCTTGAGGGAGGACGAATTCCGGGACAGCGTCGCTTTACGGATCATCGTAAAAAAGTGACCGTGGGAGCAGTGCCTTGCCATGACACGGTTCAACGGCGAGGCTTGACCCGTGGCTTGTTTTACCATAAGGACATTCTTGCCGCCGCCCGGCTCAAGGCTGTTCATCGGCTTTCCTATGCGGATGCATTTGCCGTTGGCTTGGCTGAAAAACTTGGCGCCGTCATCCGTATCGGCGATCCCGAAATCGTTGGTTTGTCTACAACCATTCAAGTGACGGCGTTGTCGCGGGCTTGATCGATGCCGAATTGCCGCTCCGATCCGGATAGTGCCAACATGCCGAATGCCAGCCCCAACCGCTTGCCGCCCTGCGCCGTTTCAGAAATCGCCCAAGACATTCGCCTCTGCCAAGTGGACATCGAAGCCCTGGTGAAGGACTGGTTCGGCGATCTGGAAATCGGAGATCTGCGTCGGCCGGCGGGGGATCTCTCATTCATCGCCGCGCTTCGGGACTGGTTGGCACCGGGGGAGTGGGAAGCCGTTCAAGGCTTCAAGGCCCTCAAACGCCAGGTGGAATGGCTGGCCGGACGCCTGGCGGTGAAGACCCTGGTGACCGCGTGCCTCGATGCGCGTCTGGCGCCCGGAGCGATCACGGTGGCCTATGAAGCCCACGGCGCGCCGTACCTGCCACTGTTTCCGGACCACTGCCTCTCCATCACCCACGCCGGCCGCTGGGCCGCCGCCGCCCTCAGCCTGGATCCTGCCCGGGCCGTGGGCATCGATATCGAGCGCCGGCGTATCCCCACCAACCCGGCTTTTTTGCAACTGCTTCTCAGTGACCGCGAACAGACGGCCCTCGATGGGAGCGACGCCCTGGCCCTGGTTCGCACCTGGACTCTGAAGGAAGCCTATCTCAAGTACATCCGCCAGGGGTTTCACCGGTCTTTACGGCAGGTGGCGTTTCTGGACGGCCGGCTGCTGGAAGGCGGCCGCCCGGCACCGGTGCGGTGGAATGCCTCTGTCCTGGATTCCGACCACCTCTTGGCCGTGGTGGACGGACCGCATCCGTCCAGGGGCGCTGCAATCCAAAACCCCGTCGGATAACAGCCGGCGCTTTTTCCAGACCTGCCCGGCCGTTGTGCGGCTGTCGGCGGTTTTTCATCAACCTTTCCGGGCGGCAAAGAAGCGTTTGACATCCCCGGCGGTAAATGAAACCTTTTCCATGCGAACCGCTCAAACTAAAAAAAGAGAGGCTTCCATGGTCAATGATCCCGGTCTCAACCACTCCCCCCGGAAATGCCATCACCACCTGAAAATCATCGGCCGGATGCTTTGTCTGGGCCTGTTTCTGTCTATGGCCGCCTGCCAGAGCCCGCCGGTGCCGGACACCACCGCTGTGCTCTGGACCCGGACGGCCGCCGAATACGCCGCCGGCGGCTACCAGGCCTACAACGCGGCCCGGATGAACCTTGAAGCGGCCCTGGCCGATCCGGGCTGGACCGCGGCCCTGGAGCAGTCCGGAGACTATGCCCATCTGCCGCCGGCGGTGATTTTCGACATCGATGAAACCGTTCTGGACAGCTCTGAATTTCAAGGTTGGCGAGCGATGCACGGCGGCGCGTTCAACAAGGCCGAGTGGGACCGGTGGGGACGCTTGAACCGCGCCCGGCGCATCGCCGGTGCCGTGGATTTTCTCCGCCATCTCCAGGATCAAGGGATTGCGGTATTTTTCATCACCAACCGCGCCTGCCGACGGGGCGCGGACGGTGCCGTGGCCTGTCCCCAGGCGTTTGAAGCCATCGAAAACCTGAACGCGCTGGGAATTTCCGGAATCACGACGGAGCACCTTCTGCTCAAGGATGAAGTGAGGCAATGGGGCTCGGACAAGACCCACCGAAGGGCGGTGGTGGCGCGGGGATACCGGGTACTGATGCTCTTCGGCGACGATCTCAACGATTTTATCCCCGGTGTCCGGTCCGGGATCACCCCCGAGGAGCGGCGGGAAAAGGCCGGGATGTACAAGGATTGGTGGGGCCGCAAGTGGTACATTTTACCCAACCCCGTGTACGGTTCCTGGCGTCGGGTGCTGGCCGAGCCGGTCCGGCAGTATCTGGAGGCCGATTTCTGAGGGACCGGGCCGATGGAAAAGGAGAGCTTCAGATTTTTCGTGTCAAAAAGAACGAAATGGGACCCCTGGTTTTCCCCGACGCCAGAAACCCTGATGCTGCTCAAAGATGAGGAGGGATGAAAATGAACCGCGGGCTTCTGATGGGCGCTCTGATGATGGTGGGGCTGTTGACGGCCGGCGCGCCGGTCCAGGCCGGCTTGCTGGATGTTTTCCGCGCCGACCTGGAACTCACCGTGGTGGTGGATCGCATCGAGGGACTGCGTGCCGGTGATCCGGTGGAGTTCCAGGACAACGACGGCCGCAGGGAGATCATCGGCCGCATCGATGCCATTCCCGATGCCCACGGCGGCGATCCGGTAATCTCCGTGCATATCGAGGCCCAACACAAGGAGCGGGTGCGGGCTGGCTCGCGGGTCATCCTGGAACGGCCCTGGAGGAGCGACGGCGCGGCGCGCATCAGCATCTTGCCGCCGGCCGGCCAACCGGATACCGAGCCCATGCGTTCGGGGGCGGTGGTGATGGCGCGTTCCCCCGCCTCCGAAAAGGCCGAGCGGATGACCGAACAGGTCCAGCGTTTCATGGAGGCCCTGGGCGAGCGTTCCCAGATGTACCTGGAGCGTTTCAAAGACGAAATCGACAGCGGCCGGTTGGACCGTTTCATGGACCAGCTGGATGAAACGGTGCGTTCGGCGGAAAGATACAGTCGGGAGCAAAAGGAGCGCTTCACCAGGGAAATCCTACCCGAACTGGAACGTCTAATGGATTCGGCGCGTCGACGTTTCAAGGAAAACCCCGACCCCCAGCAGGAGGAGAAGCTGGAGCGGGAGTTCAGGCGGCTCAAGGAAGAACTGGCGGTTTGACCCCTGTGGGGGCCGTCGGCGGTCTAGGGAAAGAGGCCATAGCGAACAATGCAGTACAGCGCCTTGACGCCGTCTCTCCAACCGATCTTTTTGCCTTCCTCGTAGGAGCGGCCGTAGTAGGAGATGCCCACCTCGTAGACACGGCACTTGAGCCGGGCGACCTTGGCGGTGAGTTCCGGCTCGATGCCGAAGCGATTCTGACGAATCCGGATGGATCGGATCACCTCGGTGCGAAACACCTTGTAACAGGTCTCCATGTCGGTGAGATTGAGGTTGGTAAAGACGTTGGAGAGCAGGGTGAGAATCCTGTTGCCCACGTAATGCCAAAAGAGATGGACGCGGTGGGGGCCCTCGCCGGTGAAGCGGGAACCGTACACCACGTCGGCCTTGCCCTCGACGATGGGGCCGATGAGCTTTGGGTATTCGCCGGGGTCGTACTCCAGGTCGGCGTCCTGGATGACGACGATGTCCCCGGTAACATGTTCGAGGCCGGAGCGGATGGCGGCCCCTTTCCCCCGGTTGCGCTCGTGGTAGACCACCCGGTCCACCAGGGCTTCGATCTCGGCGCGGATCAGTGCCGTGGTGCCGTCGGTGGAGCAGTCGTCCACCAGAATGAGCTGCTTGCGGGGCACGGGAGATTCCCGTACCCGCCGGATCAGGTCGGCCAGGGTGTCGCGTTCGTTGTAGCAGGGGATCACGACGGAGAGTGTCGGATCCGAAATCATCGTCGGTTCCCGCGGCGGTAGAAGGCGCGGGCCGCCGCCAGGGCCAGGGGATCGTCCACGCCCATGGTTTCCGATTCGTCCTCGGTGGTGAGGTAGGCGACCCGGTGGTCGGCCGCCACCATGGCGGCCACCAGGTCGGTGATGAAGTACTCCTCGATGGCGCGCACCTGCCCATCCACCTGCTTGTGCACCACCTGGGGGCTTGCCGCCAGGGTCGGCAGGTGGGTGAGCAGGGCCTCCCGCCGAACGGCGTAGATGCCGGCGTTGCAGATCTTCAAGGCCGCCTGGCGCTCGGCGGGATAGTCCTTCCAATACTTCCACTCCGTGATGCGGCGCACCGTCTCCCCGTCGATTTCCAGAACCCCGTACTGTTTCTTGTCCACGGGGCAGAAGCCCAGTACCGCCATGTCGCTGAGGGCCAGGGCGTCCACCAGCCGACGGTAGGTTGCCGGACGCACGAAGGGAACGTCCCCCATGGTGATGATCCAGTGCGGACAGACTGTTTGGCGAATGAAATCGGCGGCGGCCAGAATGGCGCCGCCGGTGCCGTTGAGCACCGGCTGATCGATATAGGTCAGCGGCAGGTGGCCGGTGGCGGCCATCACGTCCTGCTTGCAGTGGTGCACCACCAGGCCCCGGGGGCCCGGGGGCAGGTTGTCGAGGATTTCCATCAGCAGGGGACGGCGCCGGGCCGGGTCCGGAGCCTCGGGCATCAGCGGCAACAGGGTCTTGTTGCCACTCTCAGCGCTCATGCGACTGCCCCGGCCCGCCGCCATGACGATGGCGGCCACCGGGACATCGTTGGGAAGGGGGGCGTGCACGAAGATCTCCCTTTCGATTTGCTTTTCGGTTTCTTTCTCCGACGGTTAAAGTGCCGAATCGTCGAGTGGCCTTCCTTAGCACGAAAACAGCGAAGAACGAAGCCCCGAATCACCGCCGGAAGGTGATTATCCCGGGGTGCTTACGCCGGCTTCCTCGAAGGTGTGCATCTCGGAGAAGATTCGTAGCGCCGCGTCCAGGATGGGAAGGGCCAGGGCGCCGCCGGTGCCTTCGCCCAGGCGCAGCCCCAGGCTCAGGATGGGCGCCAGGCCCAGACGGGCGAGCATGTGCCGGTGGCCGGGTTCTTCGCCGCAGTGGCCGGCAAAGAGGTAATCGGTAACCGTGGGGCACAGGGCCCAGGCGACCAGGGCGCCGGCCGTGGAGATCAGCCCGTCCATGACCACCGGGCGCTTGGCCGCCGCCGCCGCCAGAATCAGTCCGGCGATGGCGCCGATTTCAAATCCCCCTACCTTGGCCAGCACGTCCAGTCCGTCACCGGGATCCGGGCCGTTGCGCTGAATGCCTTTTTCGATGGCGGTGCGCTTGCGCTCCAGCCCGGCGTCGTCGATGCCGGTGCCCCGGCCCACCATTTCCTCGATGCCGCAGCCGGTGAGCACCACGCCCACCGCCGCCGCCGCGGTGGTGTTGGCGATGCCCATGTCGCCGGTGCCCAGGAGGCGGTATCCGCCGTCGATGAGCGCCGTGGCTTCCTCCCAGCCGGCCAGAACGGCCGCCCGGGCCTGATCACGGCTCATGGCCGGTCCCTGGGCGAAGTTGGCCGTGCCGCGGGCCACCTTGCGCACCCGGTAGTGGTCGGCCCCCGGCAGGCCGGTGGGGTCGAGATCCGGGATGATCCCCGCATCCACCACGAAGACCTCGGCGCCGGCCTGGCGGGCCAGGACGTTGATGCCGGCGCCGTTTTTCAAAAAGCACCTGATCATTTCCCCGGTGACGGCCTGGGGAAAAGCGCTCACCCCCTCGGCGGCGACCCCGTGGTCCCCCGCCATGACCACGAAGGCCCGGCGGGAAATGTCCGGCGCCAGGGTTTCGCCGATGGCGCAGAGCTGCTCGGCGATGGGGTGCAGGCGGCCGAGAGCCCTTGGCGGCATCACCAGCCGGGCCGTGCGGGCCTCGGCCTTGGCCTTCCACCGGGGGGAGGCGGGGGTGATTTTTCCGATGAGCGGATTGAGATCCTGCATGGTCGATCCTTTCGTTGCGGTTGCACTGTTGTGACATAAAAAAAGCCCCGGAGCTGATTACAACCAATCAGCCCGGGGCTTTGCCATCACCTCGGATTCTCGCATGCACCGTCGGCAGGTCTTCTGGCTCGTGGATCAACCGCCTGGCCGCGCCTTCCCATGCCGCTTCGGTATTGCTTCCTGCGGCACAGTGGCATCTTGCGACTGGCGTCCCCACTCACAGCGGCGGGTCCGCACCGGTATCGCACCGGTTTCCCTATTCAGCCCTTCGGTCCTGTGCTGTTGGGCAAGGGGCCGAAGGGCACCGACGGGCATTTGCCCATGTTGCAGGTGCCAGGGGTAGTGGAATCGGCGGCAATTGTCAACCCAGGAAAGATTTTTAAACAATGTCCCGCCGCGCCGCTGCGAGGGGGATGTTTTAGGGAAGCTCGACGGCTGTGGGCCGCCGCTGTTTGGCGCGCCCTGCCTTCGACCCCGCGGCCTTCGCTTTGAATCGTTGACATCGATGCCGGGGGCGCATAGTCTAACGCCTTCGGCGCGCTTTTGCCCCGAGGCGGGCAACGGTTTTTTCTTGAGATCAAATAGTTCTAACTTACAACCAGGAAATGAAAATATGCCACTTCCGAAAGGTTTTGTTCAGGTTTATACGGGCGATGGCAAGGGAAAAACCACCGCGGTGATCGGCTTGGCGGTGCGCGCCATCGGGGCCGGGCTGCGGGTGTACCTGGCCCAGTTCCTCAAGCAGGGCGACTACAGTGAAGTCAAGGCCCTGGGACAATTCAAGGACCGGATCACCATCGTTCAGTTCGGCACCGGAAGCTTCGTGCGGGGAAAACCGTCGGATACCGACCGTGCCCTGGCCGCCAAGGGGTTGGCCGCCGCTCGCCAGGCGTTGACCTCGGGCGATTACGACGTGGTGATTCTCGACGAGGCCAATGTGGCCGCTACCCTGGGGCTGATTTCGACGGAGGCGATCCTGGAGCTGGTCAAGCGCAAACCGGAGACCGTCGAGCTGGTCATCAGCGGTCGTGGGGCTGATCCGGCAATCATCGCCGCGGCGGATCTGGTCACCGAGGTCAAGGTGATCAAGCACTACTACGAAAACGGTGTCCAGGCCCGTACCGGGATCGAAAAATAGGGATGGCGGCGATGGGGTCAGCGTCTATCCTGGTCATCGGCGGATGCCGCAGCGGCAAGAGCCGTCAGGCCCTGGCCCTGGCGGCGGGTGCCGACCAGCGGATTTTCGTGGCCACCTGTATGGCCCGGGACGATGAAATGCGGGCCCGTGTGCAACGGCACCAGGCCGAGCGCGATGCGTCCTGGCAAACGGTGGAGGAGGGGGAAGATCTGGTGGCCGTCCTCGATCGGTGGGACCAAGCGGATCGGGTGATGGTGGTCGACTGCCTCACCCTTTGGACGAGCAATCTGCTGGTGGCCGGGCTCGGCGATGCCGAGATCGAGGCCCGGGCGGAGGGGCTGGCGTTGCGCCTGAAGACGATTCGGGGCCGGGTCGTCCTCGTGGCCAACGAGACCGGCGCCGGCATCGTCCCGGAAAACCCCCTGGCCAGGCGGTTTCGGGATCTCTCCGGCCTGGTGAACCAGAAAATCGCCGCCGCCTGCCAACAGGTGGTGTGGATGGTGGCCGGCATTCCGGTGACGATCAAACCCGCCGGCATTTGAGCTGAGCCTTGACGAATTGAGGCGGAAAGGTGCAATTCCATTGAATAAAGGCAGTGAGCGGCCACCGAAGTTTCTCCTGTCGGCCGCGTTGGACGATCTTGCCGGAGCCCTTCAGTTCCTCACCATTTTGCCCCTTGGACCGGCCCATCGCTTCGATCCCCGGCGGGCCATGCGGTTTTTCCCGGTGGCCGGCATCGTGATCGGATCCATTGTTTCCGCCTTCGACGCCCTGGCGTCCCTCGTTTTGCCGCTGCCGGTGGTCGCCGCCCTGGACGTGGCCCTGATGGTGCTGATCACCGGTGCCTTGCACCTGGACGGGCTGGCCGACACCGCCGACGGACTCATGGGCGCCCATGATCGCACCCGGGCGCTGGCGATTATGAAGGACAGTCGGGTGGGGGCCATGGGGGTGGTGGTGGTGGCCGTGGTGCTCATTGTCAAAACCGTCGGGTTGGGGGCGGTCTCCCATCACCGGGGGCTGTCCCTGATCCTGGTGCCGGCCTTTGCCCGCTGCGCCATGATGATCGCCATGACCGTGATGCCTTACGCCCGAGCCGAAGGCGGCACCGGGCAGGCCTTTTTCCATCCGCCGGCCCGGGGGGTGGACTTGGCGGCCATCGCCTTGCCCGTTGGGTTGAGCCTGTTTCTGGGCTGGCGCTGCGTTGTGTTCCTGGTCGCCTCTGGGCTGGTGACGGGCCTGATGTTGCATTTTTACCGGCGGCGCCTGGGGGGGGTGACCGGCGATTTGATCGGCGCCCTGGGGGAGGTGGTGGAAGCCGGACTCTGGGTGGTCCTGGCGGCGGGGGGGCTGTCATGATCCGCGGCCACGGGGGCAATGTGCTGGAACTGGCCGGTCGCCTGGGATGCCGTCCGGCGGACATCTGCGACATGAGCAGCAACGTCAATCCGCTGGGGCCCATGCCGGAGTTGATGGCGCACCTGCACCGCCGCCTCGATCTGATTCAGGCCCTTCCCGAGGTGGATGCCGCCACCATGACGGCCGCCTTCGCCGAGGCTTCGGGCCTGGACCCCGACGGGGTGCTGGCCGGAAACGGCTCCACCGAACTGATCTACCTGCTTCCCCGGGTTTTGGCCCCGCCGCGGGCCGTGGTGGTGGGGCCCACCTACGCCGATTACACCGATGCCTGCCGGCTGGCCGGCGTGCCGGTGGTGCCTGTCACGGCCGTTGCCGCCCAAGGCTTCGCGCCACCCCTGGAACAGCTGAAGAACGCCCTGGAGCCGGGTGACCTCGTCTTCATCTGCAATCCCAACAATCCCACCGGCGTGCTTCTCGATCCCGAAGCCATCTCCACTTTGGCGGCGGGCAGACCGGACTGCCGCTTCGTGGTGGACGAGTCTTACCTGCCCTTTGCCCCTGAAGCGGAATCCCTGGCCCACCGCGGTGCCGACAACCTCCTGGTGCTCAGTTCCATGAGCAAGATTCACCGCATCGCCGGGCTGCGCATCGGATTCCTCATGGGGCCGGCGCCGGTCCTGGCGCGGCTCCATCCCCACCGTCCTCCCTGGAGCGTCAATGCCCTGGCCCAGGAAGCGGTGACCTTCCTCAGCACCCACCCGGGGCCGGTGAAGCAGTTTCTCGATGAAACCCGATCTTTTCTCGAAACGGAAAAGCAGCTCCTGAACCAGCGGTTGCAAGGCTGCCATGGGTTGCGGGGTTTTCCCAGCCGGACCTCCTTCGTGCTGCTGCAACTGCCGGCGCCGGCCACCGCGGCCCATGTGTGCCAGGCCTTGGCCCGGGAACGGATTCTGGTACGCGATTGCAGCAATTTCATCGGTCTCGACCCGCGCTTCATCCGCATTTCCCTCAAGGACGGCGATGCCAATCGTCGGGTGGCCGAGTGTCTGGATCGGATCCCCGAGATGACGGGAAAGATGTGAGCTGTCATGTTCGTCGGTGATTCATGGGTCGTCATCGCCGCCGCATTTGCCTTGGACCTGATCCTGGGCGATCCGCCCTCCTGGCCCCATCCCGTGCGCTGGATGGGGCGGGCGGCAAGGATCCTGGAGCCGTTCCTGAGACGCTGGCGGCGCCGACCTTTTGCCGCCGGTGTGCTCTTGGTACTGCTTCTGGTGCCCACCACCTGGGCGCTGGGGTTTGGAGCGATCCTTGCGGCCGGGTACCTGTCCCCGGTTCTGGCCCAGGCGGTGCAGGTGGTGATCCTGTGGACCTGCCTGTCCACCCGTGCGCTCTACACCGCCGCCATGGCGGTTCAGCGGGCGCTGGTGCGACAGGATCTGGGGGCGGCGCGAAAAACGGTGGGGATGATCGTGGGGCGCGAAACAGGTCATCTTGACGCCGAAGGCGTTTCCCGGGCCGCGGTGGAAACGGTGGCCGAAAACCTGGTGGACGGGGTGGTGGCGCCGCTTTTCTTCGCCGTGTTGGGAGGGGCTCCGCTGGCGCTGGCCTACAAGATGGTCAACACCCTGGATTCGATGGTGGGCTACCGGTCGCCGCGCTATCTCCAGTTCGGCCGGGCCGCGGCCCGGCTGGATGACGCCGCCAACTATCTGCCGGCCCGCCTGTCGGTGGCGCTGATCGCTGGACCGGCGGCGATCCTGCTGGGTCGTGGCCGCCAATCCTGGCGAATGGCCCGGCGGGACGGAAAGCGTCATCTCAGCCCCAACGCCGGATGGTCCGAGGCGGCCTTCGCCGGGGCCCTCGGGGTGCGCCTGGGCGGGCCGAACCGCTACCATGGCCAGATGGTGAGCAAGCCGTATATTGGCGCCGAGCATCGCTCCGTGCAGGTGACCGACATCGCCCGGGCCTGCGACCTGATGCTGGCTTCGGCCCTGCTGGCGGCCCTGCTGGCGGTGGGGCTATTGCTGGTGCTCGGCGGATCGCCGTGAGCTCCGGGCTTGCGGTTCCGGCCTCTGTTGCTATCTTTCTTCAGAGTGTCGAGGCCCTGTTGTTTACCGTAGAAGGATAAGGAGGTTGCCATGGAACTGAAGGGAAAACGCGTGGCCCTGCTGGTGGAGGATCTGTTCAACGTGTTTGAATTCTGGTACCCGTTTTATCGGCTCAAGGAGGCCGGTGCCACGGTAACGGCGGTGGGTACGGGGCGCGCCCCGGTGTTCACGGGCAAGCCGGCCACCGAGGTGCGGCCCGATGTCAGCGCCAAGGACGTGTCGGCCACCGATTTCGACGCTGTGGTGATTCCCGGCGGATACGCCCCGGACATGATGCGACGGGATCCGGCCATGGTGCGCCTGGTCGCCGATATGGATGCGGCGGGCAAGGTGGTGGCGGCCATCTGCCACGCCGGCTGGATGCTGGCCTCGGCCAAGATCCTTTCCGGCCGCAAGGTAACTTCTTTCTTCGCCATCCGGGACGACCTGACGCATGCCGGTGCGCAGTGGACGGACGCCGAGGTGGTGGTGGACGGTAACCTCATCACCAGTCGCACCCCGGACGATCTGCCGGCGTTCATGCGGGCCGTCATCGAAGCGTTGAAGAAGTGACGGGGGGTGTTGGTGGACTCAGTGGACTTGGTGGACGACGCGGCCGTTGTGCGCCGGGTGGGCACGGTGGACGGTTGTGGACCCGGCCGACCCTGGTGAAGCGCTGACGGATCACGTCTCGCGCCCCATGTCCACTTTGTCCACCAGGTCCATCCAGTCCACTGGGTCCACTTTCCCCTATTTCTCTCCGTAATCGAAGGTCAGTTGATCCTCGCTCAAATCCACCGCTACCCGTCCACCCTTTTGCAGACTGCCGAAAAGGATCTCGTTGCTCAGGGCGTCCTTGATGTGGGTCTGGATCAGTCGGCCGAGGGGACGGGCGCCGTACACGGGATCGAATCCCTTGTGAGCCAGCCAGGAACGGACCCCCGCGCTGATTTCCAGTGCCACCTGGCGTCCGGCGAGCTGGGCGTTGAGCTCGGCGAGAAACTTGTCCACGATCCGTTCCATGATGGGAATGGAGAGCGAATTGAAGTTGATGGTCTCGTCCAGGCGGTTGCGAAACTCGGGGCTGAAGAGCTTCTCGATGGCCTGCTTGCCCTTGCCGACGGTGTCGGTGGACCGGTCCCCGAAGCCGATGGCGGCCTGGCTCATTTCACGGGCCCCGGCGTTGGAGGTCATCATGAGGATCGTGTTGCGAAAATCGGCCCGTTTGCCGTTGTTGTCGGTCAACGTGGCGTGGTCCATCACCTGCAACAGGATATTGAACAGATCCTCGTGGGCCTTCTCGATCTCATCGAGCAGCAGCACCGTGTAGGGGTGTTTGCGGATGCCGTCGGTGAGCAGCCCCCCCTGTTCGAAGCCCACGTAGCCGGGAGGTGCGCCGATGAGTCTGGCCACGGCGTGTTTCTCCATGTATTCGCTCATATCGAAGCGCATGAAATGCACGCCGAGGATCCGCGCCACCTGGCGGGCCACCTCGGTCTTGCCCACCCCGGTGGGGCCGGTGAACAGGAAGGACCCGATGGGCCGCTCCGGACTGCCAAGCCCGGCGCGGTTGCGCTGGATGGCGGTGACCAGGGCGTCGATGGCCGCATCCTGGCCGAAGACCACCTCCCTGAGGGAGGTTCCCAGGGTTTCGAGCTTGAGGCGATCCGGGGTCGAAACGCTCACCGTGGGGATGCGGGCGATCTTGGCCACGATCTTCTCGATGTCCGAAGGATGGATCTTGCGCCGCCGATGCCCGCCGGACAGGCGAACGAAAGCCCCGGTCTCGTCGATGACGTCGATGGCCTTGTCCGGCAGAAACCGGTCGTTGATAAACTTGGCCGACAGCTCGCAGGCGGCCCGCAGGGCCGCGTCGGTGTAGGCGATGCCGTGGTGGGCCTCGTAGTGGGTGCGCAGTCCCTTGAGGATCTGGTAGGCCTCTTCCACCGAGGGTTCGGCGATCTCGATCTTCTCGAAGCGCCGTGACAAGGCCCGGTCCTTTTCGAAGTGGTTCTTGTACTCCTCGTAGGTGGTGGACCCGATGCAGCGGATTTCCCCGGAGGCCAGCACCGGCTTGAGGATGTTGGAAGCGTCCATGGACCCGCTGCTGGTGGCCCCGGCCCCCACGATGGTGTGGATCTCGTCGATGAACAGGATGGCGTTCTTCTTCTCGATCAGCGCGTTGATGACATCCTTGAGGCGCTGCTCGAAGTCCCCGCGGAACTTGGTGCCGGCCAGCAGCCCGCCCATGTCCAGGGCGTAGAGGCGCATGTCGGCCAGCAGATCGGGAACCCGCTGGGCGTGGATCAAACGTGCCAGTCCTTCGGCCATGGCCGTCTTGCCGACCCCCGGATCCCCCACGAAGATCGGGTTGTTCTTGCGCCGACGGCATAGCACCTGCAAAGTGCGTTCCAGCTCCATCTCCCGGCCCACCAAAGGATCGAGCCGTCCCTCGGCGGCCATCTGCACCAGGTCGGTGGTGAACTGGGCCAGGGGATCGGCCTTGCCTTTTTTGCCGTCCGCCTCGCCGCCGCGGGCCGATCCCCGCCCGGGCGCCATCTGGGGCGATGGGCTGTGGTGGGAGATGAAGTTGAGTACGTCGACGCGTTCGATGCCTTCCTGCCGCAGGAAATATTCCGCGTGGGAGTCCTTTTCCTGAAAGATGGACGCCAGGATGTCGCCCACGGCCACCTCGGGTTTTTCCGCGGACCGGGCCTGGTTGACAGCCCGCTGGATCACCCGCTGGAACCCGATGGTTTGTTGCAGGACGTACTCGTTTTCTTCGGGAACGCGTTCGATGCGTTCATCGAAAAATTGTTCTAGACGGTTCTTGAGGCTGTCCACGCTACCGCCACAGTGGGTGATGATCTCGGTCCCCGAGCCGTCGTGTAGCAGGGCATAGAGGACGTGCTCGATGCTGACGTATTCATGACGGCGCCGCTTGGCTTCGCGCACGGCGAAGCCGAGGGTGGCGCTGAGTTCCTTGCTGATCATGGTCAATCCTTCTCCATGGTGCAACGCAGGGGAAATCCGTGCTCCCGTGCCAGGGTATGCACGGTGTTTACCTTGGTTTCCGCGACTTCCCGCGGGTAGGTGCCGCAGACCCCGACGCCCTGGCGATGCACGTTGAACATGATCCGCGTCGCCTCGGCGGTGGGCTTGTTGAAGACGTGGCGCAGCACTTCGACCACGAAATCCATGGTGGTATAGTCATCGTTGAGCAGCAGCACCTTGTAGAGGGGTGGTTCATCGGTTTGCTCATCGGTGCGGCTTTTCTCGATTACTTCCGGATCGGCGAACTCGGCGCTCATGATTCTTCTCCGGCGTTGAGCGGTGGAACGGCGCTTCGGCCGGTGTCGACCCGCGTCTTCTGATTGGACACTCCTGTTTATATAACCATCCAGACGCGGGGTTGTAAAGGCCCCGGGCCGGCCGGCGGCGCGTCTATCGGCCGCAGCACTTCTTGTATTTTTTCCCCGATCCGCAGGGGCACGGGTCGTTGCGGCCCACCTTGGCGTTCTTCCGTTGGGTCGGTTGACGCCGGGGCGCCTCACCCCCGCCGCTGAACTGCATCTCCTGGGGCTTGGGCCGATGCATGGCCACCGTCTGCTCCGGCTCGGCCAGCTCCACCCGGAACAGGATGCGCAGCGTCTCTTCGCTGATGCGCTCGATCATGTCCTGGAAGGCCTCGAAGCCTTCCTTCTTGTAGATCATGAGCGGATTTTGCTGGGCGTAGCCCCTCAGGCCGATCCCCTCTTTCAGGTGGTCCATGGTCAGCAGATGGTCTTTCCAGCGCGCGTCGACGGTCTGGAGCATCACGAAGCGTTCCAGTTGGCGGAACGCCTCGGTGCCGAAGCGTGTTTCCTTCTCGTGGTAGCGGTCCAGGGCCTCCTGATAGATGAGCTGGGACAGCCCTTCACGGGTCAGGTTGTCCAGAACCGCCTCCTCCAGGGGGGTGAGGTGGAAGGCGAACTGGGTGTAGACGGCCTCGTCGATGGCGGTGAAATCCCATTCGGCTGCCGGGGCCCGCTGGTCGACGTGATCATCGGCGATGCGCCCGGCGGCTTCCTGGATCATTTCCTCGATGGCCGGTCGCAGGTTCTCGCCCTCCAGGATTTCGTGCCGCTGGCGGTAGATCACCTCGCGCTGCTGGTTCATCACGTCGTCGTACTCGAGCAGCTGTTTGCGGATCTCGAAGTTGTGGGCCTCCACCTTGGATTGGGCGTTTTCGATGGCCCGGCTGATGAGGTTGTGCTCGATGGGTTCGCCTTCTTCCATGCCGAGGCGTTCCATGATCCCGGTGATGCGCTCGCCGCCGAAGATCCGCAGCAGGTCGTCTTCCAGGGCCAGGTAGAACCGCGAGGAGCCCGGGTCGCCCTGGCGGCCGCTACGGCCCCGGAGCTGGTTGTCGATGCGCCGGCTCTCGTGGCGCTCGGTGCCGATGATGTGCAGTCCGCCCAGTTCCACCACTCCCGGGCCCAGGACGATATCGGTGCCGCGGCCGGCCATGTTGGTGGAGATGGTCACGCCGCCGCGCTGACCGGCCATGGCGATGATTTCGGCCTCTTTTTCATGGTTTTTGGCGTTGAGGATCGTGTGGGGAATGCCGCGTTTTTTCAGCTGATCGGCGACCATTTCCGATACGTCGATGGAGACGGTGCCCACCAGCACCGGCTGTCCCTTCCGGTGGAGTTCGGTGATCTCCTCGATAACGGCGTTGAACTTCTCGCGCCGGGTCTTGTAGATCACGTCGGGGAAGTCGGTGCGGATCATCGGCTTGTTGGTGGGGATGACGGCCACCTCCAGCTCGTAGATTTTTTTGAACTCCGCCGCCTCGGTGTCCGCCGTGCCGGTCATGCCGGCCAGCTTGTCGTACATGCGGAAGTAGTTTTGAAAGGTGATGGTGGCCAGGGTCTGGTTCTCGTTTTCGATCTTGACGTTTTCCTTCGCCTCCAGGGCCTGGTGGAGGCCGTCGCTGTAACGGCGTCCCGGCATGAGCCGGCCGGTGAATTCATCGACGATGATCACCTCGCCGTCCTTGACGATGTAGTCCACGTCACGCTTGAACAAACTGTGGGCCTTGAGGGCCTGGTGGACGTGGTGCAGGATTTCGATGCTGGACGGATCGTAGAGGTTTTCCACCCCCAGAAGGGCTTCGGCGCGGGCCACGCCCTCCTCGGTGAGGGTGGCCGATCGGGCCTTTTCGTCGATGACGTAGTGCTGCTCCCGGCGCAGTTGGGGAATGATCCGGTTGGCCTGGTAGTACATGTCCGTGCTCAGTTCGGCCGGACCGGAAATGATCAGGGGGGTGCGGGCCTCATCGATGAGGATGCTGTCCACCTCGTCGACGATGGCATAGTGCAGGTGACGCTGGACGAGGGACTGGCGCTCGAACTTCATGTTGTCGCGCAGGTAGTCGAAACCGAACTCGTTGTTGGTGCCGTAGGTGATGTCGCAACCGTAGGACGCCTGTCGTTCGCGGTCATCGAGTCCGTGGAGGATGCTCCCCACCGAAAGGCCGAGAAAGCGGTAGATCTGCCCCATCCACTCGGTGTCGCGCCGGGCAAGGTAGTCGTTCACCGTCACCACGTGGACCCCGCGGCCCGTCAGGGCGTTGAGGTAACAGGGCAGGGTGGCCACCAGGGTCTTGCCCTCGCCGGTTTTCATTTCGGCGATCATGCCCCGGTGCAAAACCACCCCGCCGATGAGCTGGACGTCGAAGTGGCGCATGTTCAAGGTCCGGCGCGAGGCTTCGCGCACCGTGGCAAAAGCCTCGGGCAACAAATCCTCAAGGGGCTCCCCGTTGTCCACTCGTTGGCGAAAGCTCGCCGTGCGGGCCTTGAGGGCGGCATCATCCAGTTGGGTGATTTGGGGTTCCAACTGGTTGATCTGCTCGACCAGGGGCTGGATCTGTTTCAATAATCGATCGTTCTTGGTGCCGAAGACACGCGTGAGCCAATTCATCCACATGGGCGTTTAATCCTTGATGATCCTTGATGCCGCCTTGTTTTTTCGGGCGGCGCGGGGTTTTACCGTTTCAGATGGTCGCGGGAAGATCCCGCCGGCACGAAGCCAACACAAGAAACCATAGCCTTCCGCGGTATCTCTGGCAAGGGGCCATCGGTACGGAAGGCGGGCAGGGACGCCGGCGCACCGGCCCGGCGTTGGAAACCGATGAAGAATTATGAATTGCAATTCACTGTCGTTTTTCCATCTTGAGTTCGATTCGGCGATTGCCGAAGTGGCCCCACGAAAAAATTAAATTACTGGTTTATCTATCACTTATAAAATTTTCAGCCGGTATTGAAAACCTTGGTAGTTTCCTCTTGACAGGAATTGAAGGGGTTGGTAATGAATGAGCGTTCATTCATTGATAGGTCAGGCCTACCAGGAGGTGCATTATCGTCAGTAAACCGCGCAACCATGAAAAATTTCATCGGATCCTGGAAGCCGCGGTCAGGGTTTTTGCCGAACAGGGGTTCCACCAGGCGACCATTGCCCAGATTGCGCGTCAAGCCGGCGTCGCCGACGGTACCATCTACCTGTACTTCAAGAACAAGGACGATATCCTGGTCCATATCTTCAACGAGCGCACCCGGCTGGTGTTCAACCGGTTTCGCGAGGCGGTGAAGGAGGCCGACGGGGCGGTGGGCAAGCTCAAGGCCCTCGTGGGGAGCCACCTGGCCGAATTTCAGGCCGACGTGCACATGGCGGCCGTTTACCAGGCCTGGACCCACCAGTTCCAGCGCATGGCCGAGCCCCAGATCAAGGAGATGTCCAAGATGTACCTGGACATTGTCGCCGAGATCGTCGAATTGGGGCAACAGGAAGGCACCCTGCGCAAGGATCTTTACATGGGGTTGGTGAAGCGGTTCATCATCGGTGCCGTCGATGAGGTGATCAATACCTGGCTCCATGCCGGCGGACGCTACGATCTGTCCTCGATGGCCGATCCGTTGGTCGACCTTTTTATCCGGGGCATCGGGGTGGCTTCGGACGCGGCAGTCTCTCCCAGGCCGGAGATGGATGTCGGCGACTGACCCCGGTTTTTTGCGGCAACCCGTCGATGACGGTCCGGATTGCGGGCACGGCATCGGCAAGTGTTGATTTTCCAATTCATCTTTTTTCAAACTAGGGAGTCTAACATGGCACAACAAATCGCGGATCGCAGGGATGTGGATTTTGTCCTCCATGAACAACTGGACGTGGCGCAGTTCAGCGCTAACGAAAAATTCGAGGAATTCAACCGCAAGACCATCGATCTGGTGGTTTCCGAGGCCCGCAACCTGGCCATCAAGGAGATCCTGCCCACCCAGAAGATCGCCGACGAGGAAGGTTGCCGTTTCGAAAACGGGCAGGTGACGGTGCCCGAGCCGTTTCACCGGCTCTACGATCTGTTTTGCGAGGGAGAATGGCTCGCCACCAGCGAAGACCCCCAATGGGGCGGGCAGGGGATGCCGCGCACGGTGGCCATGGCCTGCGCCGATTACTTCAACGGCGCCAACTACGCTTTCATGATGTATCCGGGACTCACCCACGGGGCCGGCAAACTGGTGGAAGCCTTCGGCACCGACGAACAGAAGAAGCTTTTTCTCAAGAATATGTTCACCGGCAAGTGGACCGGCACCATGCTGCTCACCGAGCCCGGCGCCGGGTCGGACGTGGGGGCCCTGGAAACCACGGCGGTCAAAAACGAAGACGGCACTTACAGCATCAGCGGCAACAAGATTTTCATCTCCTCCGGCGAACACGACCTGGTGGAAAACATCATCCATCCGGTGCTGGCCCGCATCGAAGGGGCGCCGGCCGGCACCAAGGGCATCTCGCTGTTCATCGTGCCCAAGATCTGGGTCAACCCGGACGGGTCCCTGGGCGAGCCCAACGACGTGGTGTGCACCGGCATCGAAGAGAAAATGGGCATTCACGGCAATTCCACCTGTTCGCTGACCCTCGGCGGCAAGGGCAAGTGCCGCGGTCTGCTGCTCGGGGAAGAGAACAAGGGGATGCGCGCCATGTTCCTCATGATGAACGAGGCGCGTCTGCTGGTGGGGATGCAGGGATTCTGCTGCTCCTCGGCATCCTATCTCAACGCGCTGGACTACGCCCGCCAGCGGCTCCAGGGCAAGAATCTGCTCCAGATGATGGACAAGAGCGCGCCTTCGGTGCCCATCATCCAGCATCCGGATGTGCGGCGGATGTTGCTGACGATGAAAGCCTACGTCAGCGGTATGCGCAGCCTGCTCT
The DNA here is from genome assembly GCA_028700185.1 of Desulfobacteraceae bacterium. Lineage (GTDB taxonomy): Bacteria > Desulfobacterota > Desulfobacteria > Desulfobacterales > UBA2174 > UBA2174. The sequence continues at coordinate 41,763 of JAQVTF010000001.1, read as the reverse complement.
ACTACGTGGGATTCTGCGAGGACATGAAGCACCTCACCGATGATGAAGCCATGGCGGACAAGTACCAGGGGCTCATCGAGGTGCTCACCCCCATCGCCAAGGGGTATGTCACCGACCGGGCCTTCGACCTGTGCAACCTCGGCATGCAGGTTTACGGTGGTTACGGCTACATTCGCGAGTACCCCCAGGAGCAACTGATGCGCGACTGCCGCATCACCCAGATCTACGAGGGCACCAACGGGATCCAGGCCATGGACCTGCTCGGCCGGAAGCTCGGCATGAAAAAGGGCAAGCCGGTGATGGACCTGTTCGGCGAGATCCAGGCCGTCATCGCCCAGGCCAAGAAGGTGGAAAGCCTCCAGGCCGCGGCCGAAAAGGTGGAAAAGGCACTGAACAAGCTCGGCGAGATCGCCATGCACATGGGCGCCACCGCCATGAGCCCCAAGGTGCTGGCCGCTTTCGCCCACGCCTATCCGTTCATGGAAGTCAGCGGTGATGTGGTCATGGCCTGGATGTTGCTGTGGCGCGCCGTGGTGGCGGACGAGAAGATCAAGACGGCCAAGAAGAAGGACCAGGATTTCTACGACGGCCAGTTCAAGCAACTGGACTTCTTCGTCCAGTCGATCCTGCCCACCACCCTGGGCAAAATCGAGGCGATTCGCAATACCTGCGAGGCGGCCATCGAGATCAGCGACGAGGCCTTCGGCGGTAAATAATCCAGCCATGGAGCGCCCGACGGCCGTGGGAATGCACCACGGCGGCCGGGCGCTCAGGCAATTTCCCCTTGACCGCCCCCCGGTCAAACCGGTATTGAACAAAGCTTCATTCCCGCGCTTGCTGAATCGACGCGCCCGGGTCGCTTTCACGAAAACGGCAACGAGGTATCAGTGATGGAAACTGTTCTGATTTCGCCCGCCAAGGCTTGGCTTTTCTTTATTCCGACCTGGATTTTTTCCTTTTTGATTCCGTTGGTCGGTGTGGCGGTGTTCACCTACCTGATCGCCCTGCGCCTGGCCCCCCTGGTGAGGGCCGCTCCGGACCGTCGCTTCGACCGGATTCCGGAGCGCTTGATGCAGGTGCTGAAGATTTGGCTGGGGCAGTGGCGCCATCCGCGTTACATGCTCGCCGGTGTTTTGCACATCATCCTGTTCTTCGGTTTTCTCACCCTGTCCATCCGCTCGTCGCAGATGGTGATCCTCGGCATGGTGGACGGTTTCGTCTTCCCGGGATTCGGCGGCGTGATCGGGACCATTTACGACATTCTGCGCCAGATCATGGCCACGGCGGTGTTTGCGGTCGCGGTGATCGCCGCGGTGCGCCGGGGTATCTTCAAGCCGGCCCGCTACGCTGTTCCGGCGCGCTACGGCAAGGATCATACCGCCGAGGCGGTTTTCGTTCTGGGGCTCATCGGCACCCTGATGGTCACCGAGGCACTTTTCGACGCTTCCATGGCCGCCGCGGCTCATCAGAAAGGGATGCACGCCGAACTCCTCGTTCCCATGAGCCTGGCCTGGATCTTCACTCAGATGATGGCCAGCACGCCCGTGGAAAGCCTGCAAACCCTCCACCTGGTGGCCTACTACCTCCACGACCTCACCTTTTTCTTCTTCCTGTGCTTTCTGCCGCTGGGCAAGCATTTTCACGTTGTTACCTCGATTTTCAACGTCTTCTTCATGCGCCTGGACAAGGGCAACGTCAAACCGGTGCGCTACGGGGTGGCGGACGACAAGCTCGATGACCTGGAGTCTTTCGGCGTCAAGAACATCGAGGATTTCACCTGGAAGCACATGCTCGACTTCTACAGTTGCGCCGACTGCGGACGCTGCTCGGACAACTGCCCGGCCAACGCCGCCGGCCGGCCCCTGTCGCCGCGGTTCATCACCATCAAGGCCCGGGATCAGATTTTCAAGAGCTATCCGGTCTTTCCCATCGGAGCGCCCATCACCAAAGCGCCCCCGCTCATCGGCGGCATTTTCAGCGAAGCGGAGATCTGGTCCTGCACCACCTGCGGCGCCTGTGAGCAGGAGTGTCCCCTGGGGATCGAATACATCGACAAGATCATCGATTTGCGTCGCGGCATGGTGGATGACGGCAATGTGCCCCAGAGCCTGCAGAAGCCCCTCAGCGCGCTGGAAAAGCGCGGCAATCCCTGGGGCAAGATGGAGAAGAAACGGGCTGACTGGGCCAAGAACAAGGAGTTTGCCGCCGACTGCGAGGTGAAGCTGGTGGAAGCCGGCGACACGGCCGAAACCCTCTACTTCGTCGACAGCATCACCTCCTACGATGACCGCATGCAGATGATCGCCCAGGCCACGGCCCGGGTGCTTTCCGCCGCCGGAATCGATTTCGCGATTCTCGGCAAGGAGGAAAAGGACAGCGGCCACGAGGTGCGGCGTTTCGGCGAAGAGATGCTGTTTCAGGACCTGCGCGCCCACAACACCGAAATGATCCAGGAGTCGGGCGCCAAGCGCATCGTCACCGCCGATCCCCACGCCTTCAACGCGCTGCTCAAGGACTACAAGGACATTCCGCCCACCGAGCACATCAGCCAGACCATCCTGCGCAGCATCCGGGAGGGCCGTTTGCGCCTGAAGCCCATCGACACCGAGGGCAAGATTTACACCTACCACGATCCGTGCTACCTCGGCCGGCACAACAACCTCTACGAGGAGCCGCGGGAGGTCCTGGACGCCATTTCCGGCCTGCATCGGGTGGAAATGACCCGGAGCCGGGATCGCAGTTTCTGTTGCGGTGGCGGTGGCCTGATGCTCTTCTACGAACCCGAGGAGGAGCAGCGCATGGGGGTGATCCGGGTCAAGATGGCCGCCGATGCCGGTGCCAACGTCATCGTCACCGCCTGCCCCTTCTGCCTCGTCAACATCGAGGACGCCATCAAGGTGGCCGGACTGGAAGGCAAGATGGAGGCCATCGATCTGGTGGAGCTGGTGGAGCGGCATATTGAACGGTAGAGGGGGAAGGGGTTGAAGTTACGAGTGAATAAAGTGACTAAAGTGACTAAAGTTACGAGTGACTAAAGTGACTAAAGTGACTAAAGTTACGAGTGACTAAAGTTACGAGTGACTAAAGTTGCGAGTGACTAAAGTTTCAAGTGACTGAAGTTGCGAGTGCGTAAAATGACTAAAATTGCAGGCGGTTGAAGTGAAGGAAGGTATTGGTGACTGAAGTGAGGCCTTGCGGCGGTTTTGTTTCAGGAAACCTTCAAGGCATGAATGATACTCGACAACGGATAACCGACAACTGATAACTGATAACCGATAACCGATAACTTTTAACCGGGAGCAGAAAAACCCAACTCGCGGGAGGAAAATCATGGAGATTTTGGTTTGTATCAAGCGGGTGCCCGACACCTCGGAAAACGAGATCGCCCTCAACAGCGCGGGCAATGACATCGAGAGAGACGATCTGGTCTATTCGGTCAATGAATGGGACAACTATGCGGTGGAAGAAGCCATTCAGATCGTGGACCGGGTCGGGGGCAGCGTGACGGTGGTCACCGTTGGCGATGACGAGTCCGAAGAGGTGCTGCGGCGCGAGATGGCCATGGGCGCCAACAACGGCTTGCTGCTGTCCGACGACGCCTTTGCGGAAACCGATGGCCGGGGCATCGCCACCATCCTCAAGGCGGCGGTGGAAAAGGGCAACTACGACCTGATTCTCACCGGCGCCCTTGCCGACGACGGGGCCGGCCAGGTCGGCGGCATGCTGGCCGCCATGCTCGACTATCCCTTCGCTTCCGTGGTGAACAAGATCGAGACCGGCGACGACAAGAAGCTGAAGATCGGCCGCGAGATCGAGGGCGGCAACCAGGAGATCAGCGAAATCGAACTGCCCTGCGTGCTGTCGATCCAGACCGGCATCAATGAGCCGCGTTACGTGGGCATTCGCGGGATTCGCAAGGTGGCCTCGGTGGAGATCCCCACCATGGGCGCCGGAGACCTCGGCGTGGATGCAGCCGCGTTGGCCCCCAAGGTCAAGCGTCTGGACTACTTCGTGCCCGAAATGGGTGAGGGGGCCGAGATGCTGGAAGGCTCCACCGAAGAGATCATCGCCAAACTGCTGGAAATGCTCAAGGCTAAAGGAGGGCTGAAGTAATGGCACAGATCTTTGCATACATCGTTCACAAGGACGGCGTGGCCGACGATACGGCCCTTGAACTGCTCACCGCCGCCAAGAAAATTGATCCGGCGGCTTCCGTCACGGCCATCGTTGCCGGCAATGGCGCGGGACTGGATGCCGTGGCCAACGAGATGGCCAAGGCTTATAACGAAGTCTGGAAGCTCGACGATCCGGCCCTTGCCTATCCCAACGCAGAGCTGGTGCGGCCGGTGCTGGTGAAGATGATTCCCGCCGGCAGCATCGTGCTCGTCGCCCACGACACTTTCGGCATGGACTTGGCGCCGGGGCTTTCCATCAAAATGGACGCGGCCTTCGTGCCCGACGTGGTGGACATCGAAGGTCTCGAAGGCGACACCTTGAAGGTGGTGCGCCAGGAATTCGGCGGTCAGGTCAGCACCCACGTGACGGCCAACATCGCCGGTGGTGCCGTGCTGACGCCCCGGGGCGGGGTCTTTGCCGCCACCGAGGCCGGCGCTTCGGGGTCGGTGGTGGACAAGTCCGGTGACATCGGTGGGTTGTCCGCCAAGCGTCGCTTCATCGAAGTGGTGGTGGCTGAAGTGGGCGATGTGGACATCACCAAGGAAGATGTGCTGGTGTCCGTCGGCCGCGGCATCGAGGATCAGGACAACATCGAGATCGCCGAAGATCTGGCCAAGGCCATGGGGGCGGTGGTCTCTTGCTCACGGCCCATCGTGGATGCCAAATGGCTGGAAAAATCCCGTCAGGTGGGCACCTCGGGCCAGACCGTCAAACCGAAGGTCTACATGGCCTGCGGGATCAGCGGCTCATTCCAGCACTTGGGTGGGATCAAGGGCAACCCCTTCATCGTCGCCATCAACAAGAACGCCAAGGCGCCGATTTTCCAGGTTGCCGATGTGGGGGTGGTGGCGGATATCCTCGAGTTCATGCCGGCCCTCACCGAGGCCATCGAGGAAGCCAAGTAGCCAATTTTCAGTCTGAATCAAGTCGGTATAGGGGAATAAAGACGCCGGCCGGTGCTCCGAATGGGAGCACCGGCCGGTTTCTTTTTGGGGACGGAGTTACGAGCGGCAGACCGTTCGGTAGAGATACGGGCGGCGCCGGGGGAGAAAATAGCGCATGCGGTGGCGCCGCACGGCGTCGAGGTATTCGGCTTTCAGGTCCGCCACCAGCAGCCCCTCGGCCATGGAAACCCGTTTGGTCAACACCCGGCCATCGGGCCCCAACACCAGGGCGAGGCCTGGAAAGGTCAGCCCGCTGCCGCCGATCCCGGTCTGATTGCAGGCCACGACAAACAGGGCGTTGTCAAAGGCCCGGGCCGGCAGGTGGCGCAGCCATGAGGCGAGCTTGGCGCGGGGAGTGAGCCGAGGCGAGGCGTGGGGGACGAAAAGGACCTCGGCACCGTCCAGGGCCATGCAGGTGGTCAGCTCGGGAAAATGGGCATCGTAGCAGAGCTGAATGCCGAAATGCACCCCATCGGCATCAAACATCGGGATGCCGGCACCGGGGCTCAGAACCCCCTCCTCGGGCGGTGCGGCGTGAAGCTTGCGGTAGGCGGCGCTTTCTCCTTCCGGTGGAAAGACCCGGTGCTCGGCATAAATCCGGCCGTCGGGGGCCAGGACGGCCAGACCGGCGAGGATAACCAGGTGATGATCCCGCGCCATCTGCTCGACCCGACCGATGACCGGATCGGACTTCGCCAGAGGGGTTTGCCTCAGTTCGTCGCCGAGGGCATAGCCGGTGAGGTTCAGTTCGGGGAAACAGATGAGCTGGACGTCCCGGGCCGCCGCCCGGCGGCACAGGCGCTGCATGGTGGCCAGGTTGCGCTCGAGGTTTCCCGGGGGGCAGCGGCACACCGCTGCGGCGACGCGAATGTCTCGCATTGGTCTCCCTTTGGCGTCCACCCTTTGGGGACGATCTCCGCCTGATGACATGGATGCCTGCCGTTTTTGAGGACCGACAAGCGAGGGCATACCGCTTCGGCACCACCGGGTCAGGGGCGGGACTGCCCGCCTTCCTCCGGCAAACCGGGGAGTGTCGCAGATCGCCTCACCCTGTAGCAATTTACAGCAATGTTCAACTGAATGATATGACAGAAAATAAGTTTTGTCACCGAAAAGGTGGCGCAAATTGCGCCAATTTCTTTGATCTTTGATGACCTCTTTGCTCGGGTCTCCGGTGGTCCTCAAGTAAAAAATAACTATTGGATAAACAGAGAGATAAGTCTTTTTTAGGCCGGCCGGGGCCGCCTTGGCCCGCTTCCTGCTCTACCTCGGGGGCAACATTCGTTTTTTTGGACCCAAACCCCCAGGACAGCAAAGGAGGCAACCATGGCAGCTCAAAAATCAACCGGTCGGCCGGTGGTCTACCGCACCGTTCAAGATGAATGCGTCTGGAGCCAGGCCGGGGTCATCAAGCCGATCAAGTGCATCAACGCCTTCGATTGTCTCGGTTGCAGCTTCGACCGTAAGGTGCAAAGGGACTTTCAGGCCCGGGAAAACGCGGCCAAGGGCAAGACGAGCCTCGCCCATACCCCGCCGCGGCTGCGGATGCTGGTCAAGGATCTCAAGTGCCGCCACATGCTCAGCGGACGGGTGGCCTACAAGCTCTGCGCCCACGGCTACAACTGCGTCAAGTGCCCCTACGACCAGATGATCGAGGACACCGCCACTGTTCCGGCCCTTTCCCCACCGGCCTTCGAGTACGTGTCCGGTTTCACCCTGGCCCAGAACTACTACTACCTGCGCGGCCATACCTGGGCCCGGGTCGAGTACGGCGGACGGGTTCGGGTGGGGCTGGACGATTTCGCCCTGCGTCTCTTCGGGCCCCAGGATCGCATCGACCTGCCTGCCTTGGGGGACAGCGTCGGTCAGAACCGGCCCGGGGCTGTACTGAATCGGGGCCGTCATCAGGCACCGGCCCAGAGTCCGGTGGATGGCAAGGTCGTGGCCATCAACCCGCAAATCGGAAGGCAGGCCGAAATCGCCAACAAGGCCCCTTACAACGAAGGGTGGCTGATGGTGATCCAGCCCACTAATCTGCGCAAGAACCTCAAGAACCTGCTCTTCGGCCAGGAGAGCTTCGCCTGGCTGGACGACGAAGCCGGACGCTTGAGCCGCAAGGTCAGCGATACCGCCGGTTATGCCATGGCGGCCGCCGGTGGCGAGGTCGTCGGCGACATCTACGGGTCGGTGCCGGGCCTGGACTGGAACGAGCTGGCCGAGTCGTTTCTGTAAAGAAGGGTTGTCCCCTCGCCGGCGGGAGGCGATGCGGGTCGAACCACAGGCCACGGAGAGAAAAAAAGGAATTTGAAAAAGCCCCTCCATCTCTCTGTGGCCTACTGGGGAATCCATCTTGCCCCTTTGTCGCGCCGGGATCAAGACCGGTCGGGGGGGGATTGAATTTGGTGGAAAAGGTTTCGCACGCGACGCCCGATTTCGTAGCGGCAGGTATCGCAGAAGGCCAGCGGCAGTTCATCCACCTGGGCCACGTTGCGCGGGGAGCGCATCAGACACTGCGGTTGCCAGCAGTGGCCCAGTCCGAGAACATGGGCCATCTCATGCAGGCTGATCTTCACCAGCCGTTCCAGTTTTCGCTGGGCGCCGGCGCCGGTGAGCCGATAGGTGGACACCACCGCCATGCGCCCGCCCAGTTGGGACTCCCCCAGTACGTAGGTGAGCACCGGGGTGCCGAGGTCGCTTCCGGTGAGTCCCAGGCCCAGGGTCGGGCCGGGAAATCGCTCCGCCAGGTGTTTGATGATCTTTACGGCGTCAAACTGGCGCCTGGCTTCCATGAAGGCGTCGGGAAAGACCGGGCGGGGGGGAAGGATGTCGACGGTCAGGTCCATCAAGGCCTGGAGGTTGCCGGCCACCACCTGGCAGGACAGCTCGTCCACCGGTCCAAGGGGGATCAGCCGGACCAACGCGGCCACGGCGTCGTCCTCGGGAGGCGGCATTTCCGGATCGGTGGAAGGCATCATGGCCGTTGTAGCCGGTACCGCTTCATCTTGCGCGTCAAGGTGGCCCGGTCGATGCCGAGCTGCCGGGCGGCGCGGCTCACGTTCCAGGCGCAGGTGTCCAGGGCCGCCTGGATATGGGCGATTTCCATCTCGCGCAGCGACATGGGACCCAGGTGGCAAGGTTCATTGGCGCCTTCGAGGAAGCTGAGTTCCTCGGCGCCGATCATCTGCCCTTTGGCCAGCACCACGGCCCGTTCCATCACGTTGCGCAGCTCGCGCACGTTGCCGGGCCAGTGGTAGGCAGTGAGGATGCCCATGGCCCGCTGGGTGAGGCCAAGGATGCGTTTGCCGGTCTCGCGACTGTAGCGCTCGAGGAAATGGTCGGCCAGGGGCGCAACGTCCTCCAGCCGGTGGCGCAGGGGCGGGATCTCGATGCGGATCACGTTGATGCGGTAAAAGAAGTCTTCGCGAAACCGCCCCTGGCGGATCAGGCCGGGCAAGTCGCGGTGGGTGGCGCTGAGCAGGCGGAAATCGGTGTCGATCCACTGGGTGCCGCCGAGGCGCTGAAAGCGTTTCTCTTCCAGTACCCGCAGCAGGCTGACCTGCATCTGGGCGGAGATGTCGCCGATCTCGTCCAGGAACAACGTCCCCCCGGTGGCCATCTCCAGGCGCCCCCGCCGCGCCCGCACCGCGCCGGTGAAGGCGCCGCGCTCGTGACCGAACAGTTCGCTTTCCAGCAGGGACTCGCTCTGGGCCCCGCAGTTCAGCGCCACGAAAGGGCCGGCGGAGCGCTCGCTGGCATGGTGGATCACCCGGGCCACCAACTCCTTGCCCACCCCGGTTTCCCCCTGGATCAACACCGGCGTCATCGTGGGGGCCACCTCCTCCATGGTGGCGAACACGGCCTGCATCGCCTCCGACTGGGCCACGATGCCGTCCAGACCGGCATCGTGGCGCTCCATCAACTGTTCGCGCAGGGAGACGTTTTCATCCCTCAGGGCCTTGGTGGCGGCCAGGCGCTCCATGATCAACGACAATTCCTCCGGATCGAAGGGCTTGCAGATGTAGTCGTTGGCCCCGCGCTTCATGGCTTCCACGGCCGTTTCCACCGATCCGTGGGCCGTGATGACGATGGTCAGGGCCTCCGGCTGACGGGCCTTGACGTGTGACAGCAGCTCGATGCCGTCCATGCCCGGCATCTTGATGTCCACCAGGTAGACGTCGAAGAGGCGGTCGGCGATGATTTCAAGGGCCGATTCACCCGAATCGGCCGTTTCGACCCGATACCCGTCCTTGGTCAGCCAGGCGGCCAAGGATTCGCGGATGGCTTCTTCGTCGTCGACCACCAGGGTGGCCAGACCGGATGGCGTCATTGTGGGTCTCCTTTGGTGGAAGCGGTGCTTGCCGGTGCCCCCGGCAGGATGACGCGAAAGGTGGTCCCGCGGCCCACCGCGCTGTGGACCGAAACGTTGCCGCCGTGCTCGCGCACGATGCCGTAGACCATCGACAGCCCCAGGCCCACTCCCTTGCCGTCGGTTTTGGTGGAAAAGAAGGGTTCGAAGATGCGTTGCAGATGATGCTCGGCGATGCCCGTGCCCGTGTCGGCCACCTCGATCCATACCTCGCCGGAAGATGGTTGGCGGTGGGCGCCGATGGTGAGGGTACCGCCCTCCGGCATGGCCTCCACGGCGTTGGAGATCAGGTTCATCAGGCACTGTTGGATCTGGGCGTAGTCGCCGTAGATGGAAAACGGCGCCGGCGGCAGGTCCAGCCGGGCCGTCACTCCGGTTTTGGTCATGGCATGGCCCAGCAGCATCAGGATGGTCTGGACCAGTTCCACCAGGTCGAATTGTTTGGACGCGACGCCTTTTTGTCGGGCGAAGGTCAGCAGGTTGTTGACGATCTTGCCGCAGCGCAGGGCCTCGCGCACCGACAGGTCCAGATAGCGCTCGAAGGCGGCCAATCCCTCCGGAGGTAGGCTGTTTTCCCGGATGTGGGTCAACATGAGCTTGTTGAAGGTGGCGATACTGGAGATGGGATTGTTGATTTCATGGCAAACCGAAGCCACCAGGCGGCCCAGGGTGACGAGGCGGTCCTCCTGGATGAAACGCTGCAAGTCGTCCCGGATGGCCCGGGCCCGGGCCTCCACGTGGGCGCTCACATCCTGGGTGATGTCGCGCACCACGTCGACGAACTGCACGATCTCGCCGAAGTGGTTCACCAGCGGATAGGTGGTGACCTGGGAGATGCGTGTGGTGCCGTCGGGCATCTTGATGTTGTGCACCGCCCGGGCCGGGCGGCCGGTTTTGGCCGCCTCGGCCAGGGCGCAGGGGCGGTCGGGGTCGGTGCAGGGGCGAGTGTCGCCGTGAATCGCCTCGAAGCAGTAACGGCCCACGATGTTTGCGGTTCCCTTGCCCATGGTGATCTTCTCGACGTTCTTGCACTGGATGATGCGATAGTTGCGGTCGATGACCATCACGGCGTCCGGCGAGGCCTCCAGCATTGCCGAGGCAAAGGAGGTGGCCAGACCGATGTCGGAGAGCTGATGGGGCTGGCCGCCGTCCCAGTGCAGCAGGCTCAGCAGCAGCTCGGCGGCCCGATGGTCCAGCAAGGCGGTGGCGGGCGGTTTGCAGCGGGCCAGTTCGGTGAGCACCTCGGGGTCGCCGGTCATCTCCAGGATCATGTCCAAGTTGCGATCCGCGGCGAGGAGGGAAGGGGAGGTGAGGATCTCGATCCCTTTTTCGGCGGCCATTTCACGGCACCGGGGGGATTCACCGGTGGTGACCAGGTGGGTCAGCCGGAGACGGACGACCTCGGAGGCCGAGTGCTCGAGGCTGTGCATCACCTGCTGGCAGCGCGCTCCCTGGGCCACCACGGCCACTTTCAGCAGAAGGGAATGCTTGTACCTGGCGTTTGCGGGCATGGCGACGGCAGACCTCTGATGTTGAAGGAAGGCGTCAGTTGTCGAGAAGATCCAGGTCGAACTGCGCCCGAATCTTGAAGACCTGGGTGGCCGGCAGGTTGTGGATGTCCGCCACGCCGGTTTCGCGCCGAATGGCGGCCAGGTGGGTTTCGATTTCGTCCATGGACGGGGCGATGAAGGTAAACCAGACGTTGACCTGGTGGTCCCTGAGGTAGTTGTGGGTCACCCCGCCGTAGCGGTTCACCACCCGGGCGAAGTCTTCGATGCGGTCTGCCGGCACTTCGGCGGCACAGAGGGTGGAGACGAAGCCCACTTTGTCCGGAACGAAATTGCCGCCGATACGCCGGATCACCTCCTCGTGCTTCAGCCGTTGGACCCGGGTGATGACCTCGGCTTCCGGGATTCCCAGCGCTTGGCCGATGGCGGCAAAAGGGCGCTCTACCAGGGGAAAATCGGATTGAATGCGGTTGAGCAGCGTCCGATCGATGTCGTCGATGTCAGCCATGGTTTCCTTGGTTTCGTACCGGCCACCGGCTATTGACCAATGACCAAATCACTCGCTGCGGCCACAAACCGGACCTGTACCTTGCGCGGGCGTGGGCCGTCGAATTCGCAGAAAAAGATCCCCTGCCAGGTGCCGAGGACCGGTTCACCGCTTTCCACCGCCAGCCACTGGGACGCACCCACCAGGGTGGATTTGATGTGGGCCGCGGCGTTGCCTTCGCGGTGGCGGTAGCCGGCCTCCCATGGCACCAGTCGGTCCAGGGCCGTCAGGATATCGGCGGCCACGTCCCGATCGGCGCTCTCGTTGACGGTCACCGCCGCCGTGGTGTGGGGGACGAAGAGCAGGCAAAAGCCTTCGGTGGCCTTCAGTCGCTTCAAAGCATCGCGGACATCGGCGGTGATGTCAATAAATTCCGCTTTTTTCCGAGTGGTTAGGCGTATGGTCGGCATGCTCGGAACTCTGAACGCAAAAAGGCCCTGCAATTGCTGCAGAGCCCTTTTGCCAATTTTCTCTCGATAAACGCCGTCTCGATCAGACGCAACCCGTCGGCTTGGGCAATCCCGCCATCTTGCAGGCTCCCTTGCCCGGTCCTGAGGGGAACAGCTCGTAGATGTGCTTCAGCTTGAAACCGGTGACCTTGGAGAGGACACGCACCATGGGCGCGATGCCGTTTTTCTCGTAGTAGTCCCGCAGGGTCTTGATCACCAGGCGATGCTCATCGTTCAATTCGTCGATGCCTTCTTCCTTTTTGACGTACTGAACCCACTCTTCGCACCAGTTGGCGTAATCGTCAATGAAACCATCTTCATCGACAGTAAAAGTCTTTCCGGCGAATTCCACTTGCGGCATGACAACGTCCTCCTTCAATATTGAGTTTGTTTACAAAACTAGCGTCTGGCCGATGTTCCAGTCTTCCCGATTTCGTTTGATGTTTAGGTATCAAGGGCGTTTTTTAGCGGATATATCCGTGGAAGTCAACATGAATTTGACCACCTCCGCTTGGCGTCGGGTATCACCGAGGGCGCAATCAGTACTCCTTGGGCATGCCGTTGAGCTGCGCCAAGGTGAATACCGGTCCGTCCTTGCAGACGAAGTATTGTCCCACATTGCAGTGGCTGCACATCCCGATACCGCATTTCATGCGGTTTTCCAGACTCATGATGATGTTGTCATGACCGTAGCCGCGGGCGTCGAGCACCGGCTGGGTGAACTTGATCATGATGGGCGGACCGCAGACGATGGCGTAGGTGTTCTCGTCGGCCTCGGGTGCCTTCTGATCGGTGATGGTGGGTACGAAACCCACGTTGTATTTCCAGTTGGGATCGTTGGTGCCGTCCACGGTGATGTGCATGTGGATGTCGTCCCGGGCCTCCCAGGCGGCCAACTCATCACGGTAGAGCAGCATGCCGGGGGTTCGGGCGCCGTAGATCACGTGGATGTCGCCGAAACGCTCCCGGTTGGCCAGCATGTAAATGATGGAGGACCGCAGGGTAGTGAAGGCGAAGCCGCCACCGATGATCACCACGTTCTTGCCCTCCAGCCGCTCCCAGGGATACCAGTTGCCCAGGGGGCCGCGGATCCCCATCACATCGCCGACCTTCATGTTGTGCAGGGCACTGCTCACCAAGCCAACCTTGTTGACGGTGAATTTCACGAACCCTTTCTCGGTGGGCGAAGAGGCGATGCCGATGGGAATCTCGCCCCGTCCGGCGATGGACAGCTCGGCGAATTGCCCCGGGTGATAGGCGAATTTCTCCTCGTCGGCGGGATCGATGAAGGCGAACTTGAAGGTTTTCAGATTCTTGTCCTCGGTTTCAACGATGATGTCATCGATGCGGACCGGGTAGGGCAGATACGGATTTGGTTGCACGGGGGCCCCCTTCTATCAAGCGACCTTGCAAGAGGCGTCTTGGCCGAAACGGTTCATCAGTTGGCACACCTTGCGGATGTCGATGTTGACGGGACAGTACTGGATGCATCGGCCGCAACCGACGCACTGGATACCGTTGCCGTACTTGTCCACGTAGTATTTGAGCTTGTGCATGAAGCGCTGGCGCACCCGCTGCACCTTCTGCCCCCGGGGGTTGTGGCCGGAGCCGTGGAGCGTAAAGAGCGGAAACATGCAGCTGTCCCAGTTGCGCTCGCGGATGCCGTGCTTGCCGTGGACCTCGTCCTGGATGTCGAAACACCAGCAGGTGGGGCACAGGTAAGTGCAGGTGCCGCAGTTGATGCACGAGAAGGCGATCTCGTCCCAGAAGTCGGCGTCATAGAGCGCCATCTGGGGGATTTCAGCCAGCCGGTCCGTTTCAACGGTGGAGACGATCTTGGCTTCGGCGGCTTCCTTGCCCCGGTCAAACTGGGCTTCGCTGTCCGCCGGCGCGTCGGTGGACCAACCGGCGGCGGCCATGAAAGCAGTCCCCTTGGCGGTGATGACCTTGGCCAGATAGGCCTCGCCGGTGTCTTTCAGGAGCACGTCCAGGCCCTGTTCGCTGTAAGGGCCGCAGCCGGCGCTGGTACAGAAGCAGGTGCCGCCGGGTTGATCACAGGCCAGTCCGATGAAGGTGGTGGCCTCGTAGTTGCGAAGCCAGTAGACATCCTTGACATCCGGGGCGTCGAAGTTGCGCCGCACCAGCAGAAAGCTGTAGGCGTCGCAGGGCCGGATGCCCACCGCGGCGGCCGGCTTGGGCGGCGGCGGTGTTTCTCTGAGCACGTTGGCTTCCGGATCCTGGGGATCCAGGGAGTATTCGAAGAGGATTTCACTCTGGGGATAGACGACGGACCGGGCCGACATGCGGGTGTTGAGACCGTCGAGGTCCGGCGTTTGGCCCGGCGCCAGGGGCGCGAAGTTGCTCATCGCGCCTTGCTGTACCGGTCCGAAGAGCCGGTAGGCCTTTTCGGCCGCCGCCAACCCGCCGGCCCACTGCGATTTGTCGATAAGAATGTAGGTCATGGTCTTTGCGCCCTTGTCCTGATTGAATTACTTGATAAAATCCTGCGGGTCATCGGGCCGGTACCAGTCCAGCGGCGGTCGCTGATCCAGGGACAGCCCCGCCTCCCAGCCCCACTGATCCAAGGCTTCTTTTTCAAGCTTCTTGGTAAACATGCGCATGTTGATGCCCATGGGGCAGGCCCGTTCGCAGGAACCGCAGTCGGTGCAGCGGCCGGCGCAGTGATAGGCCCGCAAAAAGTGAAACGTGCGCACATCCACCGGGTTCTGGCTCTTGCCGACCCACTGGGGCGCGCTTTCGTCCACGAAGCAGGTGGGGCAGTAGCACAGCGGACAGGCGTTACGGCAGGCGTAACAGCGAATGCAGGGCGCCAGCAGGTCTTCAAAAAATTGCCACCGCTCATCGGGGCTCATGGCCTCGATGGCCCGCACGTCCTCGTAGCGGTCCACGTTCTGCTGCTCGGGGACCAGATCGGCCACCAGCTCGTCGTAGATCACCGGGTTGCGGTGGATGCACACGGCGCAGTTGGACTGGAGCATGTCCTTGCGGGGGAAGGATTTTTCGAAATCCGCACCACGTACCCGGACATTTTCCCCGTCTTCCACCACTTCGGTGATTTCCCCGGGGGCCATGGACCGGATGCGCCGCTTGTCGATCATTCCCTTGCAGGGAACGCCGATGATGACCAGTTGCTCGCGTTTGATCTTGTTTTCGATGATGTGGGTGACGATGTTGCGGCTGTCGCACCCCTTGGCGAACACGGCAATCTTGTCGGTGCGGTTGGTCAGATAGTTGGCCAGGTTGATGCCACAGTTGCCGTCCCAGACGAGTTGATCGACGTCGTCGATGCTCTTGACGAGGCAGGGCTCGTTCATCATGGGCATCGAGCCCTTGCGAAAACCGATCACCGTCTCGACCCGGCATTCCTTGAGCAGGCGCCTGGCAATCTCGCGCATCTTTTCGGTGTAAGCTTGCATGTCAGGCCACCTTCAGCTCTTTTTTCACGTATTTCTCGTTGGGGCCGACGGCCCGGACAGCCTCGGTCACCTTCTTGACGACATCGACGAACTTGGTCGATTCGGCCGAGGAGATCCAGGAAAAATGGACGCGACCCGGTTCAACACCCATGTGCTCCAGCAGGCTTTGCAGGAGGGCGAACTTGCGACGAGCGTAGTAATTACCTTCCAGGTAATGGCATTCTCCGGGATGTCACCCCGAGACCCAAACGCCGTCGGCCCCTTCCCGCAGGGCCGCCAGCACAAACTTGGGGCTCATGCGCCCGGTGCAGGGGATCCGGATGACCCGGACGTTGGGCGGGTATTCCATCCGGCTGACGCCGGCGAGATCGGCGGCGGCGTAGCTGCACCAGTTGCAGAGAAATGCGACGATTTTCGGTTCCCACTGAGCCATCTCGAAATCTCCTTGAAGTTGCCGTTATGAACCCGGTGCTCAGCTCGCTTCGTTGAGAGCGAAGAGCTGAGCGAAGATCTGATCGTTGTCGAAGCCCTTGAGATGGATCGCGCCACTGCGGCACGATGCCACGCACAACCCGCAGCCTTTGCAGAGCACCGGGTTGATCTCGGCCCGACCCGGCCAGAAGCGCTCGGTTGGCGCCCGGAACGAAGGGGCCGAATAGGGACAGATGGATACGCACACCCCGCACATGCTGCACAGGGCCGGGTTGACCTCCGCCACCTGGCCGATGGTGCTGATGTGCTGCCGCGCCAGGAGAGTGACGGCCCGACTGGCGGCCGCTTTGCCCTGGGTGACGGCCTCGTCGATGGGCTTGGGATAATGGGCCATGCCGCAGAGAAACACCCCGTCGGTGGCAAAGTCGCAGGGGCCCAGCTTGGCGTGTTTTTCCACGAAGAAGCCGTCGTCGTTGAGGGACAGTTTGAACAACTGCGCCAGGACGTTGTTGTCCGGCGGCAGAATCGCCGTGGCCAGGGAGATCAGGTCGGTGTCGATCTCCACCGGCCGACCGAGAATCGGGTCGGTGAGGCGCACGAGGAGCCGACCGTTTTCGATGGCCACTTGCGGTTTGGCCTCCAGGCTGTAGCGGATGAAGATGACGCCTTTTTCCCGGGCTTCCTTGTAGAGGTATTCCCGTTCGCCGTAGGTGCGGATGTCGCGGTACAGGATGTAGACGTTGGCCTCGGGGTTGCGGGCCTTGATGGCCAAGGCGCTGTCGATGGAATGGGTGCAGCAGACCCGGCTGCAGTAGGGGCGCTCCGGCTCCCGGCTGCCGACGCACTGGATGAACACCGCCGCCTCCAGTTCCTTGATGGCCGGGTCATCCGCCTTGAGCTTGGCGTCCAGTTCCAGGCTGGTGACGATCCGGGGATCCTGGCCGTAGCTGTACTCGGTGGGCACCAGGGGCTTGGCCCCGGTGGCGATGATGGCCACCCCGTGTTCGATCACCTGCTCCTGGTCGCCGTTTTTCACCGTGGTCTTGAAGTTGCCCACGAACCCTTCCACGGCGGTGATCTCGCTGTTGAGGTGCATCTGGATATGGGGATCCGCGCTCACGTCACTCACCAGTTGGTCGAGCCGCTGGGCGACAGGGACGCCGTCCGGGGTCTGGAAGAGGTGGCGGGCCTGGCCGCCGAGCAGGGCTTCGCGTTCCACCACATGGGTGGTGTAGCCCTGGGCCCCCAAGGTCTGGGCCGCCGCCATGCCGGCGATGCCGCCGCCGATCACCAGGGCCGTCTGGTTGACGTCGAGCTGGGCCTCCTGGAGCGGTTGCATCAGGCCGACCTTGGCCACGGCCATGCGCACCAGATCCTTGGCCTTTTCGGTGGCCAGATCCGGGTTGTGCTTGTGGACCCAGGAATCCTGGTTGCGGATGTTGCACATCTCGAACAGGTACTTGTTCAACCCCGCCGCCATGAGGGTCTCCTGGAACAGGGCCTCGTGGGTCTTGGGGGTGCAGGCCGCCACCACCACCCGGTTGAGCCCCTTTTCCTTGATGACCTCGGCCATGCGGTCCTGGGTATCCTGGGAACAGGTGTAGAGGTTGTCGGCGGCATACTCCACATAGGGGAGGGTGGCGGCGTAGTCACGAACCGACGGCACATCCACCGTGCCGGAGATGTTGATGCCGCAGTTGCACACGAAAACGCCGATGCGGGGCCGCTCGTTGAGCACGTTGACTTCGGGCACCTTTTCGGGAATCACCGTCAACGTGTCCCGGGCCTCGGCGAGGATTTCGCCGGCCGCGGCCGCCGCCGCGCTGGCGTCCACCACCGATTGGGGGATGTCCCGCGGTCCCTGGAAGGCGCCGCAGACGAAGATTCCCGGCCGGCTGGTGGCCACGGGGGCGAAGGGCGTGCTCTTGGCGAAGTGGCCCGGGGTGAGCTGGATGTCGAGGCGCTTGGCCAGCTCCACGGTTTCCGCCGGCGTCTGGAGCCCGACGGAGAGCACGATCATGTCGAAGGTCTCGGTTTTCAGCTCTCCGGACTCGGTGACGTAGCGCACCGCCAGGTCGCCGGTGTCGCCGACCTTGTCGATGGTGTGCACCCGACTGCGGATGAAGCGCACCCCTTGGTCCTTGGCCTTGTTGTAGAAACGTTCGAAATCCTTGCCGTGGGTGCGCATGTCCATGAAGAAGATGGCGCAGTCCAGGTCGTCGCCGGCATGCTCCTTGGCGATGACGGCCTCCTTCACGGCGTACATGCAGCACACCGAAGAGCAGAAGCTGTTGTCGCAGCGGTTCAGATCCCGGGACCCGACGCACTGGAACCAGGCGATCTTCTTGGGCTCCTTGTGGTCGCCCAGGCGCACCAGGTGGCCGCCGGTGGGGCCGGAGGCCGACAGGATGCGCTCCATCTCCATGGAGGTGATCACGTTGGGGAGCTTGGCGTAGGCGTAACTGTCGAATTTGGACGGATCGAAGGGCTCGAAGCCGGGCGCCAGGATCACGGCGCCGGTTTCCAGGGTGAGGGTCTCTGGCTTTTGGCCGTGGGTTTCCAGGGTGACGGCGCCGGCCTTGCAGGCCGTCACGCACTGGTAGCACTCGCAGCAGACCCCGCATTCCAGGCATCGGTGCGCCTCGGCCCGGGCCGTCTCCTCGTCGTAGCCCTGCTGGACCTCGTTGAAGTTGGCCTTGCGGGTCTCCGGGGACACCATGGGCATGGGATGGCGGGCGAGGTGGGGCAACCCCTCGGTGGGGACATCCTCCACCGGGCGCCAGTCCGTCTTGCGGTCGCCCGCCAGCTCCTCGCCCCGGATGAAGCGGTCGATGGAAACGGCCGCTTCCTTGCCGGCGCCGATGGCTTCCACCACCGTGGCCGGTCCGGTGACGGCATCACCGCCGGCGAAGATGTCCGGATCGCTGGTCTGCAGGGTGACCTTGTCCACGCGCATCGTGCCCCAGTCGTTCAGGGTGCAGGCGCACTCGTCGGTGAGGCAGGCCCAATCGGTCTCCTGGCCGATGGCCGGGATCACCGCATCCACTTCGATCTGGAACTCGGAGCCCTTGATGGGCACCGGCCGCTGGCGGCCGCTCTGGTCCGGGGGCCCCAACTCCATCCGGATGCATTCGATGGCGCGGACCCGTCCGTTTTCGGCGATGACCCGAATCGGGTTGGTGAGGGTCATCAGCTCGATGCCCTCTTCGCGGCACTCCTCGATCTCTTCCGCGTTGGCCGGCATCTGTTCCACGGCGCGGCGGTAGATGATGAACGGCTTCTTGGAGCCGGTGCGCAGGGCCGAACGGACGCAGTCCATGGCCACGTTGCCGCCGCCCACCACCGCCACCCGGTCGCCGAGGTGAATCCGGTTGCCCAGGTTGATTTCGCGCAGGAACTCCACGCCGGGATAGACGCCCTTGTAGTCTTCTCCCTCGATGCCCAAACGCTTGCACTCCTGGGCGCCGATGCCGATGAAGAAGGCCTTGTAGCCCTGCTCACGCAACTGGCCGACGGTGAAATCCTTGCCGATCTCCACGCCGGTCTTGAATTCGACCCCAAGATCCTTGATGACCTGGATTTCGGCCTCGATGACATCCCGGGGCAGGCGGTAGGAGGGAATGCCCACGGTGAGCATGCCGCCGAGGACCGGCAGTTTCTCGAACACCGTGACCTGGTAACCCTCGATGGCCAAAAAGTAGGCGCAGGTCAGACCGGCTGGGCCGGCGCCGACGATGGCGACTTTCTCCTGGCGCTGGGCTTTCTTGGCCGGGACGTACGGTTTGCCGCTGGCGCGGTCCGTGTCGGCCAGGAAGCGGTGGATGTACATGATCCCCAGGGGGGAATCCACCGCATTGCGGGTACAGGCGCTTTCGCACGGATGGGTGCAGACCCGTCCGCAGACGCCGGGGAAGGGGTGATCCTGCTTGAAGAGTTCCAGGGCTTCGCGATAGCGCCCGTCGTTGGTCAGGGCGATGAAGCCTTGAACGCTGACGTGGGCCGGGCAGGTGGCCCGGCAGGGGGCCGTTCCCCGCTTGGTGATGGCGAAGGCACCCGGGATGGCCTGGGCGTAGCGACGGTGGGTGGCCTTGCGTTCCACCAGGCCCACATCGTACTCGCTGGGCCGCCGAATGGGGCAGACTTCGGCACAGTCCCCGCAACCGGTGCATTTGGCCGGATCGATGAATCGGGGCTGCTTGTGGATCTGGACCTTGAAATGGCCCGCTTCGCCTTCGATGGATTGGATTTCGGAACAGGTGAGCAGTTCGATATTGTTATGCCGGCCGACCTCGACCAGTACAGGGGAGATAATTCACATCGCGCAGTCGTTGGTGGGGAAGGTCTTATCCAACTGCGCCATGACCCCGCCGATGCTGCTCGACTTGTCGAGCAGGTAGACGTAGTAGCCCGAGTTGGCAAGATCCAGGGCCGACTGCATCCCGGCGATGCCGCCGCCGACGACGAGAACCGAACCGATGACGTCCTTGGACATGGGAACACTCCTTAGCGATGAAATGCGCATGGCAGTATGATTGGAAACCAGCCGCCCGGCTGAAGGCCGGGGACGCGAGAGTGAAAGATCTACCTAACGGTTGATGAAAAACTTGTCAATGAAATTCAGCGTTTCGAAAATCATGTCGCGTTCGGGGCGCGATTCTGGGTTTTAATGATATTAAAACATCAAAAAATCAGTAGGTTATAAAATACCCGAACTGAACGGGGAGGCCCTTGTCACCGTGGCCGGAAAGCGGTTAGGATAATGGGGTTTCAGGTCTTCAGCGGTGAAACCGCCGAGGGGATCCACCGAATTGCGGGACGGAGAGATCGTGGTCGAACAGATACGCCTCATCGTGATTTGCGGGCCCACCGCCAGCGGCAAGACCAGCGCGGCCATCGAAGTGGCCCAGCAGGTAAATGGAGAGATTGTCAACGCCGATTCGGTGCAGGTCTACCGGTTCATGGACATCGGGGCGGCCAAGCCCACGGCGGCCGAACAGGCCCGGGTGCGCCACCACCTCATCGATGTCGTGGACCCGGATGAGCCCTTTGATGCCGCCGCCTTCGCGCGATTGGGCCGGGCGGCGGTGGCGGACATTGCCCACCGGGGCAAGGTGCCCATCGTGGCGGGCGGCACCGGTTTGTACATCAAGGCCCTGATGGGGGGACTGGCACGACGGGCCGCCTCGGATCCCGCGGTTCGCCAACGGCTGCGGCACGACCTTCAAGAAGCGGGGGCGGCGGCGTTGCACGCCCGGCTGGCAGGGGTCGATCCCCCCACCGCGGCTCGGGTCCACCCCAACGACGCCGTGCGGATTCTGCGCGCCCTGGAGGTTTTCGAGGCCACCGGTGAGCCCCTCAGCGACCATCACCGGCATCATCGTTTCGGCGATGCGCCTTTCAACGCATTTATAATTGGTCTGGCGCTGCCGCGGGAGGCCCTCTACGGCCGCATCGACCGTCGGGTGGAGGCCATGGTGGCCCAGGGGTTGGAGGAAGAGGTGCGGGGGCTGCTGGCCCGCGGCTACGGCGAGGACCTCAAGCCGATGCAGTCGCTGGGCTACCGGCACATGACGGCTCTCATCGCGGGTCGCATCGACCGGGCCCAAGCCCTGGAGACCCTCCAGCGCGACACGCGTCGCTTCGCCAAACGCCAGCTCACCTGGTTTCGGGCCAACCGGGCCATCCGATGGATCGCGCCGGCGGACATCGGGGCGCTGCTGCCGGAAATCAGGGCGTTTTTGACCTGTGACCACGGCTGAGCCCGAATTTTCAGGCCTTGACGTGACGCATCGGGCCAACCGGCGGGACGGGGCCGACGGTTCCTTCAACCCGCCAGCATCACCGCCCGGGAGGTTTTCCCGTCGATCTTGATCGTCAGGGGCCGCTCCAGTCTCAGGTGGCGCAGGAAGGGGGTTTGGGTGAAAACGGGCAGTCGCTCCAGCCACTGCCAGTCGATGAACCCCCGGTCGTCGGCCACGGTGACGTAACCGATGCCCAGGGACGTGATGTTGTGAAAGAAGTGCGACCCCTGGGACGGATCCGCTTTCAAGCTTTCGAGGCTGGTTTCCACGATGGCGGCCACCCCGGAAATCTGGCGCCAGTCCACCGGGATCCCCAGCCACCGGTCCGCCGTGCCCCAGCGACCGGGGCCAATAAGCAGGTAGGGACGGTGCTCGGCGGCCAGTTGGCGGTTGATCCGGCCCACCTCGGCGGCGATGTCCACCGTGCGGGCCGGATCGAAGGTGTCCCGGCGCACGCAGACGATGTCGCGGATCTGTTGCAGCACGCCGTTTCCCAGGGCCTGGTCCGAGCGGCAAAAGGCGCTTGCCAGATCCTCGGCGCTGATGGACACCTCCTGGCGCAACGGGTCGGCGGCCCCCATGGGACGGATCTGCAGCAGCCAGAATTCGGCCTTGGGATGATCCGGGGTCGGCAGGTTGACGGCGAATTCGATTTCCACCGGCCCACCCATGCCCCGGTGGCCGATTTCGAGGATATCGCCGATGAGGGCCGGCAGGGGAAAGGCGCCGTACTTGAGGATCCGGGAGAAGGTGATCACGGGATAACCATCCGGACAGGGCCAGGTGTCGCGGATGCGGTGGTCGGCCGGCAGGTAGCAGCTCGACAGGTAGGCCACCGGCGGGTGGTCGGTGGCCGCCGCCACCGCCAGGCGCACGAGGGTTGTCTCGTCGCTGAACTCCCCTTCGGGACAGACGTCCATGCGAAGGGCGAAAAACTCCCGTTGACCGTGGCGCAGCACCTCGTCCACGGTGGAAAACTGGGGCAGGTGACGCGGGTGGGGAGGGGCGAAGCGCACCGCCTTGCCGCCTTCCACCACGGTCTTTCCCAGTCCCAGGGCAATGGCGGCGATGCCCGCTTCGGCCGTCATGGGCCCCACCGGGTAGTAGTTCAGGGACCGGGCCACCCCGGCCAGGGCCGGATAGAAGACATCACCGTGACGCCGGCCCACCAGGGGCTGGAGAATCACGGCCATTTTTTCGTCCTCGATGCGGTGCATGGTGCCCCGGGCGTAGGATCGCGGGATGCTCATGAAGGTCGAGGCGTAGACCTGGCGCACCGCTCGTGCCAGACGTCGCTGGCGCCGGTCGGCGTCGGGATCGGCGTTGGGCAGCATGAAAGTGCGGTAGATGCCGGCGTAGGGCTGGAAGCGGGCGTCCTCCAGCAGGCTCGACGAGCGCACGGCCACCGGTCCGTGGACCTGGCCGACGTATGCCAACAGCGCCTCCTCGATCCATCCGGGGAGCCTGGCCGTGTCGCAACGGGCTGCGATCCGGTCATCGGTCAACCGGCCGGCCACCACGTCCCCGAGATCGTTTTCCGCCATGAAGGCATCGAAGCCGTCGGTGGCGATGACCAGGGCGGGCGGCACGCCGACGGTCATCTGGGGATAGCGTTCCCGGAGCGTCGGCAAGAATTGTCGCAGCCGGGAAAAGATGAACGCCAGACCGCGGGCCTTGCCGCCCAGGGAGCCCCTGCCCACCTTCACCAGGTCGGCCTCCGGGTCGTAGCCCGACGGGCCCGGCTCGCTGATCACCCCGCGCCGTTGTCCCCGGCGGCGCTGACGGATGCAGTCCACCAGATACTGCTTCAGTTGGGCGATGCTGGCAAAATCTTCCACCAGCACCGGCTTGAGACGATCGGCGAGGTGGATCTCGCTGCGGGCCATGAGCCAACTGGAAAAATCGTTGCGCAGCGCGTGGGCCCGGACGATTTCATCGGGGATGGTGGGGAGCAACCGTTCCATCTGCCGCAGATTCTCCACCCGCCCGATCTCCACCCCTTCGGCGTTGCGGAAGATGAAGGGGCCAAATCCGCAGCGGCGCACGAAGAAATCCCGTATTTCACCCAGCAGATGCGGTGAGCTCTTGTTGACGAACACCGCCCCGAGGTCCTGGGCGGCATCCCGGTGCCGGGCCTCGCTGCTGAAGTTGAGCAGGGGCAGGTCCGGTTGCTCGGCGTGGATCCGCCGCAGCAAGTCGATGCCCGCCTGGGGATCCGGTTTGCCCCGGCGGGGAAAGCGCACATCGCAGAGGATGCACAGTAGGTAGGGCCGAAAGCGCCGCCAGAGGGCCTCGGCATCTTCGTAGGTGCCGGCGGTGACGATCTTGGGCCGGGCCCGCATCCGGAAGAGGCGGTGCTCGTCGTTGAAGGATTCATCCATCACCCGCTGGGTCTGCATGACGATTTCCTTGTAGAGCATCGGCAGCAGGGAGGAGAGGTAGAGGGGCGAGTCTTCCACCAGCAGGATCACCCGCACCAGCGCCCGGCGGGTGTCGAAGCCGATGTTCCACCGGTCCTCGACGCTTTTCACCAGGGCCAGGAGCAGATCCGAGTTGCCCAGCCACACGAAGTGGCGGTCGATGCCCGACCCGGCGATGGCTGCCGGTCGGTCGCCAAGTTGGGCGGCGCTGT
This sequence comes from Desulfobacteraceae bacterium, assembly GCA_028700185.1. Lineage (GTDB taxonomy): Bacteria > Desulfobacterota > Desulfobacteria > Desulfobacterales > UBA2174 > UBA2174. Next base: position 17,471 of record JAQVTF010000001.1, on the reverse strand, counting down.
GGGTGAGCATGAACACCGGCAGGTCCGGTTGCCGGGCCTTGACGGCCTGGCCCAGGGCATAGGCGTCCATGTCGTTGAGCCGCGGCATGGTGATGACCAGGTCGAATTTTTTTTCGGCCAGGGCATCGAGGGCCTCGCCGGCGGTGGACACCCAGGTGAGCCGTGGCGGCCGGGAAAGGTTCAGCCCGCGGTATTCGAGGATGATGCGCTCGGCCAGGCGGCCTTCCTCCTCCATGATGAACGCGTCGTAGGGGGAGGAGACCAGGAGGATGTCGGCCACCTTGCGGGCCATCAGCTCATGAAAGACCTTGAAGGACAGGTCCGCGTCGGCGGCGCCTTCCACCGGCGGCAGGTGGGCCATGATGGGGGTTCCTTTCGTTTCCAGAGCTGTTTTCCTTTCACCTATACACCGATAACACGAGATTCAGGGTCTGGAAAATCAACCGGTTCTCCTCACCTGTTCTTTTTCCGGGGGAGTGGCCGGGGGGCTCGTCTGTGGCTAGGCCCAATTGGCTGAAAAGTTTTCAGAAATCTTCAGTCCTCGCGTTCCGGTAAACATGGATTCCTGATCAAGTCAGGAATGACGGGATAAGACCGGACCTCGGATCGCGCCAAACGCTGTCCGGTATGTTTCAGCCGCCCGTCACCCCGGGCCTCAGACCCGGGGTCCATGTCGATTGGCGGAAGGTAACCCCGAAAGTTCCAAGGCCGCCGTCCCCTGCCTGGCCAAGCCGGCCACAACCGCCGCTGCCACCGGAACCCCGGATTTTTTCACACGGCGCCGAACATCCGGCGTCCGGCGCGTTGACACTCTGCCGGGCACCATAGTAGAGCAGGCGGTAAAACGAGAAGGTGGTGAAAGGACGGCAGGATGAAAATCGGCATCGCACAGATCAATCCGTTGGTGGGGGATTTTGCCGGCAACGCGGCAAAGATCGTTGACCGGGCCGAGGAGGCCCGGGGCAGGGGCTGCGACCTGGTGGTATTTTCCGAGTTGGTGCTGTCGGGTTACCCGCCCCGGGACCTTCTGGAAAACGATGACTTTGTCCAGGCCGGCCTGGCGGCCTTGGCGCACCTGGTCAAGCGGATCCAGGGGATCGGGGTCGTCTGCGGTTACGTGGACCGCAATCCGGCACCGGAGGGAAAACCGCTGTTCAACGCCGCGGCCCTCTTCGACAACGGGCGCATCCTTCACCGGGCCTGCAAGCGCCTGCTGCCCACCTACGACGTTTTTGACGAAAGCCGCTACTTCGAGCCGGGAACGGACACGTCGGTGGTGGAATTCAAGGGCTCTCGGCTGGCCCTGACCATCTGTGAGGACGTGTGGAACGACAAGGAAATCTTTCAGCGGCCGCTCTACCACAGCGATCCGGTGGCCGCCATGAGCGCCGCCGGGGCCGACCTGCTGATCAACGTGGCCGCCTCTCCCTTCGATCTGGCCAAGCCCGCCTTCCGCGAGCGGATGCTGGCGGCGGCGGCGCGCAAGTACCGGCTACCGGTGATTTTTGCCAACCAGGTGGGCGGTAACGACAGTCTGGTCTTCGACGGGAGCAGCAGCGCCTTCGACCGTGAGGGACGGCTGGTGGTCCGGGCGAACGAGTTTGTCGAAGATCTGGTGGTGTTCGACACCGATAGCTTGACCGGCGAAATCCGCCCCCAAAGCGCTTCCACGGCCGAGGCGGTCTACCAGGCGCTGGTCTGCGGCACCCGCGACTACGTGACCAAGTGCGGGTTTTCCAAGGTGGTCATCGGCCTTTCCGGCGGCATCGACTCGGCCCTGGTGGCCTGCATCGCCGCCGATGCCCTGGGGCCGGCCAACGTGCACACCGTATTCATGCCGTCGCGCTATACCTCCAGGGACAATTTCGTCGATACCCAGAGCCTGGCCGCCAACCTCGGGACCGGCTACCAGGTGATTGCCATCGACGAGATCTTCGCCACCTTCGCCCGCGCCCTCTGCCCGGATTTCGACCCGGCCCGGCCGGGGATTACCGAGCAGAACATCCAGGCGCGCATCCGGGGCACCCTGCTGATGGGTATTTCCAACCGGGACGGGGCGCTGGTGCTCTCCACGGGCAACAAGAGCGAGCTGGCGGTGGGATACTGCACCCTTTACGGCGACATGAACGGCGGCCTGGCGGCGATCAGCGACGTGCCCAAGACCCTGGTCTACGAGATTTCCCGCCACCTGAACCGCCGCGGGGAAATCATCCCCCGGCGCATCATCGACAAGGTCCCTTCGGCCGAACTGGCCCCGGACCAGACGGACCAGGATGATCTGCCCCCCTACGACCTCCTCGACCGGATCCTGGAAGGCTATGTGGAGCGGTCCCGATCCGCCGCGGACCTGGCCGCCGAAGGTTTCGACCGGGAACTGGTCCAGGATGTGATCCGCCGCATCGACCGCAGCGAGTACAAGCGAAGGCAGGCGGCCCCGGGGATCAAGGTTACCGCCAAGGCCTTCGGGGAAGGCCGGCGCGTGCCGCTGGCCAAGCGCTTCGTGCCGGTGGAATAGGTAAGGCGCGATGTTGGAGGTGTCGGATGTCAGGAGATCCCTCGTCGCGTTGCGCCTCGGGATGACAGGCAAAGCCCCGACCATGATGTGGCTTTCCCAACAGTACCTGAAAATTGAAATTTCAGGCAATTCCGAAACCTACGCTTCAGTTTTTTCGGCCGGCCCCGCCGCGCTGTTGTACAACCGCCCCTGAAAGGTTTCCCGTTCTTCCAGTCGCCTGTGGATCAGCGCCAGGGTGTCCCGCTTTCGCAATGCCCAATCCGGTGCCACCAACTCCTCGGGGTGGGGATCGCCGGTGAGCCGCTGGATCACCATTTGCGGCGGCAGGCGTTCGAGAACGTCGCAGACCCGGTCCGCGTAATCCGATTGGGTCAGGCATCGGTATTCACCCTGCTGGTGGAGACGGGCCAGCCGGGTGCCGCGCACCACGTAGAGCAGGTGGATCTTGATGCCGTCCAGGCCCAGGGCCGCCACGGCCCGGGCCGTCTGGCGCATGTGCCCGGCCGTCTCGCCGGGAAGTCCCAGAATGATGTGGGCGCAGGTGAGGATCCCGCGGCCCCGGGTGGCCTCCACGGCCCGGCGGAAGGTGGCGTAGTCGTGGCCGCGGTGGATGGCGGTGAGGGTGGCATCGTGGATCGACTGGAGGCCGTATTCGATCCACACCATGTACCTGTTCGTGTACGATTGCAGCAGATCCAGCACGGCCCCGTCGACGCAGTCGGGCCGGGTGCCGATGGCCAGGCCCACCACACCGGGTACCGCCAGCGCCTCTTCGTAGCGTTTTTGCAATACCTCGATGGGGGCGTAGGTGTTGGTGAAGGCCTGGAAATAGGCGATAAAGCCCTTGGCCTTGTAGCGCTTGGCCATGCCGGCCTTCCCCGCCTCGACCTGCTCCCGGATGGACAAGCCGCGGGCAAAGGCCCCGGTTCCCGATCCTCGGGCATTGCAGTAGATGCAGCCCTGGCGGCCCAGGGTGCCGTCGCGGTTGGGGCAGGTGAAGCCGGCATCCACGGTGATCTTCTGGATCCGGCATCCGAAATGCCGGCGCAGAAAACGGTTCAGATCATGGTAGCGTTTTTCTTCGTTCACTTCGCCTCGCTTGACCCGGGTTCGAGGAATCGGATATCAGAGGAAGGTTCGGGGTTCAAGGTCCAAGGCGCCCAAGGCCGCTTCGCGGCGTTCAAATTTCAAGGTTCAAGGCGCCTGCGGCGTGTTCAAGGCCGCTGCGCGGCGTTCAAAGTTCAAGGTTCAAGGCGTCTGCGGCGCGTTCAAGGCCGCTTCGCGGCGTTCAAGGTTCCAGGTTCAAGGCGCCTGCGGCGCGTTCAAGGCCGCTTCGCGGCGTTCAAAGTTTAGGACTACCGCCGGCAACGGTGGTGTCCGGTTTGGTCAGGCAAATGACGGCGGCTTTGGAAAATTCCGGATGGGCTTCCGCCGTCTCGTTGCGATGAACATGGATTCCTGCTTTCGCAGGAATGACGAAAAAAGGGCCGGACCGCGGATCGGGGCGGGCTATGGTCAAGCGCGGAATGACGGACTGGGGCCGGACGAATCCGGGTTCCTTTAGTGCCCGTCACCCCGGGCCTTGACCCGGGGTCCATGTCGAAGAGCTGAAGATTTCCAGGAGCAGTGCCAGGCAATTGGGCGTAGTCACAATTTCAGGTTTCCAATTTCAAGTTCCGAGTTTCGCCAATGAGCATTTATCCACGCCGTTTCGACATCATTGTGGTGGGCGCCGGGCATGCCGGCTGCGAGGCGGCCCTGGCCGCCGCCCGCATGGGGTGCCAGGTGCTGCTGCTGGCCATCGACCTGGACAAGCTGGCCGCCATGCCGTGCAGTCCGTCCATCGGCGGCATGGCCAAGGGGCATCTCGTCAAGGAGATCGACGCCCTGGGCGGCGCCATGGCCAAAGCCACCGACCGTTCGGCGATCCAGTACAAGACCCTCAACACCAAGAAGGGGCCGGCGGTCCAGGGGTCCCGCACCCAGAACGACAAGCAGCTCTACCACCAGGCGATGAAGCGCATCGTGGAATCCCAGCCGAACCTGGAACTCAAGCAGGCCATGGTGGAGCGGCTGGTGGTGGAAAACGGGCAGGTGGCGGGGGTGGAGGATGCCACCGGCTACGGCTACGCCGCCCCGGCGGTGGTGCTGGCCACCGGCACGTTCCTCGCCGGGCTGGTGCACATCGGTTTCAAGGCCATCCACGCCGGCCGGGCGGGGGAGTTTGCCGCCGACGGGCTGGCCGCGGACCTCAAGGGCCTCGGTTTCACCCTGGGACGCATGAAGACCGGCACCCCGCCGCGGCTCAAGCGCGCCAGCATCGATTTTTCACGCTTCGACCTCCAGGGCGGTGATGCCCGGCCCCGGGCTTTTTCCTTTACCGGCACGCCGTCGCCGCTGCCCCAGCTTTCCAGCTACATCGGCCACACCAGCGAGCGGGTCCACCGCATCGTGCGCGATCACCTGCACCTGTCGGCCCTCTACGGGGGGCGGATCACCGGGGTCTCGGCCCGCTACTGCCCTTCCTTTGAGGACAAGATCGTTCATTTTCCCGAAAAGGACCGCCACCAAGTGATCCTGGAGCCCGAAGGGCTGGACACCGAGGAGGTTTACGCCAGCGGGTTGGGCAACAGCCTGCCGCTGGAGATCCAGTTGGAAGTGGTCCACAGCGTCGAAGGGCTGGAGGCGGCCGAAATGATGCGCCCGGCCTACGCCATCGAGTACGACTACGTCAATCCGCTGCAACTGCGTCCCACCCTGGAGACCAAGCGGGTGGCCGGCCTGTATCTGGCCGGGCAGATCAACGGCACCTCAGGCTACGAGGAAGCGGCGGCCCAGGGGCTCTGGGCCGGGGTCAACGCCGCCTGTCGCGTCCAGAACCGTCCGCCGTTCGTTTTGGACCGCAGCCAGGCCTACATGGCCGTGATGGTGGACGACCTGGTCACCCGGGGCACCCGCGAACCGTACCGCATCTTCACTTCCCGGGCCGAATATCGCCTGATGCTCCGGGAGGACAACGCCGACCTGCGTCTGGCGGCCATCGGTTGGGAATTGGGACTGGTGGACAAGGAGACCCGGGACGCGGTGGCACGGCGGCAGGCCGAGATCGCCGAAGAACTGTCCCGGGTGCGGGCCACGGTGATCCGTCCCCATGAGACGGTCAATGCTCACCTGGCGACGCGGGGCTCGGCCCCCATTCGCAGCGGAACCCCGCTGGAGCAGCTTTTGCGCCGTGCCGAGCTCGACTACGACATCGTTTCCACCCTGGCCCCGGCCGATCCGCCACCGGCGCCGCGGGTGGCGCGCCAGGTGGAAATCGAGGTGAAGTACGCCGGCTACATCCAGCGTCAACTGGCGGATATCGAGCGCTTCAAGCACCTGGAGAAGATCATGATCCCGGAAGATTTCGACTACCAGGGCGCCCAGGGGCTTTCCAACGAACTCAAGGAAAAACTCTCCGAGGTGAGACCCGCCTCCCTCGGACAGGCGGCGCGCATCGACGGGATGACGCCGGCGGCCATCGCGGTGTTGATGGTGCTTTTGAAAGGCCGCCGGAAAGCGGCCGGCGCCCCGGTCTAGTGCCGGCTCCACGGACACCCGAGAGCCGTTTCCGCCCATGGATCCGCCCAGCCGCATTGACTTGTGGCGCTTGAGATCTATAGTGTATAGGTGAACAATCCGATTTAACAGAATTTTTTAACATTTCTACCACCGCCCGGTGCCCACTGCCGGGCGTTATCCATGGATGTGGAAAGCCGACGATGGATTACTACAAGGAACTCGGTGTCAAAAAGGACGCCACGGCGGAGGAAATCAAGAAGGCCTACCGCAAGCTGGCCATGAAGTACCACCCGGATCACGCCAAGGGGGACAAGGCGGCCGAGGAAAGATTCAAGAAGGTCAGCGAGGCCTACGCCGTGCTCAGCGACGCGGAGAAACGCAAACAGTACGACGAGTACGGCGCCAACGGATTCCAGCAGCGCTTCAGCCAGGAAGACATCTTCCAGGGGTTTGATTTCAGCGAAATCCTCCGGGAGTTCGGCTTCGGCGGCAAGAGCGGAAACGTGCGGTTCTCCTTCGGCGGGGGCGGCGGTTCGCCCTTCGGTGCCGGCACCTCGGGTTTCGGCGGCTCGCCGTTCGGCGGCAGGAAACGGCGCCAGCCCGCGCCCAAGGGATCCGACCTCGTCTATGAACTCGGCCTCACCCTTCGGGAGGTGGCCGAGGGCGCCACCAAGACCGTGGCCTTCCAGCAGGGGCAAAAGGTCGATCGCATCGAGGTAAAGATTCCCAAGGGGTTGGTGCCGGGACAGAAGCTGCGCCTGGCCGGCAAGGGGGAGGCGAGCCCCTACGGTGGCCTGCCGGGGGATCTGTTCATTCAACCCTACCTGCTGCCGGATCCGGTTTTCGAGGTCGACGGGCTCGATCTCACCGTGGCCAAGGAGATCAAGCTCACCGAGGCGCTCCTGGGCACCACGGTCACCGTGCCACTGCTGGACGGCAACACCGCCAGCCTGAAAGTCCCCGCCGGGGTCAACCACAAGACCCGCATGCGCTTGGCGGGCAAAGGGCTGCCGAGCCTCAAGGGGGGCCGCCAGGGCGACCTGTACGTGCGCATCCATGTGAAGATGCCCAAAAAACTCACCGATTCGCAGCGACAGTTGGTCACGGGGTTGCAGGACAGCGGTTTGTGAAAAAATGCCGGTTCCGGCATCGCCGCCGATCACCACCGGCCGGGTCGGTCTGGTGACGGCGGCTTTGCCGAATTTTTTCACCGGGTCCGCAACGACGGAACAGGGCCGGCGCTGTTTCCGGTTTTTCAGTGCCCACCGGGTGGCGTTCCGTCTCCAGAGGGTAGTAACAATCTAAAATGATTGACAACAGTGCGGCCAGAGGGTAGGTGTTGAATCCATTGGAACCACCGCTAGATACCCGAAACACCTCACCCCGAATGGGCGATACGGATGCCTGAACTCCTTCCTGTCCTGGATCAAGAGGCGGTTGAAAAACTCATCGACGAGACGGCGCAACGGATTTCCCGCGATTACGCCGACGGGCAACTGGTGGTCATCGGCGTGCTCAAAGGGGCCTTCATCTTCATGGCCGATCTGGTGCGGCGTCTCACCATTCCCGTGGTCATCGATTTTGTCGGGACTTCCAGCTACGGGGACCAGACCGTCTCTTCCGGCCACGTCGGCCTGACCCGGGAGATCGGCATGGACCTGCGTGGAAAGGATGTGCTGCTTGTCGAGGACATCGTGGATACGGGCCAGACACTGGCGTTTCTCGTGGCGCATATCCGCTCCCTGGGCGCCCGCAGTGTCAAGATTTGCGCCCTGCTCGACAAGCCGGCGCGGCGCCAGGTAAAAGTGGAGGTGGCATACCGTTGCTACGAAGCGCCCGATGCCTTCCTCGTCGGTTACGGTCTGGATTTCAACGAGTGCTATCGGCAACTGTCGGGCATTTACCGTCTGCAATTCAACACTGAGAGTACGCCATGATCATCACCTGTAAAAATTGCCACGCCAGCTACAACCTCGATGAATCCCTGCTGGATCCGACCGGATCGCGTGTCCGCTGCACCAACTGCGGTCACGTGTTCGTCGCCTATCCCCCCCCGACGATCACCGTGCCCGACGATGATATCGACGAAGGGGTCGATGTCACCGATGCCGAGGTGGACGAAACCTGGGAAAGCCCCGCTCCCGAAACGACGGAATTCGATTTCGAGGGGACGGAAAAGGCGCTGACCGAAGATGCGCCGTCCGGGGCCCGGGACGGTGACGTGCTGGAGGATCTTGACCTGGACTTGGCGCTTGAGGAGACGGAAGTCTTGTCGGAAGCGCCGGCGGAGGATCCCGATGAGTTGGAATTCGATCTGGAACCGCTGGACAACGAGGGCGCGATCGTCGAGACCGAAGTTTTCGAGGCGCAGGATATCGACTTGGGCGACATCGACAAGATCCTCCAGGACGATGAAGAGACGATGGCCTCGGTGAAAGAAGGCGAACCGGGTGAAAACCCCGATGAGGCGGAACTTGATGCCTCAGGGCTGGAGACGGCCCAGATTGCAGCCGACCTGGTGCGTACCAGCACCTCCGAGGCCGAAGAGGATCTGTATGGAGAAGAGACCGGAATTCCCCGCGAACCGGCCACGGACGAAGAAATCGCCGCGCTTGGAAATGTCTATACCCTCCGAACCGCCACCACGGCCGACGGACAGACCTCGCTGACGGCGGAGCCCGAAGCCATCGTGGGTCGGGAGGCCGGCGCCCCCCCGCCGAAACGACGCTTCACCTGGCTCTGGGTGCTGTTGGTGCTTCTGGGGCTCGCTGGGGGCGGGGCGTATTGGGCGTGGCAGCAAGGGGTGGACCTTTCCTTTTTTACCCGTTTACTGGAGCAGCAGCCGGCGGACGAGGCGGGCAACCTGAAGATCAGCACCCTCTCCATCGACAGCCGCTTCGTGGAAAACGCCAGTGCCGGCCGGTTGTTCGTGATTTCCGGCAAGGCCCGCAACGACTACGATCATCCCCGCACCCAGATCCAGATCAAGGGAAGCCTGTTGGCCACGGGGAAAAAGCTGGTGGCCAGCGACACCGTCTTCGCCGGCAACATGTTGACCGACCTCGATTTGAATCTGCTGGGGATCGCAGAAATCCAGCAACGCCTTGACCGGGTCGCCGAGGCCGATAAATCGAAATCCCGGGTGCTTCCCGGAGGACTGGTGCCGTTCATGGTGGTGTTTTCCAACCTGCCTTCGGATTTGGAGGAGTTTACCATCGAGGTGGCGTCCTCTTCGCGTTGATGGGGCTTTCGGTTGGAGCGAGGGTTTTCCTCTTGACTTGAACCCGGCGGCTTGCTAAAAGCCCCTTTTTACTCGGCGGCCACCGTGCCCGCCTGCCGTGGCGATGTAGCTCAGTTGGTCAGAGCATGCGGCTCATATCCGCAGTGTCCGGGGTTCAATTCCCTGCATCGCCACCATTTGCAAAAAAGCCCTGCAATCTTAATAGGTTGCAGGGCTTTTCAGTTTTTTCCTTACTTTTTTCCGTCATTTCAGGACAAGCAGCGCCTGCCCCGGTGGCGCTGGTAATCTTGATGGCCTACCGCTCCGAAGCGAGCCCCATGGGGGCTTGCAAGCTGAAACCCCCGTTTCCTATTTGCCAGATGACTGTCGCCGCAGCTAAGTTGTGTGAAACCAGGGAGAGAATGAGCCGCACATAAATGGTAATCATTGGTGTCTGAGAATAGTTACGGCTGATAAGGCTTGCAATCTGAAGGAGGCTTCAGTAAATTACCAAAGCCGTTAACCCCGAAACCGCAAGAGAGGGGCGTTGTGACCGAAAACCGGCAGACAGCCGGATCGTGAGGAGCCCGCCAGGCGAAAGAGTTTTTCCTTTCGCAGTGCGGGCTTTGTTTTTTTGACGGGGTATGTCAGTGGGGGAGGTATCATACCCGGGAAAGCCTGAAGATCCGCATGTCGAGTCAAACGATCTTGATCAATTATAATGCATAAAAAAACAGTAGGTTACAATATGTCCTTTACCGCCGGCGCCTTGCTTCAGCAGCCGTCCGTGCTCTTTGCTGAGCTTTATTCGACGCTCGGCGACTGGCAGGCAGCCCGTGCCAAGGTTCTTAAAGGCAATCTCCTTCAGGCCCGGACCCAGAACACCGCCCACCGCATCTGCCGCGAAGTCGTCGCCCGGCTCAAGCCGCTTAGCGCCGACCAGTTGGCGATTTTGGCCGGAGGGTCGGCCAAAGACCAGGCCCATGTTCTGTGGGCCGCGATTTGCAAGCGCTACCGGTTCATCCACGATTTTGCCGTGGAAGTGATCCACGAAAAGTTTCTCACCCTGGACCCTGAGCTGGTTTATGCCGACTACGATATCTTTTTTAACCAAAAGGCCGAGTGGCACGAGGAGTTGGTGAACATCCGGCCCTCGACTCGCGGCAAGCTGCGCCAGATCGTTTTCAGGATGCTGCGCGAGGCCGAACTATTATCCCGGCACAACCGGATCCACCCGGTCCTCTTGAGCCCCGTGGTCGAAAAGAGCGTCATGGACGATCCGATGTTGAGCCTTTCGATATTCCCGGCCGAAACAGGGAGGAGATCGCCGTGAGCACTGCATCCATCGGCTTGGAAACGGCACCCATGCAGGAGCGCTTCGAGCATCTGTGCCGGATCATCACTAGTGAACGCTTCCTCAAAATGCAGGGCATCGGCAACGAGGTGCCTTTTTATATCTGCCCCTATCCGCCGGAAGAAGCAGTTGAAATGACCCGCATGCAAAAACAGTTGGTCAACACCGTCGAGAAATCCGGGGTGCGGGTCCTGGCCATCAACCTCTATGATCTGGTGATTGATCTTTTGAAGCAGCGGGGCATCTTTGAACGGTTGCTTGCCGTCGAGGCGTCCAGCGGCAAGGAAGAGTTTCGCGATACCCTTCAAGGAGTGCTGGATCCCCAGAGTCATCTGGTGCCGGCGATTGGCGAGAGGATGCAGGCCGCCGTCTTCGATGTCATGTTCTTAACCGGCGTGGGGCAGGTGTTTCCCTATATCCGGTCCCACCGCGTTTTAAACAATCTCCAGGTCACCGCCGCCGCTCAGCCCACGGTGATGTTTTTCCCCGGGGTCTATACCCAGTCGCTGGAAAAGGGGGCTTCGCTGGATCTGTTCGGGCGGCTCCACGACGATAAATACTATCGGGCCTTCAACATCTATCATTGCGAAACCTGATTCGAGGATTGCCCCATGTCACTGCGAGATTTTTTCGAAAAGCCGGTGGATCGTCACATCGAAGGGGTCATCAAGGCCGATGACGAGGCGCGCCTCAAGCTGGAGATCGAGGAATACGTCCTGACCGATGAGGTGGCCCGGCATCTGGAGAACTTTCTGGATGCCTATCACAATTACGAGGGCGCCAACGGGGTATGGATTTCGGGCTTTTTCGGCTCGGGAAAGTCGCACCTGCTCAAAATCCTGTCCTTGATCCTGGAAAACCGGGAAATTGACGGTGCCCGCGCGCTGGATCTGTTTTTGCCCAAATGCAAGGACAACGCCATTTTGCGCGCCGGTTTGCAGAAGGCGGTCACCATTTCTTCCAAGAGCATTCTGTTCAACATCGATCAGAAAGCCGATGTGATCAGTAAAGTCCAGATCGACGCCCTCTTGGGTGTTTTCGTCAAAGTCTTCGACGAGATGTGCGGATACTACGGTAAGCAGGGCTACATCGCCCAGTTCGAGCGGGATCTGGACAGCCGGGGGCAATACGCGGATTTCAAGGCTGCCTACCTGGAAATCGCCGGCCAGGATTGGGAGTTCGGCAGGGAGCAGGTACTGTTGGAAGGGCAGAATATCGCCGCCGCCTACGCACGTGTTTCCGGCCAGCCCGCCGAGGCGACCCTGGGCATCCTGGACAAGTACCGCAAGGACTACAAGCTCTCCATCGAGGATTTCGCCAACCAGGTGCAGGCCTTCATCGAAAGTCAGCCCAGCGGGTTCCGGCTGAATTTTTTTGTCGATGAGGTGGGCCAGTACATCGCCGGCAACACCAAGCTCATGACCAATTTGCAGACCATCGCCGAGAGCCTGGCCACCAAGTGCCACGGGCGGGCCTGGATCGCGGTGACGGCCCAGGAGGAGATGGATACGGTCATCGGCGAACTGGACATGCAGGATGGGGAGGATTTCTCCAAGATTCAGGATCGGTTTGCCAACCGCATGAAACTGACCAGCGCCAACGTGGCCGAGGTGATCCAGAAACGGCTGCTGGCCAAAAACGACGCCGGCAAGACCTACCTGCAAGGCGTTTACGAGGTTCAGGCGAACAGCTTCAAAACCCTGTTCGATTTCAGCGAAGGCACCAAGACCTACAAGAATTTTCGGGACCAGGAACATTTTATCGACGCCTATCCCTTCATCCCCTACCAGTTTCCGCTTTTCCAGGCGGCGATTCAGGATCTTTCATTACACAACGCCTTCGAGGGCCGGCACAGCTCGGTGGGCGAGCGTTCCATGCTCGGGGTTTTTCAGCAGGTGGTCATCCAGGTGGCCAACCAGGAGACGGGCCGGCTGGCCACCTTCGATATGATGTTCGAAGGCATCCGGGCGGCCCTGAAGGGAAATATCCAAAGATCTATCCTGGTGGCCGAGGAGCACTTGGGCAACCCTTTTGCCGTCCAGGTGTTAAAGGCCCTTTTCCTGGTCAAGTATGTCAAGGAATTCAAGGCCACGGTGCGCAACATCGGCGTGCTGATGCTGGACCGGTTCGACCAGGATTTGCCGGCTTTCAGCGCCAAAGTCCAGGAAGCCCTCAACCTGCTCGAACAGCAAACTTACATCCAGCGCAACGGCAACCTCTACGAGTTTCTCACCGATGATGAAAAGGATGTCGAAAAGGAGATCAAGCACACCGAGGTGGAAAACGCGGATATTGCCGAAGATTTGTCCAAGAGCATCTTCGATCAGACCTTACGCAACCGCAAGATCCGCCACGAGGAAAGCGGGCGGGACTTCTCCTTTTCCCGAAAGCTGGACGACCGGCTCTTGGGCCGGGAATACGAGCTGGCCATCCATGTGATCAGCCCGTTCAACGAAAACGCAGGGCGGGAAGAGATTTTGCGTATGCAGTCCTGGGGGCGGGATGAACTGTTAGTGATCCTGCCGCAGGATGAACGCCTGATGCAAGACCTGCTGATGTACCGAAAAACCGAAAAATACGTGCGCCAGAACATTTCCATCACCCAGCAGGAGACGATCAAAAGGATTCTGACCGAGAAAAGTTTTCAGAACCGCGAACGGCTGGTCGAGATCCAGAAACGGGTTCATGAACTCCTTGGCAAGGCGACCCTCTATGTTTCCGGAGATGCGCTGGAAATCGGGGCCAAGGACCCCCAGCTTCGCATCGTGCAGGGGTTTAACGCCCTAATCTTGAAGGTCTATCCCAACCTTCGCATGCTGCCAGGCATCACATACACGGAAAACGATATCGGCAAGTGTTTGGACCAGAAGCAGGATAGCCTCTTTGCCACCGATACGGTCAACCTCAGCGAGGCCGAACAGGAGATGATGGCCTTTGTCCAGAGCAACCGCCGCGGCGGTGTGCGCACCACCCTCAAAAGTCTGGTGGAACGCTTCGAGCGCAAACCCTATGGCTGGGACCTGTGGGCCATCATGTGCATCCTGGCCAAGCTTTGCGGCCGCGGCAAGATCGAGGTGCGGGCCAACGGCGATATCCTGGAAGGCGCCGATCTGGAAAAGGCCATGCGCAACACCCACGGTCACGGCAACGTGGTGTTGGACCCCATGGTCGATTTCACCGCCTCCCAGCTCCGGCGCCTGAAAACCTTTTTCGAGGATTTCTTCGATGCGCCGCCCAAGGGCCGGGAAGCCAAGGAGCTGGGCAAGGAGACCGCCGAAGCCTTTGCCGATCTGGTCAAGGATCTGGAGGGTTTGGCGGCGCAGTCCGGGCAGTATCCTTTTCTTGCGGGCCTCCAAGCGCCGCTGGATCAAATCCGCAAACTTGCCGGAAAGCCTTATGCATTCTATCTGACCGAACTTGCCACCTTTGAAGATCCGATGCTGGACTTGAAGGAATCGGTCCTCGATCCCATCCGCCGCTTCATGAGCGGCCCGAATCGCCAGCTATATGCGGAAACCCGCCAATACATCCAGACCCAGGAGCCCAACCTTTCCTGTGTGGAGGGCGATGATGGGGCCGCGATTTGCCGCACCTTGGATGACCCGGCCTGTTACAAGGGCGGCGGCATGCAAGAAGTCAAGAGCCGCCTGGAAAGGCTTAAAACGGCTATTGAAGAGCGGGTCCAGGCTGAAGCCCAAACAGCCGCCGCCGCCATCGCCCATTTGCGGGAACGGCTTGCCGGCATGGAGGATTATCAGAAATTGTCGGAAGATCGGCGGACGGAAATCGGGCGGGCATTTGAGCGCAAACAAAACGAAATCCAGGGCCAGCGCTTGATTGCGGTGATCCGCGACAGCCTCAGGCGTTTTGAGGATGAAGAATACCCGCGTCTTCTGGCAAGCATCGAATCTGTTTCAAAAGCTGAAAAAGAACCGGTTCCTTACGGCTCTCCGGTCAGCAAGGACAAACCAAAGGTGGCCGAAAATACGCCCCGTATCATCGCGGCGCGCACCATTCGGGTGGCCTTCGACAAACCGTGGCTGGTCGAGGAAGCGGATGTGGAGCGATACCTGGAGGCCATGCGCCAGGCGTTGCTGATCGAGATCCGCAAAGGCAAAAGGATTCAAATTTGAACCACGAAACACACGAAAACCACGAAAAGGTTGTTCAATGACCAACCCGATAGCCCAGATTATTCATGCGCCGGAAAGCAAGACACTGGAGTTTAAGCGGGACTTGTCGTCACCCCGGCCGTTGTTGAGAACGTTGGTGGCGTTTGCGAATTCCGCAGGCGGTCGTCTGGTGCTGGGTGTAACGGACGACCGGCAGGTGGTCGGCATCGATTCACCGCTGGACATGGAAGAACGCCTCTGCAACTTGATCGCAGACTCTATTGCTCCGAGATTGGTCCCGAATTTGGAACTGGCCACTGTGGATAGCAAGACCCTCCTGGTGGTCGAGGTATTTCTCAGCGGCACCCGGCCGCATTTTATCAAGGCCGAAGGCATGGAAAATTGCGTCTATGTTCGCCTGGGCTCTTCCAACCGCAAGGCGGACGTCCAGCTTATCGCCGGGTTGCAGCGTGGGGTGGCCGGGGTCAGCTTCGATGCCCTTCCCATGGCGGATCTTGATATCAATGACCTTGACCTGCAAGCCATTCGGGACGATTTCCCCGGCCGAACCGTTGATGAGCGGATGCTGCAAAGCCTTCGAATTCTCGTTAAAGATCAGGGCCGGCGGGTGCCCAGCAACGGTGGCATCCTATTGTACGGCATTGATCGCCGCCAGTACTTCGATGATGCCTGGATTCAATGCGGCCGTTTCATCGGCAATGACAAGGCCGATATCTTCGATCATATCGATATCAACGTGCCATTGCCGAAAGCGGTGGACGAAATCATGCTGTTTCTGAAGAAACATGCCATGCGTGGTTCGGATTTTTCTGAAATCCGTAGGAAAGACCGCTGGAGCATTCCTGTCAACATTCTTCGAGAAGTCGTCATCAACGCCCTTGTCCATGCGGATTACTCCCATCGCGGCACGCCGATCCGCATTGCTTTTTTCGACAATCGCATCGAGGTCGAAAGCCCCGGTCTGCTTTTGCCGGGACTGACGGTCGAGGATATGAAACTGGGCGTTTCTCAAATCCGTAACCCGGTCATCGCCCGTGTCTTCCGGGAACTGGATCTTGTGGAACAATGGGGCAGCGGCATACCCGGCATCTTCCGTGAAGTGAAGGCCAACAACCTTCCCGAACCGCTCATCGAGGAGATGGCCGGACGTGTGCGCTTTACGGTTCCATTGGCCGAAATCGTTCCGCTTTCCCGCGAGCAGTCCCGAAAATCCACGACAAGCCGCCCAGGGTCCCGGCGTGAGCAGGTCGGTGAGCAAGTTGATGAGCAAGTCAGTGAGCAAGTTACCCAGGTTTTGCGGGCCTGTAAATCCGGGCCTCGCACCAAGGCCGACTTGCTCAAGGCAGCCGGTATGGCCAGTGTTTACTTGAACTACCAGCGACATCTGGTCCCGTTGCTTGAGAAGGGCTTAATTGAACGGACCATCCCCGACAAACCCACTAGTCGTCTCCAGAAATATCGCCTGACGGACAAGGGGAGACGGGTTCTGGAAGAAAAAGCTTGAAGGGATTTTGATGGAAACCGCAAAACTGAAAAAATTCGCCCAGTTCGCCCGGCGCAGCCTGATGGAACAGGTCTCCGCCAAGCTGAAACTGGTATTCGCGGACGATAGCGCCGCCCGGCGTGAGAGCGCGAAGGCGGTCAAGGAACTCGACGAGGCCATTCAAAAAATCGGTAAAGAGCAGGTCATCGAGCGGGTGGCCTACATCTGGTTCAACCGCTTTTGCGCCCTGCGCTTCATGGACGTGAACCGCTACACCCGCATCGGTGTGGTGTCGCCGGCAGAAGGGCAGTCCCAGCCCGAGATTCTCGCCGAGGCCAAGATGGGGCATATCGACGAAGAGATGGTGCCGGAGAAAGTGCGGCAGCAGATTTTCGCCCTGCTCGACGGCAAAGCGCCCAGCCGCGACCCGCAAGGTGAGGCCTACCGCCTGCTGGTGGTGGCCGCCTGCAACTTCTTTCACCGCGCCATGCCGTTTTTGTTTCAGCGCATCGACGACTACACCGAACTGCTGATGCCTGACGACCTGCTCTCGGGCAACTCCATCCTCGCCTACACCCGCGAGGCGATGACGCCGGATGCCTGCGAAAATGTCGAGGTGATCGGCTGGCTCTACCAGTTCTATATTTCTGAAAAAAAGGATGAAGTTTTTGCAGGGTTAAAAAAGGGCAAGAAAATTGGCCCGGAGAACATCCCCGCCGCCACCCAGCTTTTTACCCCGCACTGGATTGTCCGCTACCTGGTGGAAAACTCCCTCGGACGGCTGTGGATGTTGAATCGTCCCAATTCCCGGCTAAAAGAGCGGATGGATTATTACATTGAGCCGGATGAAAAAATAACCGCGAAAAATACCCAGGACATTAACCACGAAAAACACGAACCACACGAAAATAAAAATCAAGAATACTTTCGTGATGTTAGTGCCTTTCGTGGTTCAAAAGCTTTTTTAGCCGTGAACTCGCTGGGGGAAGATTTAACCACGAAAAACACGAAAGGCACGAAAGAAAAAAACAAAGAAAATAATGAATTGGCCGGCAACGCCGAAAATAAAATTTTTCGTGATTTTCGTGCCTTTCGTGGTTCCGAAAAAGATTTTTTGGTGGTGAATTCCCCGGAAGAGATCAAGATCTGCGACCCGGCCTGCGGCTCCGGCCACATGCTCACCTATGCCTTCGACCTGCTCTATG
>JAQVTF010000211.1 GCA_028700185.1 Desulfobacteraceae bacterium | reverse complement strand
CGTATAGGTGCCGGGAAACCGGACCTCGCCACTGACGGTGACTTCGCGCACCAGGTTGGCATCTTTCATGATGGGGACAAAGACGTAGTCATAGGGCCCCAGGGCCAAATCCCCCTCCCGGGCCAGATCGATGACCCGGTGCTCCACATCCATTCGGTCTTCGGTCTGAACCTTGCGGGTCACGGTGACCTGTCCCTCGTTGGCCCCGAACCTGATGCCGCCGCCCAGGTTGATGAGATCGCTCACCGTCATCCCCTGGTTGAAATTGAACTTGCCCGGTTTCCAGACCGCCCCGGACAGGGTCACATCGTAGCGCATGTCGAAGGTCTGTCGATCGAGGATTTGAACCCGGTCGAAGGCTTGCAGCACGGGGTTTTGCCGCCCCGCCTCGAACTCGGCCAGATCGATGCGCTCCATGCGATAATCCAGAAGGGCCGGATCATAGCGGTAGAGGTAACCGTAATCCATGAACGCCTGATCCTCGCGCAACCCCCCGGCCATGGCCAGCAGATCCCGCAGGGTCATGCCGGGCCGATAGGCGGTCTGGAGCGGTCGCCACACCGCCCCGCCGATCTGCACGGTCTCCCTGATCTGAAGTTCGGCCCGGGAGAGAATGCGGATCTCGTCCAGGGGTTGCAGAACTTCGTCGTAGGTGTGGTCGAGAACTTCCTGGAGGGGAAATTTCCGCGTACTGATGCGGGTGGTATCCGGATCGTAACGGTTGATGAACCCGTACTCCGTCATGGCCTCGGGCTTGAACAGGTCCGCCGAGGTGAGCACGTCGGAGAGCTTGAGCCCGGGGCGGTGACGAAACACATCCGGCATCCAGACATGCCCGGTGAGCCGCACCGTCATGGGCCGCATCGATGCCAGAAGCTGGACCTCCAAAAAATCACCGTTTTGAACCCTGGTGGCCGACCAGTCCCCGGCCTGCTTCAAGGTGTCGATGTCCTGAACCACGAATTCGAAATTGTTGTCGAAACGGCGCAGGTACATGCGCCCGGTATAGCTTTGGGGCAGAATGTCGCCCGCCAGGGCCAACACCCGACCCAAGGTCCTTTCCCCGGACAACTCGTAGATTCCCGGTTCGGCCACGGCTCCGGCCACCGCCATGGTCGGCCCGATGCGCGGCACGAAGATCACGTCCCGGTCTTCCAGGATCACGTCGCCCTGGCGGGATCCCTTGAGCAGAAGATCGTAGATGTCCACCGTGCGGTGGAGGGCGCCGCCGCGAAACAGTTGAATGCGGCGCAGGCTACCGGTCTTCTCGACACCGTTGGCGGCCATCAACCCGCCGAGGACGGTGGAAAAGGCCGGGACCAGGTGGAGACCGGGTTGGCGTACCGAACCCACCACGTAGACTTCCATGGAGCGCAACTGGTCCAGGGAAACGCTGATGTTGATCCCCTGAACGTACTTTTCCGCCTCCTGGCGGATCGCCTCCTCGGCGTCTCCGTAACGCAGCCCCGCCACCGGAACGATGCCGATCTTGGGCACGTTGATGGTGCCTTCCTTGCTGATGGCACCGGTGTACTCGGCATCCAGCCCCGAGCCCCAAATGCGGATCCGCAGGCTGTCCCCCGGGCCGAGCACATAGGTCGGATCGGGCACGGCGAGACGCGAAGGGGTGGCCGTGGGGCCGGACTGGAACAGATCGTAACCGAACTGGGTCAGATTGCCGGCCAACGCACTGCCGTAATTGGTGCGGTAGAGCATCTCCAGGCTGGATACCCCCCGGGGGCGGTGCATGCCGGTTTCCGGAGCATCGGCTTCGGATTCGGCGTCGGCCGCCGTGTCGGCCTCCGAGCTGGTGTAATCGACCATGGCATCAACGCCTTCGGGGGCCGGGGCGGCTTCCGCGTTCTGGGCGGCAATCTCGGCCTGAACCGCCTCGGGAAGACTTTGAATCGTCTCCGCCGGCAAGGACTGCTGGAGCTGCTGGATTTGCCCCGGGGACATTCCCTGTGCCGCCTGTTGCATCTGGGCGGGGCTCATGCCCTGGGCCGCCTGCTGGGCCTGAGCCGGGCTCATGCCCTGGACGGCCTGCTGAACCTGAGCCGGGCCCACCTCCTGGGCCGATAGGGTCAAAGGGCACAACACCGCGAGAAGACTGATCAGGCATCGAAGGACGTTGATCATCACAGGCAACTTTCTCTTGCGAAGTTTGGATGAATTCCCAGAAAAAGAGAACGGTCAGATCCGGGTTGGGAAAAAACTGATCGAGAAAAAACCGAGGAAGTCGCGTTTGCGACGGTGGGAGCGAACCGATGCGCATAGCGCCCTGTTTCAGCGGGATTCTGAAACCCCGCTGAAACAGGGTGGCGTACCAATGATCGGCGACAGGCACCGACCGGCGATTCGTCCGTGGTTATTTTTGTGCAACCTTGCAAGGAGCGAAAAAAAACACCCAGGCACAATGATCAATTGCCGTGCCCCTGAAGTCCGTGGCCCCCACCATCGTCGTCGCTGGCGGCTTCCGCTGCCACCGCAACCACCGCCACTGACGCGGCCACAATGCCAGCCAGAGCCGTGGCGCTGATCCCCGCGGTGGTGGCCATGGTTCCAGCGGCGACCGCTGCGGCGGTCATGTTTGAAGCGGTGGTGGCGGCCGCCGCGGTGGCGGCATTCACCTGGGCGGCAGTGGCGCCCATGGAGGTGGCGGCTTCAGCCGCCGCCGCCTGGGCCGCCGCCGACACCTGCGCTTCGGTGGCACCGGCCGCAATGGCTTTTTCCGCCGCGGCCGTGGCGGCCTTTTCCGCCGCCTGGGCTACAGCAGCGTCAGTCGGCGCGGCCCAGAGCCCCACCGGGCAGACGAACGTCAAACAGAAAGCCATCAACGTCAAAGCTGCCATCCTTTTGAACTTCAACTGCTTTTTCATAGCGACCTCTCATCTTTGGGTTTAAGTTTCCAGGATGTCATATAGCGTGAAATCTTAGGCCAAGATCCCGGAACCTGTCAATACTCATTATCGCTCATCACGGCCCAGGGTGTCAAGCCCGCCCAGGGGATCGATCCATTGCCAGAGCCAATTCCAGGACAGCCTGGACGGCGGAAACTGAGATTCAAACCAGGCGGCCCATGTTTCGGTGAAACCCTCCATGGCCTGGTACTGGCCGGTACTCAAGCGCAACCCGTCGGCGGGAGGGGCCTCGGCCGCGGGCAACCGGATGGAAGCGTTGAGAAACAGTCGTTGCCGGTTGTTGACCCGCAGGACGGATCCCACCAGGCCGATGAGGTTGTCGCCGCGTTCCAGACAGATGGCACGCCACGGTACGGCGCTGTCGGCGGGCGAAGAAGCCTGATAGAGCAAATCCTTGTTCGGATCATAGGGGTAGCCCATTTCCTCGAAGGTCACCTGGTGACTCTGCTGGGCCGAGGCCTGAAAAAAAACATCCCTCTGGGGATCTCGCCACAGCAGGTTTTCCCTGGAAACCAGGGCATCGGGCAAGCTTACCCGGGTGCGCAGCTCAAAGCCTTCCGGCACCTCGACGTTCACCCCGAAGACCTGCATCCGCCTGCCTTCCACCGCCACGTGCGGTCCGGCCGGTGTTCCGGGAACGACCGTTGCATCATCGGAGGTAGGCGCGGCGGAGGTGGGCCCGGCCGCCTTGCGGAAGATGCCGGGGGCCGCCACCGGGCGCCACCCCCGGGCCATCATGCACTTTCCATAACGATCCACCTCGATGGCGAGGTTGGGATTTTCAGGGGTCAGGCTCTCCTGGCGGGCCAGCTCTTTGGCGATCAGCCGACACTGCTGCTGATCCACGGCCAGATCGGTCGCCGTCTGCCCCGGCTTGTACCAGTTGGTTCGGTCCCCGCAAGCGATGATGCCGAAAAACAAAAGCCCCAAGAGAAGCAACCGCATGGGTTTCGACCCGACGGGATCCCCTCGCTCCGTTTTTCCATGCATCGAGCTCCGCCCCTTAAGAACCAATCGCATATAGAAACAACTTCCTGAAATAAATAAAAATTTATACAAAAGAAGAGAATTCTACAAAAGAAGAGAAGTGGTACGTTTAGCTGTTTTGAAATGAATTAGGAACGCGATGGCCAGGAACGCGATGGATAGAATAATTCTCTCTTGAAATCAACTCCTAAAAAACCATGAGGCCTCACTCTCCGCTCAGCCCGGCTCCTCGATCTTGATCTTCCTGTCCTTGAGCTTTCCTTTGTGGGCGAGCAGCTCCCTGGCGGCGATGAGGTCCAGCACGTAGATCAGATCGCCCGGGCCGGCGGCGTATTTCTGCCCGTAGGAGATGGGCACCTCCGGGCTCGGGTCCGCCAGCAGGGACCGGGCCACCGCTTCCGTTTTCCGCTCCCCGTTTGCCAGAAGCAGCACCGTGCCCGCCTGGTAGACCAGCTCCGCGCCCATTGAAACGGCGTATCGGGGGCAATCCTGAATGGAGGG
>JAQVTF010000047.1 GCA_028700185.1 Desulfobacteraceae bacterium | reverse complement strand
AATGTACATTATCCATCTGCATCTGCCAGGCTATCAAATCGCAGATAAACAGGATACCGGGGTTGCAACCGGTTGACGGGCTGTTTCAAAGGGGGCGACATGGAGGAAGTCAGCGTCAAGGAAGCCAGAGAGAGGATCAGCCTGCTGCTGGATCGCACCCAAAAGGGTGAGGAGATCCTGATTTCAAGGCGCGGCAAAAAGGTTGCCAGGCTGGTGCCTGTCGGTGTTTCAGAAAAGCGCCTGCCTGATCTGAGCGCTTTCAGGGCATCGATTGCCGTCAACGGGGCTTCCTTGAGCCAGACAGTCGTCGATTCGCGAGACATGGAGCGATACTGATGGTCACGACGGACAGGCAATTGGCCAAGGCCGCAGAACTGCTTGATTTGGATGTTGTTTTGGTTGCTTGAAAAGGGCAGGGAAACATCCTCGCAATTGCCGCCGCCTCCCGCCATATCCCCAACTGCAGATTCCTCACCTTCGTTCGGAATGACAGCGGAAAAAGGGTGTCATTCCGAGGAGCGTCAGCGACGAGGAATCTCTCCGTAATTGTCACCACTTTCCGCCGTATCCTCAACTGCAGATTCCTCACCTTCGTTTGGAATGACAATAGAGCACAGTAAAAGCTTGAACCGCGAAGGTCGCCAAGGACGCCAAGACCGCGAAGAAAAACTGTTTTTTGTTGGCCCAAAGGGCCAAAAAGAAACGTCTTGGCGTCCTTCGATGGCGTAGTGAGCGAAGCAAACGGGCGGTTCAAAAAGATGGCACCGCGTCTCCCCACCGCCGGCCTTCCCGGCGCCCCGGCTTTTCTATCGTTTCCTCCGCCGTTTTCTGCTATCCTCCTCGCACGTTCAGCCAGGACAAGACCGGTTTCAAAAACCCAGGAGGCCCCATGACCATCGAGGAAATCAAGGCAGGCGATCTGAACCCCCAAACCTTCATTGAAAACCAGTGCCGTTCCATTTCCGAGCAAGTCGGCGCAACCAAGGCCGTCAACGCCCTCTCCGGCGGGGTGGACTCCTCGGTGACCACCCTCCTGGCGCACCGTGCCCTGGGCGACCGGCTGCTCACCTACTTCATCGACAACGGGCTGATGCGCCAGGGCGAGCCGGCGGCGGTGGTGGCGGCCATGGGGGATCTCGGCGTGCCGGTGACCCTGGTGGACGCCCGGGAGGAGTTCTTTGCGGCCCTGGCGGGCAAGATCGATCCCGAGGAGAAGCGCCAGGCCATCACCGACACCTTCTACAAGACCGTCTTCGGCCGGCTGGTACGGGAGAGCGGTGCCTCGAGCCTGCTGCAAGGCACCATCTACACCGATGTGGAAGAGACGGTGGCCGGTATCAAGCGGCAGCACAACATCCTGGCCCAACTGGGCATCGACACCGAAGCGGCCTACGGCTACAAGGTGGTGGAGCCGCTGATCCAGTTGCGCAAGACCGGGGTGCGCGCCGTGGGCAAGGCCCTGGGCATGCCGGAAGCGATGTACAACCGTCCCCCGTTTCCCGGACCGGCCCTGGCCGCCCGGGTCATCGGCGAAGTGACCCCGGCGCGCATCGAGCGGGTCCGCGCGGCCACGGCGGTGGTGGAGCAGGAGCTGGCCGGGGTGAACGCCTTCCAGTACCTGGCCATCCTGCACGAGGACCGGGTGACGGGCATGCGTGACGGCAAGCGCGATTACGGCTGGCAGATCGAGATCCGCTGCTGGGACAGCGAAAATGCCGTCATCGCCACCCCCACCGAGCTGCCCTTCGAGCAACTGCTCAAGATGG
This sequence comes from Desulfobacteraceae bacterium, assembly GCA_028700185.1. GTDB lineage: Bacteria > Desulfobacterota > Desulfobacteria > Desulfobacterales > UBA2174 > UBA2174. The sequence goes on along the minus strand of JAQVTF010000047.1, from coordinate 15,812 downwards.
CCCGGCGCATCACCGCCGAAGTGCCCGGGGTGGTGAGCGTCACCTACAACATCACGGCCAAGCCCCCCTCGACCATCGAGGCGGTGTGAAAATCCCTTGGCGAGGGGCGGGAGAGTGGTAAAAAACTTGCACCGCGAGGACGGGGACAAAATAATATTCACCACAGAGACACAGAGGTCACAGAGGAAAATGGGTTTTTGTTGGCCCGAAGGGCCAAAAAGACATTCCTTGGCGGTCTTTCTTTGCGGTCTTTGCGATCTTGAGTGAGCGCAGCGAGCGGGCGGTTCAAAAATACGATCCTCGTAACGAGCGAGCGGTCGGGTGCCCCCCACACTGTCATCCCGAGAAGCGCCAGCGACGAGGGATCTCTCCGCAATTGGCACCACTTCCCGCCGGATTCAAAACCGCAGATTCCTCACATCCGTTCGGGATCACACGGGAGGAAGGGACCCGGAATGCGCGGAAAAGAGGGGCGTTGTCCCGCACACCGCAGGTCCGGGCGACGCGGCCAAAGATGGCCGAAAGATCATTGACGTCAGAAGTATGGAATTCGTATGATGGATGCATACTTTCTGAACGCGGTCGGCGAACCGATGATGTCATCGCGGCGGATTTTCTCATCGGCGGCCATGCCACGGTCCAGTGCGACCGCCTTCTCACCCGCGACAGGGGATTCTACAAAACCTACTTCACGCCGCTTGCGCTGATGATGGACCGTTAGACTGGTCTGATTCGCTTTTTTTTCTTTGCGCCCCTGGCATTTTCGGGGGCTTGAAAACCCAATCGCACCCGATCCGCCTTGCCACCGAGAACCGGGAGGCTTTCATGAAACGCACCCTCAAATGGATTGCTATCATCGTGGCCGTGGTCGTCGTCTTGGCGGCCGCCGCGGTGGTGATCGTTCCCCGCGTCGTGGACTTGAACCGCTTCAAGCCGCGCATCGAAAAGCAGATCAGCGATGCCACGGGGCGGCCCTTTACCCTGGGCGGAGAGATCCGCCTGTCTCTTTTTCCCCGGGCCGGGATCGTGCTGGATGATTTGCGCCTGGGCAATCCGGCCGGCTTCAGCCAAGGGGATTTCGTTTCGATAAAATCCTTTGAACTCCAGGTCGAGTTGTTGCCGCTGCTGTCCAGAAACCTGGTGGTGGAGCGATTCGTGATGGATTCACCGCGAATCCTTCTGGTCAGAAACAAAAAGGGCCGCGCCAACTGGGGCAGTGTGGCCGGGGCCGCCAGGAAAGTGCCGGCGGCGCCGGATGCGGCCAGGGTCGAAGCGGATCTGTCCGCGGCGGGGCTGCCCATCCAATCCCTGGCCGTGGGGGAGTTCGACATTGGAAACGGGCATCTCGTCTACCTGGATGAACGCACCGGCGCCCGCAACGAAGTGTCGGCCCTCAACCTGCGACTGGAGGAAATTTCCCTGGACCGGCCCATCGGCGTCGACTTGTCGGCCATGCTGGACGGCCTGCCGGTGACCGTGACCGGTCAAGTGGGACCCGTGGGAAAGGAACTCGGTTTGCAGCCGATACCGCTGGATCTGCAGGTCGCCGCCTTCGATGAGCTCAAGATCCAACTTGACGGCCGCCTGGAAAACCTCTCCTCCGAACCGGGTTTTGATCTGAAGGTGGACCTGGCGCCCTTTTCGCCGCGGAAGCTCCTGGCGGCCCTGGGACAACCCTTTCCCGTTCAGACCACCGACGCCAACGCTTTTTCCCGGTTGGCCTTGACGGCCGGCGTTCAGGGAACGGGCACGGCGGTGTCCGTTGCCGAGGGCGTTTTGACGCTGGATGATGCCACGGCCCGGTTTTCCCTTCAGGCCAAGGCCTTGGAAAAACCCGCCGTGGTGTTTGACCTGAAGCTGGACGCCATCGATGTGGACCGCTACCTGCCTGTTCCGTCCCCGGCCTCGCCGGTCGCGGGAGGAGGGGCGTCGGCGGTTGCGCCAGGGCCCGACTATGGGCCGTTGCGCAAGCCGGAGATCGACGGCGCCCTTCACATCGGCGAACTCAAAGTCAGCGGTGGCACCATCCGGGATATCGCCCTCAAGGTAACCGGCCGAAAGGGTCGCTATGGGTTCCATCCATTTTCAGCGGCTCTCTATGGGGGCAGCCTGTCGGGCAATGGAGTTTTTGATGTGCAGGGCAACACCCCTCGCACCAGCGTGGACCTGAACCTGAAAAACATCCAGGCCGGGCCGTTGCTGGTGGATTTTGCCAAAAAGGATCTGCTGGCGGGGACGCTGAATGCTGTGGTGACCCTGAGCATGGCCGGTGATACGCCGGCGCGAATCAAGCCGACCCTCAATGGCAAGGGCAATTTGAGATTCAGTGACGGGGCCATCAAGGGCATCGACCTGGCCGGCATGGCCCGCAACATCCAATCGGCTTTCGGCCTGGCCGAAACACCCGCCCAGCGGCCAAGCACCGACTTCTCCGAGCTGAATGTGCCCTTTACGCTGACCAACGGCCGGTTTTACACCCCGGATGCCAGCCTCGTTTCGCCTTTCCTGCGCCTCAGCGCGAAGGGTTCGGCCCACCTGGTGCAAGAGAGCCTCGATTTTCGGGTGGAACCCAAGGTGGTGGCCACCATCAAAGGGCAAGGGGATACGGCGGAGAGAAGCGGGTTGATGGTGCCGGTGCTGGTCTCGGGCACCTTCGCCAAGCCCACCTTCCGCCCGGACCTGGAAGGCCTTGCCAGGCAGCGCCTCCAGGAGGCCATCAGTGATCCGACGAAACTCAAGGAGACCCTGGGGCGGGACAAGCAGTCCCTGGAGTCCCTCAAGGAACAAGGCCGGAGTCTGTTGAAAGGATTGGGGATCGGCAATTAGCGGCGGGAATTGTTTCTTGGCGCTTGCCGTTGCCCCTCAAGATCCATCCCCCACGGCTCCCTCGCCCGCCAAGTCACTTCACCGACGGATCAGGACGGATCTGGCCGATGGCCGGTTGCCACCATTGGGTCCACAAAAGATCCGCCGATTCTTCAGCCCTCCTGGTCGCATTGACATTCCCGCCACTAGTCCTTAATTTATCGGTTTTTCGTATGGTCGGAATAGGCGCAACTGCCTTCAATTGTTCTCAGATATCGATTTCGCTTGACCGAACTGCGCGTATAAATTATACAAAGAACATTAAATGAATAAATCTTTTACTTTATAAATAAAATTCAGGGGATTTGGCTTCATGGGGATTCAAGAACGAAAGGAAAGAGAGAAGGAGCGGCGACGCCAGCAAATCATTGTGGCCGCCAAGCGGGTTTTCTCAGAGCGTGGGTTTAACCGGGCCACCATGGAGGACATCGCCAAGGAAGCCGAGCTGAGCCCTGGAACACTCTATCTTTACTTCAAAAACAAGGAAGAACTGTACGCCTCCCTTTCATTGCGGATCCTCCAGTACCTCAATATTCGGGTCGGCCACGTCCGCGATGAAAAGAGCCCTCCGGAAAAAAAGCTGAACGATCTCATCGAAGCGATGTACGATGTTTACGCCTTCGATCCACTGATTCTCATCAACATGTTTCACCTCCAGTCCAGCGAGACCCTCAAGAACCTGTCACCGGAATTGATGGAGGAAATCGAAGATCTCTCCCGGAAATCCATCGGCGCGATATCCTCGATCTTCAAGGAAGGCATTGAAAAAGGTGTCTTCGTGGACCGGCATCCAGTGGCGCTGGCGGATATTTTCTGGGCCCTGTTTTCAGGGGTCATCCTCTGGAACACCAGCAAGCGCATCATCGATACCCGCAAGGACTACCTTATGGAGACGCTCAAAGCCGCCTTCGAGGTTTTCGGGCGTGGGGTGACGCACAACGCCGTTGCTGCCGTGCAGTGAGACATCTACTCACAGAGGCCTGCCGAAGAGGCGGGTGATCTCATCCACATCGAAGCCGGGCCATGTCACGGCCCGGCCTTCGGCCTCGGCCTGGATGCCGCTTTCGGCCTCGGTGATTTCCCCGATATCGGTGGCCCGGATCCCCGCGGCCGCCAACTGTCGGCACAGACTGCCGGCTTCCTCGGGCCGACAGCAGATCAACAGGCTGCCCGAGCCGATGAGCCCCATGGGATCGATCCCCATCAAGGAACAAATCTGAAGGGTTTCGTCAAAGAACGGAATCCGGTCGACGAAAAGCCGCAGCCCGCATCGGCCTGCGGACGCCAACTCGCGCGCGGCGGTGGCGAGCCCCCCCTCGGTGACGTCGTGCAGCGCACTGACACCGGCGTGGTCACGGCAGACCGCCGCTTCAGGCAACACCGAGATTGCCTGCGCCAGATCCCGGGCCCGGGCCAGCACGGTCTCGGGCAGGCCCCGACGCTGGAGTTCCCCGGCGAATTCGCCGGCGATGATGGCGGTTCCTTCCACGGCAATCGCCTTGGTGAGCAGAAGTCGGTCGCCGGTGCGGATCTGGCGCTTGTCGATGAGATGGCCCCGCATCACGGTGCCGATCATGGTGCCGTTGACCACCGGTCGGCTGACGGCATCGGTGATTTCGGTGTGCCCCCCGCACAGGACGATGTCATTGGCGCGGCATACCCCCGTCAAGTCGGAAAAAACCTGATGGATCTCGCCGGCGGTGATTCCGGGGGGAAACAGCAACGTGGTGAGCAGCCAGCGGGGAACCGCTCCGGCGGTGGCCATGTCGTTGGCGTTGACCAGCACGGCGTAGTGACCGATGTGGGTGGTGACGAAGGTGATGGGATCGCTGGTGAGCACCAAAGTGTCGGCGTCACCGGTATCCACGGCCGCGGTGTCCTGGCCGATGCCTGGAGGGATCACCAGGGACGGATCCGGGGTTTGAAACTCCGCCAGAAAGCGCTCCAGCAGGTCGTTGGGCAGTTTGCCGGGCGGCAGCGCCACATCGAGGCGAATGGCCTCCCACAGTTGTGCCAGGGAATCCACCGCGTAGTGACAGGCAAAGGGCGGATTGCCGCCCACGTGGGCCGTCACCGCGCCGGCCCGGTGCCCGGCCTCGATGTCGAAGACGAAATCTCCCACCACCAGCACTTCTTCCACCGGCACCCCGAAATGAGCGGCGGCCAGATGGACCCCGTCTCCGCTGGGCTTGGGGGCCACCGGCGTGTCGCGGGTGATGAGCACCGAAAAGATGTCCGGCTCGAGGTGCGGGAAATTTTCCAGCGCCCGCTCCACCGCCCGCCGACTGTTGCGGGTGAGGATACCGCAGGGGATCCGGTGGGCGATGAGGCGGCGCACCAGGGATTCGGCTCCCGGGGCAGGCTCGGAAAGGGCCGCGGCGGCCATCTCATGGGCCTCCAGGATCCGATGGGCCCGGCGCAGCGCCTCCACTGAGTCCATGGCCTGGATGAACTCCAACACCGGGCGGTCCGGCGGGCAGTCGATTTCTTGACGGATGGCGCCAAAGTCCAGGGCGCCGGGGCAGGTAAGGGTGCCGTCGAAATCGAAGAGGACGGCAGCGATGCGACAGGCTCGGACCATCACGAGGATTTCTCCGCCGGAGCCGCCGGCTCGAAGAGGGATCGGCTCATTTCCTGAAGTTTGTACTTTTGCACCTTGCCGCTGGCCGTGAGGGGATACTGGTCCACGAACGCCACGTGGCAGGGGATCTTGTAGCGGCTGATGCGGCCCCGACAGAAATCCCGGACGTCTTCGGCCGTCAAGTCGGCGTCGGCCTTGGGGATGATGAAAGCGCCCACCTCTTCGCCGTATTTCACGCTGGGCACCCCCACCACCTGAACATCGGCCACCCCTTCCAGGGAAAAGAGAAACTCCTCGATTTCCCGCGGGTAGATGTTTTCCCCGCCGCGGATGATCATGTCCTTGTGACGGCCCGTAATGGACAGGTAGCCCTCGGCGTCCATCACCCCCAGGTCCCCGGAGTGGAGCCAGCCGTCTTCATCGATGGCCGTCGCCGTGGCCTCGGGCAGGTTGTAGTAGCCTTTCATCACCGAGTAGCCCCGGCAACAGATCTCCCCCTGGCGTCCCGGCGGCTGGGCGTCGCCGGTTTCCGGATCCACGATGCGCACCTCGACGTGGGGCATGGGGCGTCCCACGGTTTCGGTGCGCCGTCGCAGGTCGTCGTCGGGCAGGGTCTGGGTGATCACCGGCGAGGCTTCGGTCAAGCCGTAGCAGATGGTGATCTCGGTCATGTGCAGCCGCTCCATCACCGCCTGCATCACCCGCACCGGGCAAGGGGAGCCGGCCATGATGCCGGTGCGCAGGCTGGAAAAGTCGAATTTGGAAAATAGCTTGTGGTCCAGCAGGGCGATGAACATGGTGGGCACCCCGTACAGGGCGGTGCAGCCTTCGGCTTCCACACTGGCCATGACCTGGATGGGATCGAATTTTTCCAGGATCACCAGGGCCGCCCCGTGGGTCACGGCGCCCAGCACCCCCATCACGCAGCCGAAGCAGTGAAACAGGGGCACGGGCAGGCAGATGCGGTCCTTTTCGGTGAACCGCTGGTTTTCGCCCACCCAGAAGCCGTTGTTGGCGATGTTGGCGTGGGTGAGCATCACCCCCTTGGGAAAGCCGGTGGTGCCGGAGGTGTACTGCATGTTCACCACGTCGTTGGCGTCCAGTTCGGCCTGACGCCGACGGTAGGTCTCGGCATCGGTCATGGGCGCCAGGGCCATCACTTCGGGGATGGTGTACATGCCGCGGTGTTTTTCCTGGCCGAGGAAGAAGACCCGCTTGAGGCGCGGAAACGATGCGCTGGAAAGGTAGCCGCGGGGCTGGGTGCGCAGCTCCGGCAGCAGTTCGTAGACCGTGGCCAGGTAGTCGATGTCCTGATAACCATCGATGAGAAAGAGGTTTTCGGCTTCGCTCTGGCGCAGCAGGTAGGCCAGCTCATCGCGTCGGTAGTTGGTGTTGACCGTCAGCAGGACCGCGCCGATCTTGGCCGTGGCAAACTGCAGGGCCACCCAGTAGGGGATGTTGGTGGCCCAGACGGCCACTTTTTCACCCCGGCCGATGCCCAGGGCCATCAGCCCCCGGGCCAGACGGTCCACCAGGTCCGCGAATTGTCGGTAGGTCAGGCGAAAATCGCGGTCCACATAAATCACCGCTTCCCGGTCGCCGAAACGGGCGACGGTGTCGTCGAGGATCCGGCCCAGGGTGGACGAGAGCAGGCCGTCGGGTTGATGGGGGCTGGCTTCCGGCATAAAAAACTCCTGAGAATGTGTCATCGGCGATTCACCCCGGCTACTCGGGGATGTAGAGCACGGCGTAGATGGCCGCCGGCGCCGATCCGGCGCAGCTCACCCAGTGGGGCACCACCGAGTTGTAGTAGATGCTGTCGCCCACGGCCAGACGGTAGGTTTCCCGGCCGTAGATGACCTCTACCTGGCCGGCGGTGACCACGAACCACTCCTCGCCTTCGTGGGAGGAGAGCCGGGGGGCCTTGGCCGACTCGGGCAGCAGCTCCACGTAAAACGGTTCCATGTGCCGATCGGTTTTGCCCCGTCCCAGGGAATGGAAGCGCATGGTCTGGGGTCGGTCCTTGGCCCGCAGCATGTGCAGCTCGGCACTGCGCTCGGCGCCGCGGACGATGAGCGGATCCTGGCTGATGTGGTCGTCGACGAGGGTCCCCAGGCGCACGCCCAAAGCCCGGGCCACCTTGAGCAAGGGACCGATGGATGGATAGACGTCGTCGTCCAGGAGGCCCTGAAGAAAGGGTAGGTCCAGGCCGGTGCGTCGGGACAGTTCCGTGATGTCCAGGTGCCGATCCGCCAGCATCTTTTCGATGCGCTGGCCGATGTGCAGGGTTTTCATCGGTTGATCTCCATTGGTAGAAAATTGAGGGTGGCAAAATAGTCGGCCACCGTTTCCGCACGACGGATCAGCTCCACCGTGCCGTCGGCGCGCAGCAGCAGTTCCTGGGGCCGCAACTGGCCGTTGTAGTTGAAACCCATGGAATGGCCATGGGCCCCGGTGTCGTGGATCACCAGGAGATCGCCGTCGTCGATGGGGGGCAGTTCCCGCTGGATGGCGAACTTGTCGTTGTTTTCGCACAGGGCGCCCACCACGTCCACCGTCTGACGACGAGGGTCGCCGGCCTTGGCCGGCACCGTAATGTGATGGTAGGCCCCATACATTCCCGGCCGCATCAGGGCCGTCATCGAGGCATCCACGCCGATGTAGGTCCGGTAGGTGTCCTTGCGGTTGATGGCCCGGGCCACCAGGGCGCCGTGGGGGCCGGTGACAAAACGACCGCTCTCCATGAACAGGCGCGGGGCATACCCCTGGGCGGTGGCAAACCCCTCGATCTCGGCCTGGATCCGCTGGGCCATGGATTTCAGGTCCAGCGGGGGGTCGTCCGGACGATACGGGATGCCCAGTCCGCCGCCCATGTTGATGAATCCGAAGCGGATGGACAAGGACCGGCTCACCCGGGTGACGATGTCCAGCAGCATCGCCACGGTCTGAACCATGTAGTCGGCGTTGCGCTCGTTGCTGGCCAGCATGGTGTGCAGCCCGAAACGTCGGGCCCCGCGGTCCATGGCGGCGCGGTAGGCGTCCACGATCTGGTCGTGGGCCACACCGTACTTGGCCTCCACCGGGTTGCCGATGATGCTGTTGCCGGTGCGCCGGGCCCCGGGATTGTAACGGAAACAGATCTCCTCGGGCATCTGGGGGACCTTGGGCACCAGGGTGATGTCATCCAGATTCAAAAGGCATCCGCCGTCCAGGGCGGCCACCCGGAAATCCTCGGTGCTGGTGTTGTTGGAAGTGAACATGATGTCATCGGGGCCGGCACCGATGCGTCGGGCCAGGATCAATTCGGTGATGGAAGAACAGTCGAATCCGAACCCTTCCTCGGCCAGGATCGACATCACCCGGGGATTGGGCAGGGCCTTGACGGCGAAAAACTCGCGAAAGGCATGGACACCGGAAAAGGCCCCGTTGATGCGCCGGGCCGTGTCGCGGATACCGACTTCGTCGTAGATGTGAAACGGGGTGCCGAAGGCTTCGGTGATGGCGGAAAGCCGGGGGTAGAGCCGGTTTTCAAAAGCAGCGGACATGGGCATGATCAGACGTCCTCCTCCGATGGGTCGATGGAAATGCGGGCGGTTTCTTTCAGGGTGGTCAGGGCGATGGCGGTACGGGTGGAAACCACCCCCGCCAGAACGGCGATTTTTTCACGCAGCAGGTGATCCAGGGCCCGGGTGTCGGCGCAGCGCACCTTGATCAGGTAGCTGTCCTGGCCGGCGACAAAATGCACCTCCTGCACATCCGGAATGGCGGCCAGCCGCTGACCGATGACGGGTTCCACCTCCGGTTCGGCCGTGGTGACGGTGACAAAGGCCACCAGGCGGCGGCCGAAGCGTTCCGGGTTGAGCCGGACCTCGTAGCCGTCGATGAACCCCTGGCGCTCCAGCTTGCGGATGCGCTCCAGGACCGCCGAAGGCGCCATCCCCACCTGGCGGGCCACCTCCACATTGGGGATGCGGGCCTTTTCCTGCAAGATTTTCAAGATCTTAAAACTGACTGCGTCCAGCATGAACGCCTCCATGGTCCCGTCGATCGGTGCCGTATATTCGAAGAAAGGCCTACTGTCAAGAACGATATTCTTAAAAATTTTCCTATTTCAGAATTGTAATGGGATTTTTCCTTTTTTTGACAGGGATCGGCGCCCGGGCTTTTGGCGATTGTGGTGGAGTATGGTATGAACAATCAAAATGCAGCATTGACCCTTAACCCCTGCCCAACGGCCGTCGGTGCATGAAGATTGCCCTTGTTTATCCTTATTTCCTCGATCCGCGACTCGATTCCGGAGAGATTGCCGTGCCTCCCATCGGCATCTACTACGTGGGGGCCCTGCTGAGGGCCAACGGGCACGCGGTGGAGATTTTCAACTGGTACGATCAAGCCGGCCGGCAAGAGGACCTGGCCCGGGACCTGGCCGCCTGGGGGGCGCAGGTGGTGGGCTTTTCGGTGCTCCATGCCAACCGTTGGGGGGCGCTGGAGATCGCCGCCGAAGTGCGGCGAATCCTGCCCGAAGCGGCGGTGGTCTTCGGCGGCATCGGCGCCAGCATGCTCTGGCGTCACCTGCTGGCCCATTTTCCCCAGGTAGATGCCGTGGTGGTGGGGGAGGGCGAACGGACCTTTCTTGCCCTGGTCCAGGCCTTGGCCCGGGACGGTCGTCTGCCGTCCGGTCTGCCCGGGCTGGCGCTGCGCCGCGGCGGTGAGCCGATCTTCAACGGTCCCGCCGACCCGATCCGGCGCCTGGATGATCTGCCGGACCCGGCGCGCTACTTTACCTTCCAGCATCTGGTGATGACCCGCGGCTGTCCGGGGCGCTGCACCTTTTGTGGCTCGCCGCGGTTTTGGGGCCGCCGGGTGCGGTTTCACTCCGTGCCCTACATCGCCGAACAGATTCAGCGGCTCTACGATCGGGGGCAACGGTATTTTTTCTTCTCCGACGACACCTTTACCCTGAGCCGAACCCGGGTCATGGCGTTGTGCCGCGAAATTCTGGACCGGGGATTGGACATTACCTGGCAAGCCATCAGCAAGGTCAACATCGTGGACGCCGAGACCCTGGGCTGGATGCGACGGGCGGGGTGCATCCAGATCAGCTACGGGGTGGAGAGTGGGTCGGAGGAGATCCGGGCGCTGCTCTGCAAGGACATCCACCGGGAGCAGGTGCGCCGGGCCTTCGCCCTGACGGTGAGGGCCGGGATTCTGGCCCGGGCCTATTTCATCTACGGCAGCCCCGGCGAGAGCGCGGAGACGATCCAGGCCACACTGGACCTGATGGAAGAAATCCAGCCCCTGGGGGCGATTTTTTACATCCTGGACATCTTCCCCGGCACGGCCCTCTACGAGGATTTCAAGCGGCGAACCGGTCACACCGATGACATCTGGTTGGATCGTCGGGAGGATATTCCTTATTTTGAAACCGATCCGGCCCTGGACGCCCAACAGGTTCTGGCCTTCGGCCGCACCCTGCGCCAGGGGTACTACCGGCGTCTGTCGGCCTATGCCCGCAACGTCCCACTGAACGACGATCCGGCGCTCCGGGTCTTGCATGCCGATTTTCTCTCGCGCCTGGCCCTGACCTTTCACCAGGGAGACTACGCCCGCAACGAAGAGGTCGAAAACCCCGAGGCCACGGCCGAAACGCTTTATCGACGCGCCCTGACCCTGGCCCCGGATGCCCGGGCGTACCTCGGGCTGGGGCAACTGCTGCAGCGCCGCCGGGACACCGCGGCCAGCATCGAGGTGCTGGAAGCCGGGCTGACTCATTTTCCCCGGGACGGCGCCATCGGTCTGTGCCTGGCCATCAGTTGGATGAACAGCGGCCATTTTCACCGTGCGCTGGACCTGCTCAAGCCGCTGGAAGACGATCCCCGAGGCCGGCATTTTGCCGACATCTGCCGGGAGGCGTTGAAGGAAGCTTGAAACCGGAATGGGCCGGAGGCCAAAGTTGGACCCGTCGGGGCTTGGTCGTGCGGTACGGCAAATAAATCCGATACGCGCACGGGCGGTCCCATGCTTGCCGATGGAAAACGAAACCCCAAAAAGGAGAACCCGCCATGTCCCAGAAGATCCTGATCGCTTGCGACGAATCGAAAAACGCCCGGCGGGCCGTGGACTACGTGGCTCGCACCCTGACCACCGACCACCGCATCACCCTGATGGCCGTACTCCAGGACACCGCCAGCCTCTGTGAAATGCAGTCGCCGGAGCTGACGCCTTACTTCAAGGCTCAGCAGGCGAACTTCTGTGAACTGGAAGATCAGAAGAAGAAGCTGATGCAATCCACCCTCGAGGCGGCCCGCCAAAGACTGGTGGATGCCGGTTTTGACGAGAAGAACATCACCCTCAAGGTGGAACCGAAGAAAAGAGGCGTGGCCCGGGACATCGCGGCCGAAGGGGCCAACGGCTACGACCTCATCGTCATCGGCCGCCGTGGGGCCGCGGGCATCCGGGAATTTTTCCTCGGCAGCGTTTCCCAGAAGGTATTGGGTCTGGCCACCGAACAATCGGTGCTCATCGTCAACTGACGCGTCGGATCCCGGGGGGCGGCCACCCCGGCGCGTTGCGCCAGGGAATGGGAATCAGGCGGGATGATCGCCGCGTTCCGGGTCCCAGGCCCGAATGCGCAAAAGTTCCGGGAACGCTTCGGGCTTGTAGATGGAATCCCCCGACAGCAGACGCAGGCACTCCTGGATCGCCTCGGACATGGTGGGGTGGGGGTGAAGCGTCTTGAGGCTGTCGGTCAGCCCCTTGTCCTGGTCGATGAGCATCGCCACGCTCATGATGGTCGAGGAGGCCTGGGGGCCGGCGGCACGCATGCCGAGGATCTTTTGAGCCGGATCGTCGGTGACCAGGATCTTGACGAATCCGTTGGTGGCACGCATGGCGATGGCCCGGGTGAGCAGGGCGTTGGAAAAGGAAGCCACCCGGTAGGCGATGCCTTTTTTGCGGCAGGTTTTTTCGTTGAGCCCCACCGCCGCCAGGCTCGGCTTGAAAAACATCACCGTGCTCATGTTGCGGTAAAACAGGGGACGCCGTGGTGCGCCGAACATGGCGGCTACGGCGTGGCGACTCTCCATCTCGGCCAGGTTCACCAGGGCCGGGTGGGCCGTGACGTCGCCGCAGGCGAAGATGCGGCCCGCCACCCGGCCATCGGCATCCACCTGGAGAAAACCCCGTTCATCGGGGGTGATGCCGGCCTCGGCCAACCCCAGGCCGTCCAGTTGCGGGGCGCGGCCCACTGCCACCAGCACCGCGTTGGCACTGAGAACCCGGCTGCCGCCGGATTTCAGGTCCAGCACCACCTCCAGATCCCCGGGCGTGCGGCGAATCTCGCGCAGTACGGCTGAATGGTGAATGCGGACGCCGTTGGCGGTGAGGTTGGCGTTGACAAAGGCGCTGATGTCCTCGTCTTCGTAGGGGATGATCTGCTCGGCGTGGTCGATGAGGGACACGCGGGTCTGACCGAAGTTGGAAAAAATGCTGGCGAATTCACAACCGATGATGCCGGCCCCGATAATCGCCAGGCGACGGGGAAAATCCGTCAGGTTCAGTACCCCGTCGGAATCCAGCACTTGGCGCTGGTCTGTTTCGATGTCCCCGAGGGGACGGGGGCGTGATCCGGTGGCAATGAGGAAGAAATCGGCGCCGACAACGGTTTGGCCCCCTCTGGCCAAGTGCACCGCGACGTGGTCCGGATTAAGGAAGCGGGCCCGGCCGCGCAGGAAGGTCACCTGGCCCTGGCCCGGCTCGCGGTTGCGTGGGGAGAAGGTTTCCAGTTGGCCGAGCAGTTGCTGTTGCTTTTCCTCCACCGCCGCGATGACGCTGGCACGCACCGCGGTGTAGTCCACGCTCAGCTCGGCGGCCCGAAAGCCCCGGTCCACCTTGCGGGCGATGTCGTAGTCCTTGGCCAGCTCCCAGAGGGTCTTGGAGGCCAGGGCGCCCCATCTCACACCGGCGCCGCCGATCTGGTCCGCTTCGATGACACAGACCCGCTTGCCCAGGTCCACGGCCCGCATGGTCCCGGCGAATCCGCCGGGACCGCAGCCGATGACACAGAGATCGTAGTGGGGGGGCATGGTCGATGACCTCTCAGTGTTTCTTGAAAAGGACAAAAGGGACCACTTTCAAGTTTCATGCTTTCTCAAGCGCTTCGCGGATGCGGGTCATGGCCGCCCGGACGTTTTCCGGGCTGTTGAAGGCGCTGATGCGCGCGTAGCCTTCACCGCATCGGCCGAAGCCGGCGCCGGGGGTGCACACCACCCCGGCGCGTTCCAGCAGCAGGTCGAAGAACGCCCAGGAAGGGCGTCGACACTCCACCCAGATGTAGGGGGAATGATGGCCTCCGAAACAGGTGAAGCCCAGGGCCTGCATGGCGTGGCGGATCACGTCGGCATTGGCCAGGTAACCATCCACCAGGGTCTTGGCCTGCTGCCGTCCCTCCGGCGTGTAGACGGCGGCGGCGGCGCGCTGTACCGGATAGGCTACCCCGTTGAATTTGGTGCTGTGGCGTCGGTGCCAGAGGCGGTGCACGGAGATCGCCTCTCCGGCCGTGGTGTAGGCTTTGCAGTCCTTGGGGACCACCGTATAGGCGCAGCGGGTGCCGGTGAAGCCGGCGGTCTTGGAGAAGCTGCGAAATTCCACCGCGACTTCCCGGGCGCCGGGGATTTCGAAGATCGACCGTGGCAGGCCCTCGTCGCGGATGAACGCCTCGTAGGCGGCGTCGAAGAGGATCAGGGCCTTTTGATCCCTGGCCCAGTCCACCCAGGCGGTCAGCCGCTGCCGGTCGATGGTGGCACCGGTGGGATTGTTGGGAAAACACAGGTAGACCAGATCGGCCGGTGCGTCGGGCGGGTCGGCCACGAAGCCGTTTTCCAGATTGCCTTCCAGGTAGACGATGCCCTCGTAGCGGCCGTCGACAAAGGCGCCGCTGCGGCCGGCCATGACGTTGGTGTCCAGGTACACCGGGTAGACCGGGTCGGGGATGGCGATGCGCGCATCCTTGGCGAACAGCTCCTGGAAATTGCCCGTGTCACACTTGGAACCATCGCTGACGAAGATTTCGTCGGCCTGGATGTCGGCGTTGCGGCGCTGAAAATCCTCCGCGGCAATGATCTGGCGCAGGAATTCATACCCCTGTTCGGGCCCGTAGCCACGGAAGGTGGCGTCCTGGCTCATTTCGTCCACCGCTTGGTGAAAGGCCGCCACGCAGACGGGGGGCAGGGCCCGGGTGACATCGCCGATGCCCAAGCGGATGATGGCCCGGTCCGGATGGGCTTGCTGAAAAGCCTTGATGCGGCCGGCGATGTCGGAAAACAGGTAGGATGCCTTGAGTTTGAGGTAGTCTTCGTTGATGCGGATCATCTTGTCATCCTTGTCTCGTCGAGCATTGCAGGTTGTCGTCGGGCGCCTGGGCGGCAGGTTTCTCCCCTTTGACCCGGAGCCGATTTTGTCGTTCAATCTGGCACAGGTGGCGCCGTTCGTAAAGATCCGGGTTGTATTCCTTTCCCCGTGGGGCCTTCCTCACACTTCAATGGCCGAAGCCCATGCCTGACATCCGCGACTGCGACCGTATTCAGCACGCCGATATCCTGGCGCTCAATTTCATTCGCGGCGATGCGCCCTACGTGTTCCGGCGGCATTTTCGCACCGGGTTGCGGTCGCGGATCATCGAGGTCCTCGAGGCTGATGCGGTGGGCCGGGAAACAAGGGGTGTGCCGATGAACGGGGTGCGCTGTTTTCCCCGGGCCCGGCCGGTGAAGATGCTGCGGATTTTCCGCACCCGATTCGAGAATCTGGATCAGGGCCTCTGCGAGACCCGGCGCCTCAAGCGCGTCGAACATTGGTTGGCACCGGCGTTTGTCGCCGTGTCCGAAGAGTTTTATGTGGACTACTGCCGTGATGGCCGTCGACAGATCCTGCTCTGCGGGCTGCAAGACTACATCCATGGGACGGCGCTGGACCCGTGGCAGGCGGTCTGCCCGGGGTATCTCGAGCGGCTTCATCATCAGTTTACGGCCGAGACCGGTGCCCGGATGGAGCTTGCGCGTTTTGAAGAGGGACTGCGGGAAAACCTTGATGCCTTTGTCACCGCCGTACGCAACCTGATGGAACGGGAGAACATCCTGCCGGACCTCGCCGGGGTGCGTAATCTGGTGGTGGACGCCGATACCCGTTTGCGGTTGGTGGACATCAACAATATCCAGGATCTCGATTGCGGCGACACTTTGGTCCTGGATGACAAGCGTTACCCGGTTCTGGACAAATCCATCGAAGCGTTGGATCTTCTGGCCTTTCACTTGCTGGGCCGCCGGGATTTGCGCGACGATGCGCTGTTGGCGCGTTTCTTCACTCCGGCGCG
>JAQVTF010000046.1 GCA_028700185.1 Desulfobacteraceae bacterium | reverse complement strand
TGGACAGTGCCCTGATGGTCATCGACAGCGCCAAGGGGGTGGAGTCCCAGACCGAAAAGCTCATGGCGGTGTGCCGTCGCCGCAATACCCCCATCGTCACCTTCATCAACAAGCTGGACCGCGAAGGCCTGTCGCCGTTGGACATCCTGGCGGAAATCGAGGACAAGCTGCAGATCGAGTGCACCCCGTTGTCCTGGCCCATCGGGCAGGGCAAGGGGCTGCGGGGGGTTTATGACTTGCAGCGACGCCAGGTGCGGTTGTTCACCCCCGGCCTGGACCGGCGCAGCGATGAGGCCACCGTCATCGACGACTTGGAGGATCCGGCCCTGGACCGGTTGATCGGATCGGCCGCCGACGGGTTGCGCGAAGACATCGCGTTGCTGGAGGGCGCCGCCGATCCCCTGGACCGGCGCCATTTTCTCAACGGGACCCAGACGCCGGTGTTCTTCGGCAGCGCCATCAACAACTTCGGCGTCCAGGAACTGCTGGATGCCTTCGTGGAGATGTCGCCGCCGCCGGGACCGCGGGCCACCCTTGAACGCGAAGTGTCGCCCTTCGAGGAGGCATTTTCAGGGTTTGTCTTCAAGATCCAAGCCAACATGAACCCGGCCCACCGGGATCGCATCGCCTTCCTGCGCATCTGTTCCGGGCGTTTCGACCGGGGGATGAAGGTGGTGCAGCAACGCACCGGCAAGATGCTCACCCTGGCCAACGCCACCTGCTTCATGGCCCAGGAACGCGAGAATGTCGAACAGGCCGTGGCCGGCGACATCATCGGCATCTACAACCACGGCACCATCAAGATCGGCGATACCTTCACCGAGAAAGAGCCGCTCCAGTTCACCGGCATTCCCAACTTTGCCCCGGAGCACTTCCGCCGGGTACGGCTCAAGAATCCCCTGAAGGCCAAACAACTGCAAAAGGGGTTGACCCAGTTGGCCGAAGAGGGAGCCGTACAGGTCTTCCGGCGGTTCACCGACACCGACCCCATTCTGGGGGCCGTGGGCGTGCTCCAGTTCGACGTGACCATGGCCCGGCTGCGGGACGAGTACGGCGTGGACGCGGTTTACGAACCGGTGGATATCCAGGTGGCGCGCTGGATTGGCAGCGCCGATGCCCGGGAGCTGCCGGCCTTCAAGAACCAGCACGGCGCCGACCTGGCCCTGGATGCCGAGGGGCGCCTGGTGTATCTCACCACCAGCGAATACCGCCTGGAGCTCTGCATGGAGAACTGGCCCCAAATCGCCTTCGAAACCGCCTGCGACATCGTTTGACGGGGTTGTGATGCGCCCTTCGACATGGATACCAGGTCAAGTCCGGGGTGACGGGATGCTCAAGCATACCGGATATCGCATTGCCCGGCGGCAGCACTGAAAGCCGAGTCAGATGTTGATCACCTTGTCGGCCAGTTGCATGGCGGTGACGATGTCGAGCATGTTGGTGGTGACGCCCACCTGTTTGCGCTTCAGGAGATCGAAATGGGTCAGGCAGGTGCCGCAGACCAGGATCTGCAATCCGCCGGCTTCGTAGTTTTGAAGCACATCCACCACCGGGCTGCCGTCGATGGTCAGCTTGACCCCGCTGTTGACAAAGACCAGGCGCCAGAGTTCTTCCCCCATTTCGGCAATGGTCTTGATGAAGCTGATCATTAGCTTGGCGCCCAGTTCGTCGTCGCCGTGGCCCATGCGGTCTGAGGCGACCATCACCATGATTTTTGTATGCTCTCCGTTCTTCGCGGCGGCCGGCGCAGCGCCTTGCCCACCCCCGCCGCGGCCGACGATCACCAGATCGGTGCCAATGGTTTCGGTCTCGGTGGCAAAGCCCCGGCTCTGGAGAAAACGGGTCACGTTCTGGGCCGAGGCAGCATTGTCCACCGTTACCCGTACAGAGGTTGCCTGCTCGTTTTCAATGGCCGCCTTGGTCTGCAGTACCGGGGCCGGACAGGACAGGCCCCGGGCGTCGATTTCCTTCATTGGATTCCTTTTTTTCGTTTTTTCCTCATCTTCAGGTGACGACAATTTTTTCTTCCTCTGCGACGACTTCTCCGATGGCCGCCGCGGCCTTCACGCCGGCCTGCCGGAGAGCCGTTACCAGTTGTTCGCCTTGGGCGCCGGCAACGCTGATCAGCAGTCCGCCCGAGGTCTGGGGGTCGAAGAGCACATCCTGCATCACCGCGTCGATTGCCGGCGCAAAGGCCACCATGTGCTGTCTGAACTCCCGGTTGCGGTGAGCCCCGGCCGGCACCAGCCCCATGGAAGCGAAATCGAGGGTTTCGGCGAGGATCGGTACCCGCTCCACAGAGATCCGCACCCCTAACCCAGAACCGTTGACCATTTCGGCCAGATGGCCCAGGAGCCCGAACCCGGTGACATCGGTGCAGGCCGAGACATCGAAGGCCTCCATGGTTTCGGCGGCGGCCCGGTTCAAGGCGGCCATCTGTTCGGTGACCAGCGCGGCGATGGCCTCCGAGGCCAGGCCCCCTTTGATGGCCGTGTTGATGATCCCGGTGCCCAGGGGCTTGGTGAGTACCAGGGCGTCGCCGGCGCGAAGATTCTTTTTGGCCAGCACCCGGTCCGGGTGGATGAATCCGGTGACCGAAAGGCCGTACTTGAGCTCCGCGTCCTCGATGCTGTGGCCGCCGATGAGCACCACCTCCGCTTCACGCATCACCGCGATACCGCCCTCCAGCACCCGGCGCAGCACGGACAGGTCCATGGTCTTGACCGGAAAGGCCACCAGGTTCATCGCCGTCTTGGGCACCCCACCCATGGCATAGACGTCGCTCAGGGCGTTGGCCGCGGCGATGCGGCCGAAATCGTACGGATCGTCGACGATGGGGGTGAAGAAGTCCACCGTCTGGATCAGGGCCAGCTCGTCGTTGACTCGGTAGATGCCGGCGTCGTCGGCCCGTTCCAGGCCGATGAGCACGTTCTCGTCGGTGGGAAAGGCCAGCCCGCAAAGCGCCCGGTCCAGGTCCCCTGGACCGATCTTGGAGGCTCAGCCGGCCCCGGCGACGGTGGTGGTCAGCCGGGGATGAAGTCGGTCATCGGTCATCGATTATCCTTTTCAATCATTTGTAGGAACGGATTTCAAATCCGTTTCCTTGTTTTGTAAACGGGTCGTTATCCCGTAGGGCGGGGATTGATTCCCCGCCGCTGCCGGCGTAACGCGGCAACCGCCGGCGGCATACGAGATGCCGCCCTACGGAAGTCGGTATGAAATCCGCTCATTGCGCCGGAACCGGCGGTGCCTCGAACGGGCAGATCATTTCGTCGGCCCGGTAGGTGTGCCGTTGCCCGCAGTACGGGCAGGGAGTGTCCAGCGCCACCCGGGCTTCCAGACGACGGCTGCCGTCGGCCTCGATCACCACCCCTTGGTTTTCGATGACGGTGAAGTCCGCCGTTTCAAATATCCGACCTGTTTCCGGACAGTTGAAGATAAAATTCATGGCCGTCGCTCCTTGTTTCCAGCGCGCCCTTTCCGCACTCCAAGCGCATGTCACCGACTGGTGCACCACCGGGCCGGAAACGCTCCGGTCCTTCCCGGTGCAAAACCTATTTCTGGTAATTCCCGCATCGTCGGCTGTCCAGTCGATAATTTCGATGGAAAACCCTTTTGACATCGATTTTATCGATTTGACAACCGGCGTCTTTCCCGTTTAAGCTAATTTCTGCTTCGACAAGCATCTTCAGCACTTTCCAAGGCAGGTTATCGATCATGTCTTTTTGGCGCTTCGGGTTTACCTGAGTCTGGAACCATCGCCGCCCGGGTTGGCAGGCATGGGCAGGGGACCGGAGCGCCGTCGCAACGCATTCTTCCTGATTTTTTCCAAGGCACTCCGGAGACGTTGACCCACGGCATGCCCCCGGCATGAGCCCGCGTCGCGCGGCGCTGTCGCTTGCGCCGCAGTGGCGAGCATGAAGCTGAAGGTCACTCAAAGGAGAGCCCGATGAACGTCCCGATCCGTCTTTCCCCCGTCGCCCGATCCATTTTTATGGATCAAGTAAAACACTTGCTGCCTCAGGGCGGCAATCTCAATCTCTGCCTGACCTGCGGGGCCTGCGCCTCGGGGTGCCCGGCCACCGGCCTGGAAGGCATGGACCCGCGCAAATTCCTGCGCATGGCGGCGCTGGGCATGGACGAGGAGATCGCCGGCCATCCCTGGGTCTGGATGTGCTCGCTGTGCCAGCGCTGCATCTATCTCTGCCCCATGGCCATCGACATTCCCGCCCTGGTGTACGAGGCGCGCAAGCTCTGGCCGCGGGAACAGCGGCCCAAGGGGATTCTGGGCTCCTGCGACATGGCCCTGCGCAACGACAGTTGCAGCGCCATGGGAACCCCGGAAGAAGACTTCCGCTTCGTGGTGGAAGACGTTTCCGAAGAGGTGCGCGCCAGCCAGCCCGGCTGGGAGAACCTGGAAGCGCCCATCGACAAGCAGGGGGCGGAGTTCTTCCTCAGCCAAAACTCCCGCGAACCGGTGACCGAGCCCGATGAGATGATTCCCCTGTGGAAGATCCTGCATCTGGCAGGCGTAAACTGGACCTACGGCAGCACCGGCTGGGGCGGCGAGAACTACTGCATGTTCCTCGCCGACGACGAGAACTGGAAGGCGATCACCGAAAAGTCGGTGCGCAAGGCCGAATCTCTGGGGTGCAAGGTCTACCTGAACACCGAATGCGGCCATTCGACCTATTCGGTCTGGAAGGGGGTCCAAAAGCACGGCATCGCCACCGACCTGGAGATCGCCCCCATGGTGCGCTACTACGCCCGCTGGATTCGCGAGGGACGGATCAAACCGAGCAGCCTCTGGAACCGGGACAGGAAGATCCATTTCACCGTCCAGGACCCCTGCCAGCAGGTGCGCAAGAGCTACGGCGACCCGCTGGCCGAGGACCTGCGCTTTGTCGTCAAGGCTTGCATCGGCGAGGAGAACTTCGTGGACATGACCCCCAACCGCTCCAACAACTTCTGCTGCGGCGGTGGCGGCGGGTACTTGCAGTCCGGCTACACCGAGGCGCGCCACGCCTACGGCCGGATCAAATTCGATCAGATCATGGCCACCGGTGCGCAGTACGTGGTGACGCCCTGTCACAACTGCCATGCCCAGATCCACGATCTCAACGAGCACTTCAACGGCGGCTATCACACGATCCATCTCTGGACCCTGATCGCCCTGTCGCTGGGTACCCTGGGCGAGGGGGAACGCGCCTATCTCGGCCCGGACCTGGCCGAGGTGTGGCTGCCTGGCGAGGAGGGGACTCCGGATCCTTTCGTCGCCTGAGCGAAGCCTTTCGCATGGCGCAGCGTTTTCCTGTAGCGGCGGGTTTCCAACCCGCCCGCACTGCCGGCGAAAGCGTTTGAAAGGGGCGCGGCGCCATGTCAAATCCGATTTGAAGGTGACCCGATGATGCACCATATGATCCACATCGATCCGCGATTGAGCCACCATATCGATGCCCTGCGGCGGGCGGGGAAAAAGGGGCAGCTCGCCGCCGAACACGCCGAGGCGGTGATTGCGGCCATGAAACGCGGCGGCCCCGGCGCGGCCCGGCAATTGCCCCGCACCCACCGGGGCGAGCTGCGTTTGGATTGCTGCGTCAAGTTCGACCTGGGCGGCGGCTACCGTCTGCTGACCGTCAAGCAGGGCCGGGAACGTTTCATCCTGTTTGCCGGAAACCACGATGACTGTCACCGCTGGCTGGAGAACAACCGAGACCTGGCCATCGATGCCATTCGGGAACGATGCCAGCATCACCGGGTTTCGTGGGAAGCCACCGACGAGTCGGACGACCAGGTCCAAGATGACGGCGGCGGCATGGAAGAATGGAACCCGCCGGAACCCGAATTCGACCAGAGGGCGTTGCGCCTCGTGTTTGCGGGCCTTTGTGGGATGAATAGAAATTCTTGATGAGAAACAACCGATGCATAGGAATTATCATTTTGCAATCGCTCAGGAAAGTCGGGTAAAGGAAATCCTTTCCTGTCATGACCAACCGGATCATCGGTTTGCAACCGTTTATCGGATTATCTCGTAAGAAGGAGGAGATGGAAATGGGGAAGAACTGGTTTGCCACCCGCTGGGGGATCATCGGGGTCGGGGCGTTTATCGGGGTGCTCGCCGCCTTGCTCCAGAAACTGGGTAACCCGGGCAACATGGGAATTTGCGTGGCCTGCTTCGAGCGCGACATCGCCGGCGCTTTAGGATTGCATCGGGCCGCGGTGGTCCAGTACATCCGGCCGGAGATCATCGGTTTTGTGATCGGGGCCCTCGTCGCAGCCTATCTTTTCAAGGAATACCGCCCGCGCCTGGGCTCGGCGCCCGTGGTGCGGTTCATCCTGGGCGTTTTTGCCATGATCGGCGCCTTGGTCTTTCTCGGCTGCCCCTGGCGGGCCATGCTGCGTCTGGCCGGAGGCGACGGCAACGCCATCCTCGGCCTGGCCGGTCTGGTCTTCGGGGTCTGGATCGGTACCCTGTTTCTCAAAAACGGTTACAACCTGGGCCGCACCCAGAAGACCTATGCCGCGGCGGGCTGGCTGATGCCCCTGACCATGGCGGGCTTTCTGGCGCTGATGCTCATCTATCCCCAGGTGCCCGACCAACCACAGAGCGGCGTACTCTTTTACAGCGTCAAAGGCCCCGGGGCCGGGCATGCCCCGCTTCTGGTGTCGTTGGGTATCGGGTTGCTCATCGGCTTTCTGGCCCAACGCAGCCGCTTTTGCACCATGGGCGCCCTGCGCGACCTGATTCTCTTTCGCCAGACCCATCTGTTCGGCGGTTTTCTCGCCCTGGTGATTTTCGCCTTCATCACCAACATAATCTTGGGCCAGTTCAAGCCAGGCTTCGCCGGCCAGCCGGTGGCCCATACCCTCCACGTCTGGAACTTTGCCGGCATGATGGTCGCCGGCCTGGCCTTTGCCCTGGCCGGCGGCTGCCCGGGACGCCAGCTCTTCCTGGCCGGCGAGGGGGACGGGGATTCGGCCGTCTTTGTTTTCGGCATGATCGTCGGCGCCGGCATCGCCCACAACTTCGGCATGGCCAGCGCCCCCACCGGCCTCGGCCCCCACGGGGTGGCCGCCGTGGTCGTCGGCATGGCGGTGTGTCTGTTCATCGGGTTCACCATGCGCCAAACGGCCAAGTAGTCTTTCATCGCGATTGGTTTTTCATCAATGACAACGACAACGAAGGACGAGGAAGAAAGATGAGAAGACAACAGGTTCGAAGACAATCGGTTTTCTCGCTGCTGGCGGCCTCCCTGGCGGTGGTGGTGGGCCTGGCGCTGGCCGGGCCGGCATGCGCCGAAGGCGTGCTCGAAAAGATCGAAAAGACCGGCAAGGTCAACATGGGCTTGCGCGAAGGCTCCGTTCCCTTCGGCTATATCAATACCAAAAGCGAATGGGTGGGCTTCGGGATCGACATCGGCCAGGAGATCGTCGATGCCCTGAGCGCCAAATTCGGCAAGAAGATCGAGATGGTCAAACATCCCATCAACCCCAAAACCCGCATTCCCATGGTGGCCAACGGCACGGTGGATATCGGCATCGGATCTACCACCATCACTCTGGCGCGCGAGGATGTGGTGGACTTCAGCCTGCCGTATTTTCTCACTGGCACCCTGCTGCTGGTTCCCAAGGACAGCCCCATCGCCGATTTCCCGGACTTGGCTGGCAAGCGGGTCGGGATGGGCAGCGGATCGACGGCCAACATCAAGGGCCTGGATAAAGCGATGGAAACGGGCCTGATCCGGCCAGCCTGCGAAAAGGTCCTCTTCGAGGAGCACAACAAGGGCTTTCTGGCCCTGCAGCAGGGCAAGATCCACGCCTACTTCACCGATGCGAGCATCCTGGCCGGGATGAAGACCAAGGCCGAAAAGCCGGATGACTGGAAGATCGTGGGCCAATACCTCACCTACGAGCCGTACGGGATCATCCTGCCCGAAGGCCAGGGGGAATGGCGCGATTTCGTCAACGCCACCCTGATCCGGACCATCAAGAGCGGCCGTTTCGAGCAGACCTACAACAAGTGGTTCGGGCCCGAGGGGGAAGTGCCCCTTCCGATGAGCCCCGAGTACAAGACGCTGCTCCAGGCGTTGAGCTATCCGGATTGATCGACGGTGGTCTTTCATGGATGGTTTCGAAAAATCGCGCTTCAAAACGAGCACACCATTCCGAGGAGCTTGCGACGAGGAATCTCAAGGCGTTAGCACGCGCATGGCATTAACCTCGATTTTCGGGAGGGATTGAGTCCCTCCCTCGCAAGGTTTTGCAGCCTTTTTTCGCTATGGAAATCTTCCACTACACCTTCGACTGGAGCGTTTTGTGGCGCTCCCCGTATGGCGGCATGCTCGTCAAGGGGATCGTCACGACACTTCACCTGTCGCTGCTGGCCTGGGTCGTCGCCCTGACGCTGGGGATGGTGGTAGGCGTCGCCCGGGTCCAGCCGCTGCGCTGGGTGCGGTTTGCCGGCGGAGCTTATGTCCAGGTGTTTCGCAATACGCCGTTTCTGGTCCAGCTCTTCTTCTGGTATTTCGCCGCCCCACTGCTGCTGCCCAAGCAGGACCAGCAGTGGCTTTACGACAACGTGCCCGATTATGCCTACTGGGCCGGAGTCCTGGCCCTGGGCGCCTACACCGCTTCCCGGGTCGCCGAGCAGGTGCGCGCCGGTCTGTTGTCGATTCCGCCGGACCAGTACCGCGCCGCCTATGCCAGCGGAATGACCGGTTTTCAGGTGTACCGCTACGTCATCGCGCCCTTTGCGCTGCGGATCATGCTGCCGCCCCTGACCACCGAGTTTCTGACCTGTTTCAAGAATTCGGCCCTGGCGATGACCATCGGCGTGATGGAGGTCACCCATACCGCCTACTACATCGACTCTTTCACCTGGCACGGCTTGGAAACGACTTCCGCGGCCAGCGCTGTGTATCTGTGCATCGCCCTTTGTATCATCGGGCTGATGGCGTTGACCGAAAAGCGCGTCCGGATCGTCGGCATGATGGGTAGAGGGCGGTAGGCCATGGACACGGGCGTCATCATCCGCAATTTCGGTTTCATGATGGGGGGGCTGGGGCTGACCTTGCAACTGGCGGCCATCACCATCGTCGGCGGCCTGATCCTCGGCATCCTGCTGGCCTTGGCACGGCTGTCGTCCCGCTTCTGGCTCTACTGGCCGGCGACGGCCTATATCCATTTTTTCCGGGGCCTTCCCCTGATTCTGGTGATCTTCTGGCTCTACTTTCTCTTTCCGGTGATCACGGGAAAACCGGTGAACGCATATGTCGCCGCCATCGTCTCGTTTGTTGTCTTCGAGGCGGCCTACTTCGCCGAGATCGTGCGCGCCGGAATCCAGTCCATCCCCAGGGGCCAGACCATGGCGGCCCGGGCCAGCGGACTGAGCGCCCGCGATACGGCTATGTATGTGATTCTGCCCCAGGCCCTGCGCAACATGGTGCCGGCCCTGGTCACCCAGGCGGTGGTGATCTTCCAGGACACCTCCTTGGGGTACGTGATCGGACTAAGGGAATTTTTGCGGCGGGTCAACCTGGTGGATGCCAGGGAGGCGCGCTCCGTGGAACTCTATCTGTTTGCCGGGCTGGTCTATTTTGCGATCTGCTCGGCGGGCTCGCTGGCCAGTCAGCGGCTGGAAAAGGGTCGGCAAAGAATGCATCCGGCTTGATCGACATTGCGGAAGTCAGCCTCTGGTACGACCGGGCGCACAAGGCCCTCGACCGTGTCAGCGAAACCATCCGAAGAGGGCAGACGGTTGTCATCTGCGGCCCGAGCGGTTCGGGCAAGAGTTCGCTGCTGCGGTGCATCAACGGCCTGGAGGCCTTCCAGGAGGGAAC
This sequence comes from Desulfobacteraceae bacterium, assembly GCA_028700185.1. Classification (GTDB taxonomy): domain Bacteria; phylum Desulfobacterota; class Desulfobacteria; order Desulfobacterales; family UBA2174; genus UBA2174. Next base: position 7,749 of record JAQVTF010000046.1, on the reverse strand, counting down.
GATCCGGGTGGACGGCGTTTCGGTCCGCGACCCCCGAACCGACATCCACCGGTTGCGCGCTGAAATCGGGATGGTGTTCCAGCATTTCGAACTCTATCCCCACATGACGGTGATGCAGAACATCACCCTGGCGCCTATGCGGGTGCGCAAAAAGGCCAGGGCCGAGGCCGAGCAAAAGGCGATGGCGCTGCTGGAACGGGTCGGGATCCCGGAAAAGGCCGCACGCTACCCGGAGGAGCTCTCCGGCGGCCAGAAGCAGCGGGTGGCCATCGCCCGTGCTTTGGCGATGGAGCCGAAGATCATGCTCTTCGACGAGCCCACCTCAGCCCTGGATCCGGAGATGATCAAGGAGGTCCTGGACGTGATGACCGGCCTGGCCCAAGAGGGCATGACCATGGTGGTGGTGACCCACGAGATGGGCTTTGCCCGCACCGTGGCCGACCGTATCGTCTTCATGAGCGAGGGGAGAGTCGTGGAAACGGGAACCGGACGCGATTTTTTCGAACGTCCGCAACACGAAAGGACCCGGCAGTTTCTCGACCGGATTCTGTTGTAGACGAGTGGCCTGAATGACGGGTTCGACGATGATCCGCAAATGTTATCCCGAGTCCCGCCGAGGTGGGGCGAGGGATCTGCGCAAGAGAAAGCCGTTTGTTAGAGTTTTTAACGAATTGTCAAACAGGATCGTGCGGCTGTTTCGGATGCATCGCAATCCGGGGTGAGGGTAATCAAATTGGCCATGAACGAGAGCGTCAAGATCACCATCCTGTGCGAAGACCAGGCCAGGATGGGCTTCCGGGACAAGATCTTTCTGGCCCAGCACGGTTTTTCCGTTTTCATCGAGGCCGATCGCAAGATCCTTTTCGACACCGGGGCCGGCGATGTCTTTGCGCGCAATGCGGCCCTGGCGGGAATCGACCTGGCGGAAACCGACTGCATCGTGTTGAGCCACGGGCACTGGGACCACAGCGACGGGCTTGCGGCCCTGGCCGAAACCCCGGTGCCGGCCTGCCCCCTGCTGCTTCATCCCGGCGTCTTCGTGGACCGGCACAAGGCCAACGGCGAGTACAACGGAATCGGCTGGCGCCGGGAGCAGATCGCTGCCCGCTTCGACCTGGTGGAGTCGGCCACGCCCTACCGCATTGCCGAGGGAATCCATTTCCTGGGGCAAATTCCGCGGGAAAACGATTTCGAGGGTCAAGCGACGGCCTTCTATGTTGTCAACAACCACGAGAAGTTTCCGGACTTCATCCTGGACGATTCGGCCCTGGCCATCGGCTCTCCCGAAGGCCTGGTGATCGTTTCGGGGTGTTCCCACGCCGGGATTTGCAACATCGTGGAACATGCACGCCGGGTCACGGGGCAGGACCGGGTGCACACCGTTTTGGGCGGGTTTCACCTGCTGGGCAATCCAGGACAGCTCGAACAAACCATCGCCTATTTCAAGACCAACCGGGTCGAGCATCTCTACCCGATGCACTGCACCGATCTGCCGGCGCTGGCCCGGTTTCACCAGGAATTCGGAATCCGGAAACTCTGCGCCGGTGACGCGGTGGAAATTGGCGGCCGGTGATTTTTTCGATGATTCATAAACTTATGGAGGTGGATGATGGCCAAGATTGTCGATGCCCGGGGGCTTTCCTGCCCGCAGCCGGTGCTCATGACCCTCAGCGAGATCAAGAGCGGATCGGACAACGAGATCGTCGTGCTGGTGGATACCGACACGTCCAAGGAAAACGTGAGCCGCGCGGCTGTCAGCCAGGGGTGCGCGGTAGGCAACGTGGAGCCCGACGGTGAAGGCTACAAGATTACGGTGTTGAGGAAGTAAGGATGGGCTTTTTCTCGTTTTTGAAAAACGGCGTCAAGGGGGGCCGGGGGCAGGCCGCCGAGGGGGCAAAGGCCAAGGCCGACCGCGGGATCCTGATCTTCGAGAACACCAGCGAGGTGATCCAGGCCGAAAACTGCCTCAAGGCCGCCGGCTGGCCGGTGCGGGTGATGGGCCCGCCGCCGGAGATCCAGCGGGGCTGCGACCTGGTGATCGAGTTTCCCCTCATCGAGCGGCTGGAGATCATGCGGCTGCTCGAAGAGGCCCGGGCCGTGCCGCTGGAGATGGTGCCGGTGACCGGCCCCCTGCTGGCGCCGGTGGACCTGTTCCAGACCGTCGACTACGGCGACTGGCTCATGGTGCGGGCGGCCAATATGAAGATCTGCATCGAGAAGGCCACCGAGACCATCGTCAACGTCTCCGGCGGCGGGTGCCCGGACGTGCCCTACCTGGCCCAGGAAATGGTGGGAAAGACCCTTGCCGAGGCACCCAAACCCCGGGATATCGGCCACACCCTCTGTGGCTACGCCCTGGAGCTGGCCCATGAGGAGATCTGCCGCCAATGCTCTGCATCGTAGGCACCGTCCCGGACGCCGGGTTTCCCCTGGTCACCGGCCCGGTGCGCATGGAAAACGACCGGCTGGTCATCGGCGACCGGACGGTAGCGATTCATCGCGGCACCCCGGCCCTGGTGGGGGCGGTGCTGGCGGCCGGCGAAGTCCTGCCGCTGCCGCCGGTGCAAGCCTGGCTGGTGGGCGACATCGGCCGGGGCGAGGGCAGTCGCCGCCTGTACGCCCACCTGGAGGCCGAACTGCCCCGTAACCCCTGGACCGTGGTGGTGTTTCACTACCTCCAGCCGGACGTGGACTGGCACAACCGGGTCCTGTTCGCCGTTGAAAAGATCCGTCCCCGGCCGGTTCTCATCGCCGACGCCGGCTTCATGTACGCCGCCAAGATGAGCGGCCAGGCGCGGGAATACGATCTGTTCACCCCGGACGCGGGCGAGCTGGCCTTTCTGGCCGACGAGGACGCCCCCCATCCCTTCTACACGCGCGGGTTCATCCTCCACCGGGAAGACCGGGTGCCGGAACTCATCGAGCGGGCCTACCAGCATGCCAACGCGGCCCGCTGGCTTCTGGTCAAGGGCCGCACGGATTATCTGGCCGATAGGGGGGGAATTCACGAGACGGTCGACGCCCCGGCCAGCCCGGCCATGGAGGCCATGGGCGGAACGGGCGACACGCTCACCGGGTTGGCCGCCGCCCTGACGGCCTCGGGGATGCCGGTGGAGCGGGCCGCCATCCTGGCCGCCCGGGTGAACCGCCTGGCAGGCCACCTGGCCGATCCGACCCCGGCCACCCAGATCGCGGCCATGGTGCACCGGATTCCAGTGGCCCTGAAGCAAGCGATCGACACCCCCGACGAACTTAAATGAACCACAAGGAGAATGGCATGAGCGAAGACTACCGCAGCATGTGGGAAAGCCTCGGGCTGGATTTGACGGCCCACGACGCCTTGCTGGGTGTTTTGGGAAAGTTTTACCAGGACATCTATTTGGCGCAGGAGAAGCGTCCCGAAGGCATGGGCTACTTCGATTTCGTCATGGGCGAGGTCCATGGTCTGCGCATCAAGGAGCTGCTGGATGAAAAGGCCGCCGGCCGCAAGATCATCGGGTCCTACTGCGTCTTTGTCCCTGAAGAGATCGCCCTGGCGGCCAACGCCACCCTGGTGGGGCTTTGCTCCGGAGCCGACTTCGCCGTGGAAGAGGTGGAGAAGGTGCTGCCCCGCAACACCTGCGCCCTGATCAAGTCCTCTTTCGGATTCAAGCTCGGCAAGGTCTGCCCCTACCTGGAAGCGGCCGACATGATCGTGGGGGAAAATACCTGCGACGGCAAGAAGAAGGCCTACGAATCCCTGGATGCCCTGGTCGCCAACCTTCACGTGATGGACATCCCCCAGGTGAAATCGGAGAAGGGCCGGGAACTGCTCAAGGTGGAATACTGGCGTTTCAAGGAGGCGGTGGAAGCGCTCACCGGGGTGACCATCGACGCCGCGCGGCTCAAGGAAGCCATCCGCACGGTCAACGCCAAGCGCCGGGCCCTGCATCGCCTCGCGGCCCTGCGCGCCGCCGATCCGGCCCCCATTTCCGGTCTGGATGCGCTGCTGGCCAACCAGGTCTCCTTCTATGACAACCCGCAGCGGTTCACCGACGCCATCAACAAGGTCTGTGACGAATTGGAGCGGATGATCGCCGAAAAGAAGGGCCTTTTTGCACCCAAGACGCCGCGGGTGGTGGTCTCCGGCTGCCCCATGGCGGTGCCCAGTTGGAAGATCCCATGGATCATCGAGACCTCCGGCGCCGTGATCGTCGGCGAGGAGTCCTGCGTGGGCGAGCGGGGCATCCGCAACCTCACCGACGATGCGGGCCAGTCCGTCGAGGAGCTGATGGAGGCCATCGTGGACCGCTACTTCAAGATCGACTGCGCCATCTTCACCCCCAACCCGGATCGCCTGGCCCACATCGAGGAGATGGTGCGGGCCTACAAGGCCGACGGCGTGATCCACTACGGCCTGCTTTTTTGCCAGCCGTATCTGATGGAATCCATCCCGGTGGCCAAGGCCCTGGAAGACAAGGGCATTCCCACCTTGCGCATCGATTCGGACTACAGCATGGAGGATGTCGGGCAGCTCAAGACCCGCATCGAGGCGTTCGTGGAGATGCTGCGGTGACGAACCGTCGTGACCTCGACAGTCGCATTGGTGACAACAACAGTCGAAAGGAAAAAAAGATGGAAGAGGAAAAAGCCGGCATGCCGCTGTTGGGAGACCAGTTTCCTGAGTTGAAGGTGCAAACCACCCATGGGAGGATGCATTTGCCCGGCGATCTGAAGGGCAAATGGTTCGTGTTCTTTAGCCATCCGGCCGATTTCACCCCTGTTTGCACGACCGAGTTTGTCGCCTTTCAGAAGCGCTATGACCAATTCGAAGCCCTGGGCTGCAAATTGATCGGAATGTCCATCGATCAGATCTTCTCCCACATCAAGTGGGTCCAATGGATCAAAACCGAATTGGGGGTCGAGATCAAGTTTCCCATTGTGGCCGCGAACGATGCCGTGGCCATGAAACTCGGGATGCTGCATCCGGGCAAGGGCACCAACACGGTTCGCGCCGTGTTCATCTGCGATCCAAAGGGCAAGGTCCGCCTGATCATGTACTACCCCCAGGAAATCGGACGCAACATGGATGAGATCCTGCGGGCGGTCGAAGCGCTTCAAGTGGCGGACAAACAGGGCGCTGTGGCGGCCGGATGGCCGAAAAACGAACTGATCGGGGACCGAATCATCGTTCCGCCGCCCACCAACGAAGCCGATGCCGCCAAACGTGCGGGCCAATACGATTGCTATGACTGGTGGTTCTGCCACAAGCCGCTGGAACGGTGAATTCGACTTGGCCCGCGAAAGTGGGTAATCTGAAATTAAGGACCGGTGCATGGAGGTGTGAACTCATCCCAAAAACTCAAAATGGGGAGACGACGATGAAATACGGCGCGAGAAATCAGATCAAGGCCAAGGTGGAAACCATTAAGAGTGACGACATCATGTCCCTGGTTAAGTACCGGGTCGAAGGACCGGTGGAGATGGGATCGGTGCTGACCACCGAATCGGTGCGCGACCTCAACCTTGCCCCCGGCGACGAGGTGCTCCTGGTCATCAAGGCCATTCACGTGCTTCCGGTGAAACCGTAGGGTCTTCGGAGTCGCAAAATCGGCCGATGGCGTGATCCACGATAATCTTTCTCGGGAGTCATCCGGTATTCCTTCTTGGATGTCATCCCTAGCGGAGCGGGGGATCTCTCTGCGATTGGCGCCTTTTCGCGCCTCTATTCCGAACTGCGGATTCCTCGCTGCGTTCGGAATGACACGCGAGGAGAAGCGTTCTGCATGGCCGTTTCTCCCGCTGCCATTTTGTGGCTCTGGCTTCGCCCGAGGTCTGCGCCGGACCAGGGTTGTGGCTATTTTTTTCGATGTTGTCAGAAATGCAAGCACCAGAAGGGGAGAGCAACAGGCGATGCGCACGGTGGGAATCGATATCGGCTCGCGGGCGATCAAGCTGGCCGTGTGGGAGGACGGAAAGATCGTTGAAACCCGCCAGGTCGACACCGGCTTCGACCCCCTGAATGGGGCGCGCAGACTGCTTGACGGGTTGACCAGCGACCGGATCATGGCCACCGGCTACGGCCGCAATCTGCTGGAAGTCGCTCTCGATACGCCGACGGTGACGGAAATCAAGGCCCATGCCGCCGGAGCCCGCTACCATTTTCCCCTGGCGCGCACCGTGCTGGACATCGGCGGCCAGGACAGCAAGGCCATCGCCATGAACGCCGACGGCAGGGTGGTCAAGTTCGAGATGAACGACCGCTGCGCCGCAGGAACCGGCAAGTTTCTTGAGATTATGGCCAAATCCCTTGGCTTCTCCCTGGAGGGCTTCGGCGCCGAAGCCGCCCGGGCGCAGCGGGATCTGAGCATCAACAGCATGTGCACCGTGTTCGCCGAATCCGAAGTCACTTCTTTGGTGGCCCGGGGGGAGGATCGCAACGAGATCGCCCTGGGCCTTCACAAATCCATCGTCCGGCGGGCCGTCGGAATGCTCAAGCGGGTGCATGCCGGCGGCCCGGTGATCTTCAGCGGCGGGGTGGCGCGCAACGCCTGCATCTGCGACCTGATCCGCGAAAGCTTGGACCAGGAGATCCTGGTGGCCGAAGATCCCCAGTCGGCAGGCGCCATTGGCGCGGCCCTCATAGCCGCCAACGGATCTACATTCTTGTATCGACGATGATCTTTTCGCTGCGTCAAAGGCCGTACCCATATCCGTCACGACAATGCCCACCGGTGGTTTGCCGATGTGTTGACAAACGGGAAGATGAAACGTACAATTGTACGCATGAAAATCATTGCCGATACAAATACATTTCTTGCGGTTGCATTGAATGAGCCCGAAAAAGACAAGATCATTCGGCTCACTGAAGATCATGAATTGATTGCGCCCGACGTTCTGCCGTTTGAGATTGGAAATGCATTAACGGCGATGATGAAAAAATGCGTTTTAAAGCCGGATGAAGTCGCATCTGCATGGGAGGTAGTTCAACAGATACCCGTTGATCTGAGGCATACGGATATCAAGGCAGCCCTGTCCATTGCGGCAAGATACAACATCTACGCTTACGATGCCTATTTTTTGGAATGTGCCCATAACCTTCGCAGCCCGCTGCTTACCCTCGATAACGGTATGCATCGGGTTGCGCGAGAGATGGGAATTTCTATTTTGGAGTAAACCATTATGAAAGTATATACCTATTCGGAAGCCCGTCAACGTCTTGCCGATGTTTTGAATATCGCAAGAACGGAAGAAGTGGTCATCAAGCGCAGAAGTGGTGAGACCTTCTCCATTATTTTCAGAAAAGGTAGGAAATCTCCGTTTGACATCCCGGGGATCCAAACCGAGGCAACCACGAAAGACATACTCGAAGCGGTAAGCGCTTCGAGAGAAAGATTTTCCAACGAAAAGGTCGGAACTTGAAGGAGGGGAGCGGCCGGACAACAGGCAGGGGTGAGCTGACCCGCTTTTCAAGCGGGACATCCCGTTTCCGATACCGGCATTTTAATCATGGTTCGCCCCTGCGCAGCGCAAGGGCGCATTGTGACCTTGGCGGCACATTCGCAAGGAGCAAACAAAGATGACCTCAACGCTTCCCATATACTTGGATTATAACGGCACCACGCCTCATGACCCGGCGGTGATCGCCGCCATGCGCCCCTTTATCGAGATCGAATTCGGCAACCCGTCGAGCAGCCACTGGTATGGAATCGCGCCCAAACAGGCCGTTAACCGGGCCCGAGGGCAGGTGGCCGATCTGCTCGGGTGCCG
>JAQVTF010000210.1 GCA_028700185.1 Desulfobacteraceae bacterium | reverse complement strand
CGCACGACGACGATAAAACCTGCTTCATCACGCCATCGGCACCGGTTGCAAATTTCCGCCGATGCGCTATGGTGCCTCAGCCCTGCGGGGATTGATGCAAACGAAAGGTGACTGAAGCAGCCATGCGGCCCAACCCCAACCAGACCCCCTACAACGCCGAATCCATCGAGGTCCTCAGCGGCCTGGAGCCGGTGCGCCGCCGTCCCGGCATGTACACCGACACCACCCGGCCCAACCACCTGGGCCAGGAGGTGGTGGACAACAGCGTCGACGAGGCCATCGCCGGATTCGCCAAGCAGATCGAGGTCATCCTCCACCAGGACCAGTCCCTGGAGGTTCGCGACGACGGCCGGGGCATGCCGGTGGACATCCACCCCGAGGAAGGCATCTGCGGAGTGGAGCTCATCATGACCCGGCTCCACGCCGGAGCCAAGTTTTCCGCCAAGAACTATTTTTTCTCCGGCGGGCTCCACGGGGTGGGTGTATCGGTGGTCAATGCCTTGAGCAGTCGCCTGGAGGTGGAGATCCGTCGCGAAGGAAAACGCTACGCCATCGCCTTCGCCGATGGCGACCTCGCTGATCCGCTCAGCGAGACCGGTTCGGTGGGCCAGCGGAACACCGGCACGACGATCCACTTCTGGCCCAATCCCAAGTACTTCGACAGCCCGCGGTTTTCCGTCCCGCGGCTGCGCCACGTGCTACGGGCCAAGGCGGTCCTGTGTCCCGGGCTGCGGCTGCGTTTCATCGATCGGGTCAACAACGACGAAACCGAGTGGTATTACGAGGACGGCTTACGCGACTACCTCGCCGAGAGTCTGGCCAATCGACCCATCGTACCGGAAATCCCCTTCGTGGGCAGCGCCGAAGGCGAAACGGAAATGGTTCACTGGGCCGTTACCTGGCTCACCGAAGGGGGTGAAACGGTCGACGAGAGCTACGTCAACCTTATTCCCACGCCGCTGGGCGGCACCCATGTCAACGGATTTCGCAGCGGTCTATTGGCCTCGATCCGGGAATTTTGCGAGTTTCGCAAGCTGATTCCCCGTGGTGTGCGCCTGGCCCCGGACGATGTCTGGGAACAGTGTTGCTACGTGCTGTCGGTCAAGATGCAAGACCCGCAGTTTTCCGGTCAGACCAAGGAGCGGCTCTCCTCGCGCCAGGCGGCCGCCTTCGTCACCGGCGCGGTGAAAGACGGTTTCAGTCTCTGGCTCAACCAGCACACCGACGCGGCGGAACAGATTGCGGCCCTGGCCTTGAGCCACGCCCAGAAACGGCTACGGGCCAGCAAGCAGGTGGTGCGCAAGAAGGTTACCAACGGGCCGGCCCTGCCTGGGAAACTGGCCGACTGCGTCAGCCAGGACGCCCCGAACTGCGAACTGTTTCTCGTGGAAGGCGACTCAGCCGGCGGCTCGGCCAAGCAAGCGAGGGACCGCAACTTTCAGGCGGTGATGCCTCTGCGGGGCAAGATCCTCAACACCTGGGAAGTGGCCTCGGAGTCGATCCTGGCCTCCAAGGAGATTCACGATATCGCCACGGCCCTGGGGGTGGACCCTGCCTCGGAAGATCTGAACGGCCTGCGCTACGGCAAGGTCTGCGTCCTGGCCGACGCCGACAGCGACGGGCTGCACATCGCCACCTTGCTTTGCGCCCTTTTCCTGCGCCATTTTCCCGCACTGGTGCGCCGGGGCCACGTGTTCGTGGCCATGCCGCCGCTCTACCGCATCGACGCGGGCAAACAGGTCTTCTATGCCCTGGACGAGGCTGAGAAAAAGGGAATCCTGGACCGTCTGGCCGTAAAGGAACCCCGGACCAAGCTCCAGGTCCAGCGCTTCAAGGGACTCGGCGAAATGAACCCCATCCAGCTCCGGGAAACCACCATGGCGCCGGACACCCGTCGCCTCGTCCAGCTTACTTTGGCCGGCGACCAGGCGGATGAACACGTCATGGACATGCTGCTCAGCAAGAAACGCGCTATGGACCGGCGCACCTGGCTGGAAAAAAAGGGACATCTGGCCGAGGTGGCAGAGGCCTGAAGCAGCGGAAGCGTAAAATAGGGCCAATAGGTCCTATTGGTCTCATAAGTCCTATTCGTCTTATCAACAAACAAGCGCAGAGATCTTCCTGATGACCGAGCACACCCCCGCCGATGCTTTCGACGGCATCGAACGTCAGACCCTGGCCGCTTTCAGTGAAAAGGCCTACCTTGACTACGCCATGTACGTAATCCTGGACCGGGCCCTGCCCCATGTGGGCGACGGGCTCAAGCCGGTCCAGCGGCGCATCGTTTATGCCATGAGCGAACTGGGGCTCAAGGCGAGCGCCAAGCACAAGAAGTCGGCCCGCACCGTGGGTGATGTGCTGGGCAAGTTTCACCCCCATGGGGACAGCGCCTGCTATGAGGCCATGGTCCTGATGGCCCAGTCCTTCACCTATCGCTATCCGTTGATCGATGGCCAGGGCAACTGGGGCTCCCCCGACGACCCCAAGTCCTTTGCCGCCATGCGCTACACCGAAGCCCGCCTAACCCCCTACGCCGACGTGCTACTCGCCGAGTTGGGCCAGGACACGGTGGACTGGCAGCCCAATTTCGACGGCACCCTGCGCGAGCCCTGCCGCCTGCCGGCCCGGCTGCCCAACATTCTGCTCAACGGCGCGGCGGGCATCGCCGTGGGCATGGCCACCGACATCCCGCCCCACAACCTGCGGGAAGTGGCCGCCGCCTGCGTCCATCTGCTGGAACACCCCGATGCCACGGCCGACGATCTGTGCGCCTTCATCCATGGCCCGGACCTGCCCACGGCCGCCGAGATCATCACCCCCCGCCAAGAACTGATGGACCTCTACCGCACCGGCAACGGCTCGTTTCGCATGCGGGCCGCCTGGGAGCGGGAAAACGGCGACATCGTGATCCGCGCTCTGCCCCACCAGGTTTCCGGAGCCCGGGTCATCGAGCAGATCGCCGCCCAGATGCAGGCCAAAAAGCTGCCCCTGGTGGCCGACCTACGCGACGAATCCGACCATGAGGAGCCCACCCGCATCGTCATCGTACCGCGTTCCAATCGCATCGACATCGACCAGCTCATGGGCCACCTGTTTGCCACCACCGACCTGGAACGCACCTACCGGGTCAATTTCAACCTCATCGGCCTGGACGGTCGCCCCCAGGTCTGCCGCCTGGACGAAATCCTTTCCCAGTGGCTCACCTTCCGTATTGAAACGGTGCGCCGTCGCCTGCGCCATCGCCTCGACAAGGTCGAAGACCGTTTGCACGTCCTGGAGGGGTTTTATATCGCCTTCCTCAACATCGACGAAGTCATCGCCGTCATCCGCCAGGCCGATGCCCCCCGGGAGGCTTTGATGGAACGCTTCGGCCTCACCCAACGCCAAGCCGAGGCCATCCTGGAGCTGCGGTTGCGCCAGCTTTCGAAAATCGAGGAAATCGAGCTGCGGCGGGAGCAGAAAAAACTGGCTGCCGAACAGGCCGATCTGGCCCGCACCCTGGGTTCTGAAAAGCGGTTGAGGACCTTGGTGCGCCGGGAAATCGAGGCAGACGCCGAAACGTACGGCGATCCCCGCCGCAGCCCGGTGGTGGCCCGGCACGAAGCCCAGGCCATGAAAGAAGTGGAGATTCAACCGACCGAACCGGTGACGGTGGTGCTATCACAGAAGGGGTGGATCCGATCGGCCAAGGGCCACGAGGTGGATCCGGAAAAACTGAGCTACCGGGCCGGAGATGCATTCCAGGCCATGGCTCGCGGCAAGAGTAACCAGTTGGCGGTGTTGCTGGACACCACCGGCCGCAGCTACACCCTGCCAGCCCACGGCCTGGCCTCGGCCCGCAGCCAGGGAGAACCCATCAGCGGGCGATTGCAACTGCCCCCCGAGGCACGGGTCCCCCACCTGCTGATGGGACCCGACGAGATGCCGCTGCTCATCGCCTCCAGCGCCGGCTATGGGTTCATCGGACGCCTGGAACACTTGATCGGCAAGAACCGCAGCGGCAAGCAGGTGATCACCCTCCCCAAAGGCGCCTTACCCCTGGCCCCGGTACCCTTGAGCGACCCCGAACACGAACTGATCGTGGCGGTGACCAGCGAAGGCCGGATGCTGATCTTTCCGGTGCGCCAGCTGCCGGAACTGGCCCGGGGCAAGGGCAACAAGATCATCCAGATCCCCTCCAAGCGCCTGCGCGAGGGCAAGGAGTCCATGATCCTGCTGGATGTCATGGCCCCCGACAGCCACCTGACCCTCCACGCCGGCAAACGGTTTCTCACCTTGAAACCGGCCTACTGGGCCGATTTTACCGGCCAGCGCGGCCTCCGGGGACGGCTGCTGCCCCGGGGCCTCCAAAGAGTGGACCGCATCGTGGCCCTGTCCCCTGAGCAGCGAAGCTTGGATCTCTGACCCAGTCCTGAAGATCCACCAGGAAGCAATGTTGTT
>JAQVTF010000045.1 GCA_028700185.1 Desulfobacteraceae bacterium | reverse complement strand
GGATTTTTTTCATTTGCGGCTCCGCTGGGTAAAAAGAAAAAAATGGGAAATATAGGGCCTATGGGACCTATAGGACTTATAAAAACAGGGAAAATCGAAAGCTTCGGATCGCCTCGTCCCAGTTTCCAGTTTCAAGTTTCAAGTTTCCAGTTTCAAGTTTCAAGCCTATATGTGCCTCAGGGCGTCCACCGGCGCCAGGCGGGAGGCCTTGGCGGCCGGCTGAAGGCTGGCGAGCACCGAAATCCCCACCACGATCAGGGCTGCCGAGACCACCTGGCCCACGGAAACCGCCGGTGCCAGGGTAAAAACCTGGCCGGCACCGCCAAAAGCCACCTCGACCCCGCTGAAATTCAGTATCCACAGGGCCCCGGTGCCGATGATCGCCCCCCCCAGGGCGCTCACCAGGCCCAGGCTGAAGCCCTCGGCCACGAAAAGCCCCATGATCCGCCCCGGCCGGGTGCCCATGGCCGCCAGGGTACCGATCTCCCGGACCCGTTCATAAACACTCATCATCATCACGTTCAGCACGCTGATAAGCACCACGGCGATCAAAATCGTCTGGACGCCCAGGGTCATGAGGTCGATCATGCGCACCACGTTGAAAAAAGGACTGAGTTGCTTCCAGGAATGCACTTCGAACATCGGCTGACCGGCCTGGTTTTTCATCGGTGCCAAGGTTTCCTGGAGCCGGCCGGCCACCATGTCGACATCCTGCGGGTCTTTGATCCGCACCGCCACCTCGCTGATCTCGGTTTCGGTCATGCGCAGCAAGGCCCTGGCATCGTCGATGTGCAGGTAACCGTCCCGCCCCCCCGGTCCCATGAGGCTTTCCACCATTCCGGCCACGATGAAGGTCATTCCGTTGACGCTGCCGTCCTTGTTGTTGGCCACCAACACCACGGTGTCACCGGCCTTGAGTGCCATGCCCTTGGCGAGGATCTCCGGCAGGACCACCTCGCCGGGGGCCAGAATGGCGTCGGTGCGGGTGCGGTCCTTGATGCGCTCGGCCAGAAGCGGTGCGGCGGCCTCTTCCTTGGCCGGGTCCACCCCGTTGAGGCGCACGTTGGTGGTTTGGGCGTAGTTGCTCAACATGGCCCCGAACCGGATCCGGGGCGAAAATGCCTCCACCGCCGGATCGGCGCCCAGGATATCGCCAAGCTTGCCGTACGCCTTGGCCGAAAGCATCCGGTCCAGGGGGAGGTTGTCGATGCTGGCGGTGTACCCCTTGCGGTGCACCTGGACATGACTGAGCATCGAGTCGGTGATCTGCCCGGTGATGGCGCGCTTGAACGCATCACTGAGGCCGACAAAAACAATCACCGCCACCACGCCCACGGCGATGAGCAAACCGGTGAGCAAAGTCCGCCGCTTGTAGCGCAGCAGGTTCTTGAAAGCCAGGCGCAGAATCTTCATGAGGCCCCCTGTCCGGAACTGTCCACGCCGGTGTCGGCCAGATGTCCGTCCACCATGCGGAAGGTCAGCTCGGCCTGCTCCATGATCCGGGGATCGTGGGTGGAAAAAACGAAGGTGGTGCCGAAGGCGTCGCGCATCTGTTTCATCAGGGAAATCACCATGAACGCCGTCCCGCTGTCGAGGTTGGCGGTGGGCTCGTCGGCCAGTACCAGCTCCGGCGTGCCCACCAGGGCCCGGGCCACGGCCACCCGCTGCTTCTGCCCGCCGGAGAGCTGGCCCGGGTACTTGCGGGCCTGATCGGCCATGCCCACGGCCGCCAGGACCCGTTCCACCGCCGGGCGTCGCTGCGCCTTGGGCTGGTCACGGATCATGAGCAGGGGATACTCCACGTTCTCGTAGACCGTGAGCACCGGCAGCAGGTTGAAATCCTGGAACACGAAGCCGAGGTGCCGGCCCCGGAAATCGGCCCCGCTGCGACGACCCAGCAGGTTCACCGCCTGGCCGGCCACGGTCACTTCCCCGCGGGTGGGGCTGTCCAGACAGCCGATGAGATTCAAGGCGGTGGTTTTGCCGCTGCCCGAGGGGCCGATGAGGGCGGTGAAGGCCCCCTGGGGAATCGCGAAGGTCACATCGCGCAGCGCGGCCACCTCTACCTGGCCCATCTGGTAGATCTTGGATACGTTGTTGAAGGTGACGATGTTCATGTATGTGCCTTGAGGTCAGGGGTCAGAAATCAGAGGTCCGAGGTCAGAGATCCGAGATCAGAAGTCAGAGGTCGGAGGTCGGAGGCCAGGGGTCGGTTTTCTTTGGTGCTTTTTTTTCTTTGCGTCCTTGACTTCCCGGCGCCCAACAAAGAGACGCTGCATCAGCGAAGGTTACACGCCTCCCCGCCCTGCTGGAAAAATCGGTTCAGCACGTCGTACACGTCCCTCAGCGGCAGGTGGCGCGCCGCGGCAATGCGCCGGCAGTCTTCGTATTCGGGGGCCAAACGGACCTGGCCCGCGGGATCGACGATGCGCTTGACGGCCACCGGCCCCAGCGGGCTGCCCAGCGTTTCCACCCGCCGGGCCAGGGCCCGACGCCGCACCGTGTCGTGGCGGACCCCCAGGGAAGTGGTCTCTCTGAAGATTCGACCGATCATCGCCTCCCGGTCCTCCGGGCGGCATACCACCTGCACCAGAGTGCCGGGGCGGCTTTTCTTCATCTGCACCGGAATCCAGCACACGTCCAGGGCACCATCGGCAAAGAGACGTTCCATCAAATGGCCGAAGATCTCCGGATTCATGTCATCCACGGCCGTCTCGATCACCGTCACCGACTCTTCCACCACAGCCGACTCCCCATCGGCCCTTCGGCCGATAAAGATCCGCAGCAGGTTGGGCCAATCGGCCAACTGGCGCGTACCGGCGCCGTAGCCCACCGCCTCGACCACCATGGCCGGCAACGGCCCGAAAACGCCGGCCAGGCCGGCGGCCAGGGCCGCGCCGGTGGGCGTCACCAGCTCCGCCTCGGTGTCCACCCCGTAAACCGGGATGCCTTTCAGGATGGCCGCGGTGGCCGGCGCCGGCACCGGCAGCACCCCGTGGGCGCATTGGATCAAACCTCGTCCCTGGGGCAGAGCCGATGCGCCCACGGTGTCGATCCCCAGCTTTTCAAACCCCAGACAGGCCCCCAGCACGTCCACCATGGCGTCAACGCCGCCCACCTCGTGAAAGTGCACGTGATCCTCAGGAACACCGTGAACGGCCGCCTCGGCTTGCGCGATGCGTCCGAACACGGCCAGGGCGTGCCGGCGCACCGTTTCGCTGTAAGGGGCGGCCTCGATGAGACCGCGGATGTCCCGCCAGTGACGGTGAGGTGGATTGTCGGCGACAGGCACCGATACGCGGGTGGCCCGGATGCCCGAGACGGTGACCGCCTCGGCCGCCAGGGCGAACCCGTCCAGGGGCAAACGACGCAATTCGGCCTCGAGCCAGGCCGCATCGAGTCCCAGATCCACCAGCGCCCCGAGGGTCATGTCCCCGCTGATCCCGGAAAAACAATCCAGATAGGCGTACAATGAATATTCCTCTCAATCGATCGAAGATTGCCGCGATAAAATGAAACCTGAAACCTTGAACGCGCCGCAGGCGCCTTGAACCCCGCGCAGCGGCGTTAAACCTTGAACGCGCCAAAGGCGCCTTGAACGCCGCGAAGCGGCCTTGAACCCTGAACGCGCCGCAGGCGCCTTGAACCTTGAACGCCGCGAAGCGGCTTTGAACGCGCCTTCGGCGCCCTCATCCCCCCTCGCCGCCCATCATCCGCCGCAATACATAGGGCAGAATGCCGCCGTGGCGAAAATAGTCCACCTCCACCTCGGTGTCCAAGCGGGCCACGGCCTTGAAATCAACGGCGCTGCCGTCGGTTTTCACCGCCCGCACCCTCATGCTGCCCCGTGGGGTGATCGCCGCGATTCCCTCGATGGAAAACGTCTCGCTGCCGTCGAGGCCGAGCCCGCGCCAGCCCTGCCCCTCTTCGAACACCAGGGGCAGCACGCCCATTCCCACGAGGTTGGCCCGGTGGATCCGCTCGTAGCTTTCCGCCAGCACGGCCCGTACACCGAGGAGCAGGGTCCCCTTGGCGGCCCAGTCCCGCGAGCTGCCCGTGCCGTATTCCTTGCCGGCCAACACGATCAACGGGGTTTGCTCCTGGTGGTAGGCCATGGCCGCGTCATAGACACTCATCTGGTCGCCCCCGGGAAACTTGCGTGTGAAGCTCCCCTCGGTGGGGGCCACCAGGGCGTTCTTGATGCGGATGTTGCCGAAGGTGCCGCGCATCATCACCTCGTGATTGCCCCGGCGCGATCCGTATGAGTTGAAGTCTTCCGGTACCACGCCATTATCCTGGAGGTAGCGCCCGGCGGGATAATCGGCGGGGATGGCGCCGGCCGGAGAGATATGGTCCGTGGTCACCGTGTCACCCAGGACCATGAGCACCCGGGCGTCCTCGATGTCTCCCGGCGGAGTCGCATCGAGGGAGAATCCTTCGAAATACGGCGGATTTTTAATGTAGGTGGACTGACTGTCCCAGGGGAAGGTGGTGCTTTCGGCCACGTCCAGTGCCCGCCAGAACTTGTCCCCGTCAAAAATCCGGCCGTACTGGTGTTCAAAAAAAGTCGGATCCAGATGGGTCCGGACCGCGTCCCGGATCTCTTCCGCCGAAGGCCAGATCTCCCTGAGAAACACCGGTTCTCCGTTGGGGTCCCATCCGAGAGGTTCCTGTTCCGTGTCGATGTCGATGCGCCCGGCCAGGGCCAGGGCCACCACCAGCAGAGGAGAAGCGAGAAAATTGGCCCGCACCGCCTGGTGAATGCGCGCCTCGAAGTTGCGGTTGCCGGAAAGCACGCTGGCCACGGTGAGATGTTGCTCCCGGATCAGGCGTTCAATCTCCGGATGCAGCGGTCCGCTGTTGCCGATACAGGTGGTGCAGCCAAAGCCGACCACGTGAAACCCCAGGGCTTCCAGGTACGGCATCAACCCGGCGTGGGTCAGGTAGTCCACCACCACCCTGGATCCCGGTGCCAGCGAGGTCTTGACGTACCCGGGCACCCGCAGCCCCCGGCGGACCGCGTTTCTGGCCAACAACCCGGCGCCGAGCATGACCGCCGGATTGGAGGTATTGGTGCATGAGGTGATGGCCGCGATGACGATGCTGCCGTCGCCGATGGCCATGCGTGGGCCGTGGAGATCCACGGGAAAGTACCGGCGTTCTCCCGGTTCCCGGCTTTCCGGGCGCTGGGTACGACTGCCGGATTCGTCCACGAAGGTGGAAATCTGTTTCAATCCGGCATCGTGGGGATAGTCGCCGCCCAGGATCTTTTCAAACTGCGCCTTGAGATCCGTCAGGGCGATGCGATCCTGGGGCCGGGCCGGACCGGCCACCGAGGGCACCACCGCCCCCAGATCGAAATCGATGGTTTCGGTGTAGGTCGGCGTCTCGTCGCCGTGGGCGAAAAGGCCCATCTCCTTGCAGTAGGCCTCGGCCCG
The DNA here is from genome assembly GCA_028700185.1 of Desulfobacteraceae bacterium. Classification (GTDB taxonomy): domain Bacteria; phylum Desulfobacterota; class Desulfobacteria; order Desulfobacterales; family UBA2174; genus UBA2174. The sequence goes on along the minus strand of JAQVTF010000045.1, from coordinate 12,456 downwards.
CTCGGCCCGCTCCGACCGGTCGGTGAGACGCAGGTATTCGATGGTGCGGGCATCCACGGGAAAAAAGCCCAGGGTGGAGCCGTTTTCCGGGGTCATATTGGCGATGGTGGCCCGGTCCGCCACCGTGAGGTTGGCCAGGCCGGGACCGAAATACTCCACGAACTTTTCCACCACCTTGCGCTGGCGCAAAAGCTCGGTGAGCGCAAGCACGAGATCGGTGGCCGTCACCCCGGGTTTCAATTCTCCGCCCAGGCGGATGCCGATCACCTCGGGAAGGGTCATGTAGTAGGGCTGGCCGAGCATCACGGCTTCGGCCTCGATCCCCCCGACGCCCCAGCCGAGCACACCGATCCCGTTGATCATGGGCGTGTGCGAGTCGGTGCCCACCAGGGTGTCCGGATAGGCGATCAAGGCGTCCGCGGCCTTCTCGCGCACCACCACCCGGCCCAGGTGTTCGAGGTTGACCTGGTGACAGATGCCGCTGTTGGGGGGGACGACCTTGAAGTTGGCGAAACTGCGCTGGGCCCACTTGAGCAAAGCGTAGCGCTCCCCGTTGCGCTCGTATTCGCGGGCCACGTTCTTTTCCAGTGAATCGGCGGTGCCGAAAGCGTCCACCTGCACAGAGTGGTCCACCACCAGTTCCACCGGCACCCGGGGGTTGATGCGGCGGGCGTCCCCGCCCAGGCTACCGACCGCATCACGCATGGCCGCCAGATCCACCACCGCCGGCACCCCGGTGAAATCCTGCATCAGAACCCGGGCCGGATGAAACGGAATCTCCACCGGGGCCTCATAGCGCGGCTGCCAGCGGGCCAGGGCGAGCAAATCGGTTTCCTTGACGATGCGGCCATCGAAGCGACGCAGCAGATTCTCCAGCAGGACTTTGATGCAAAACGGCAGGCTCGAGATGTCCGCCAGCCCCATGGCTTCCAGTTTTCGGATATCGTAAACGGTGAAGGTCTCTGACCCGATGGACAGTTGCCGGGTAAACTCCTCGCGCTTCATGAACCCCTCCTCGGAGACGGGCGCAACGGGGCCGCCGGACTGCGTGCGCCCTTCAGCGCAGTCGGACGTAGAGCCAGATGATTAGGGGCAGTGCCAGCGCCAACAGCACCAGGATCCCCGGAACCGTCATATAAGGTGTGTACCAGGGGGCACCGGCACGTTTGGCTTTCTTGTCCTCTTCGAAAAACATCCGTCCCAACAGCATACCGCCGCCCAAGACCGCGGCGATCTTGATCAGGGAGAGCAAGGTTTGCACGAATCCGACTCCTTATCCACAAAAATCCAGCGCGCCGAAAAGGCCCGCTTCAGCCCAGGGGCGTAATCCTCACCAGAGTACGTCGGTCACCGATCACCGGCAGACGATAGGCCGTCAGCGCCACCGTTGCCCAACCATCGCCAAGACGGATGCGATCCGCCGGGTCACCGGACCGGCGCAGGGCGGCCAGCTCTTCGTCCACGGCCGGCCCTTTCCACGCCAGCACGCTTCCGCCTTCGGCCAAAAGTTCGACGGCATCGGTCAGCCAGGTATTCAAGGGCCCCACGGCCCGGCAGACGATGACGTCAAAGGCCGGCCGGGGCGCCTGGCGCCCCAGCTCTTCCAGCCGCAGGTGACGCGCCACCGCCGCCGTCAGGCCCAGCATGCGAATCAAGTGGGAAACAAAGGAAATTTTCTTGCGCACCGCGTCGATGAGCATCAGGTGCAAGTCGGGCCTCACCATCTTCAGCGGAATGCCTGGAAAGCCCGCGCCGCAACCGACATCCAACACCCGTCCCCCCTCGGGCAGCCAGGGAGCCGGCACCACGGCATCGACGAAATGCTTGAAGGCCATCTGCGCCGGGTCGGTGATGGCGGTCAGATTGATCCGGCGGTTCCAGGCGAGCAGCTCGGCGGCGCACCGGGCCATTTGCGCCGCCTGGGCCGCCGTGACGGAAACCCCCAGCGCCTGGGCGCCGTCCACGATCCACTGGCGCCAACAACGGTCCTGCACATCGCTGCAGACGACCACGGCTGACTCAGGTGCAGGTGCTGGCATTCTTGTCGCCCCGCGGGGGGGGCACCGCGTCTTCGAATTCCATGATCAGGGTGATATCGCTACCGCCGTTGGCCACGGTGCGCGCATTGGGATAACGGCGCTTGAAGACGTTGATCATGGCCAGGTTTTCCCGCAGGACGGTGGCGGAAAAGGCCCGGTACCCGTTTTCCTTGGCGATTTTCTCCAGCATGTCGAGCATGTAGGAAGCAATCCCCTGGCCCTGGAAGTCTTCCCGCACCACGAAGGCCACCTCGGCCCGGTCTGCCTCCTCGTAAGCGTAGGAACCGATGGCCACGATCTCCTTGTGGCCCCTGTTCTGCGCCAGTCCGATGACCGACATATTTTTCTTGTAGTCCACGCTGGCCCATTGCTTCTGGGCGATTTCATGGGAGAAAAGCTTCATCTTGTAGAAGAAACGCAGGTAGATCGTCTCTTCCTTCAGGCTGTAGAAGAAATTGCGGTAGTTGAACTCGTCCGATGGCAGCAGGGGACGAAACTCCACGGTCTTGCCGTTACGGAGGCGCCGGGTGCTCTTGTAATCCTCCAGAAAGAGCAGGTCCTGGCGCGTCGGCGGAAGTTGGTCGGCGAAGATGTAGTGGTGCTTCTTGGCCACGTTGATCAAATCCTCGCGGAAACTCGGATGGGCGATCTGGGCCAGTTCCATCACCCGCTGGTAGATCCCCTTGCCCGCCAGCTCGGCGATGCCGTACTCGGTGATGACGAAATTGACGTCGCCGCGGGTCGTGGCCACCCCGGCGCCCTTGCTCAAGCTCGGCACGATGCGCGACACCGTGCCGTTCTGGGCGGTGGACGGCAGGGCGATAATGGCAAAGCCCCCCTTGCTCATGGTGCTGCCGCGCAGGAAGTCCACCTGGTCGCCGATGCCGCTGTAGAAAAGGTATCCCATCGAGTCGGAGCACACTTGGCCGGTGAGGTCCACTTCCAGGGCCGAGCTGATGGAAACGAAGTTGTCGTTGCGGGCGATGACGGTGGGATCGTTGACGAATTCCGATGAGCGAAAATAGAAAATCGGATTGTTGTTCACATAATCGTAGAGCGCTTCAGAGCCCATGCAGAGGGAAGCCACGGTACGGCCGGGCAGGAGGGTCTTCTTCTTGTTGGTAATCACCCCTTGTTCAAACAACGGCAAAAACCCGTCGGTGATCAACTGGGTATGGATGCCCAGGTCGTTCTTGTTGTTCAGATACCCGAGAATGGCGTAGGGCAGACGCCCGAAACCGATCTGCAAGGTGGCGCCATCATCAACGAGCTGGTTGACGAAAAAGGCGATGCGCAACGCCACCTCGGTGTCACGCATTTCGGGCAGGCTTTCCACCAGAGGCTCTTCGTGAAGCACGAACAGGTCGATGTCGTCCACATGGACGAAACTGTCCCCCCAGGTGCGCGGCATCCGGGGATTGACCTGGGCGATGACCCGCCGGGCGTTGGCCATCCCGGCCAGGGTGATGTCCACCGAAACACCGAGACTGCAGTAGCCGAAACGATCCGGAGGGCTCACCTGGATCAGGGCCACGTCCAGACCGATCCGGCGCGAATGAAACAGCTTGGGAATCTGGGACAGGTAACTGGGAATGTAATCGATCTTGCCCTCGAAGGCCGCCTTGCGCATCCCAGCGCTGATGAAAAAGAGCTTCAGCGAAAAGCGCCTCAAAAAGTCGGGGTCGTCCACGTAATCGGCGAAGGTCAACGACAGCATCTGGTAGACCATGATGTCTTGCAGGCTCCGCTGGGCCACCATGGCGTGGATCAGGTGCTGGGGTTCGCCACAGCCGGTGCCGATGAACACGCGGCTGCCGTTCTTGATCGTGGCGACGGCTGTCTGGGCGTTCACCACCTTGTCGGGGCAATGCTGATTCAAGTCCACACCGCTTCTCCTTGGATTCCGGGTTGACCACGACGTTGTATCCGTCCAGAGACATGGATGGATACCCCCTTACTTTGCCCTGAAGACCGGGGCGCGTCAAGCAGGGGCCGGAAACAGGGTTCCGTCAAAGTTTGGCGATGATCCCTTGGAGGGTTTTTTCCGGTTTAGTCCATCCTCCCGTCTGTGTTCTCAACTGCGGATCCCTCGTCGCTGACGCTTTTCTGAGTGACTAAAATTACGAGTGACTAAAGTGACTAAAGTGGTGGCGTCGCTGCGCTCCAGTTTTTATATAACTGACAGAATTCATTCACTTTAGTTCACTTTAGTCACTTTAGTTCACTTGACACTTTTTTTGAGTGACTAAAATTACGAGTGACTAAAGTGACTAAAGTGGTGGCGTCGCTTCGCTCCGGTTTTTATATAACTGACAGAATTCATTCACTTTAGCTCACTTTAGTCACTTTAGTTCACTTGACACTTTTTTTGAGTGACTAAAATTACGAGTGACTAAAGTGACTAAAATTACGAGTGACTAAAGTGACTAAAGTGGTGGCGTCGCCGCGCTCCGGTTTTTATATAACTGACAGAATTCATTCACTTTAGTTCACTTTAGTCACTTTAGTTCACTTGACACTTTTTTTGAGTGACTAAAATTACGAGTGACTAAAGTGACTAAAGTGGTGGCGTCGCTGCGCTCCGGTTTTTATATAACTGACAGAATTCATTCACTTTAGTTCACTTTAGTCATTTTAGTTCACTTGACACTTTTTCTGAGTGACTAAAATTACGAGTGACTAAAGTGACTAAAGTGGTGGCGTCGCTGCGCTCCAGTTTTTATATAACTGACAGAATTCATTCACTTTAGTTCACTTTAGTCACTTTAGTTCACTTGACACTTTTTTTGAGTGACTAAAATTACGAGTGACTAAAGTGACTAAAGTGGTGGCGTCGTTTCGCTCCGGCTTTTATAAAACTGCCAGGATTCCTTCACTTTAGCTCACTTTAGTCACTTTAGTTCACTTGACACTTGAATTTTCCCGTCTCATGCCCAACGTCGGTGAGGCATCCGCGGTTGGGAAGATCGGCGGAAGACGGTGCCATTCGGCAAAAAATTGACGGAACCCCCGACTTTGACGGGACCCTGGGGCCGGAAAAGAAAAGGCCCACCGCATCAACGGCGCCTGAGCCCCCAAAGCAGGCGGGTCGGCGCCGGAGGCGGATTGACGGTGCGGTTGCGGCCTGCTAAAGTGATCCACAAAACTCAGATGACTTTCACGGAGCGGATATGAAAATTTGCGATTATTCGACCAATCCAGGAATTCCGTTCGACAATGGGCCGGCCCGGGGAGTGGTGGGACGGGTGGTCATCGGCAAGGCCGACGGCGCCCCCAACTTCTGCATGCGGGTATTTGAAATCGCCCCCGGCGGCCACACCCCCCGGCACCGGCATGCCTGGGAGCATGAGATTTTCGTCCATTCCGGCCGTGGCGAAATCTTTTCCGACGACCGCTGGCACCCCATCAACCCCGGAACGGCGGTCTTCGTGCCGGGAGACGTGGAGCACCAGATCCGCAATCCCGGTACCAAGGCCCTGGTCTTCGTCTGCCTGATTCCCGCCGGCGCCCCGGAGCTGTGACCATGGTTGACCACCCGCGAAACCCTTATCTCACCGTGGACGTGATCATTGAAACCCCCGAGGGCATCGTCCTCATCGAACGCGCCAATCCGCCGCCGGGGTGGGCCCTGCCCGGCGGCTTCGTCGATTACGGCGAATCCATCGAAGCCGCGGCCCGGCGCGAAGCCGCCGAGGAGACGGGGCTGGCGGTGGAACTCGTGGAGCAGTTTCACACCTACAGCGCACCGGACCGCGATCCCCGCCATCACACCGTCAGTACGGTCTTCATCGCCCGCGCCGAAGGAACCCCCCGGGGCGGCGACGACGCACGGCGGGCACAGCTGTTTCCCCTGGACCGGCTGCCGAGGTCCCTGGCCTTCGACCACGGTCGGATCCTGGACGATTTCCGCCGCTATCGCAGTGGAAATTCTCGAACCGAAATTTTCACGCTTTAAACCTGCGCCCCGACCTTTTCATTTTTCTCTTGACAACATCTTCCAGAATCGTAGATTAAAGAGTTTTTCTGAGCAGAGACTATCCCTTTTGATGTTTCAAAAGGGATTTTTTTGTCTGTTTCCAATTCCAATCGGGCATGTTTTCATCTGGCAAGCAAGGAACACCATCATGACGGACAACATCGAAAAAGTTCGCAACATCGGTATCAGCGCCCATATCGACTCGGGCAAGACCACCCTGACCGAACGGATCCTGTTTTATACCCAGCGCATCCACGCCATCCACGACGTGAAGGGCAAGGATGGGGTCGGGGCGACCATGGATTCGATGGAGCTGGAAAAAGAACGCGGCATCACCATCGCCTCCGCCGCCACCTACTGTCAGTGGGGCGGACACCAGGTCAACATCATCGATACCCCCGGCCACGTGGATTTCACCATTGAGGTGGAGCGTTCCCTGCGGGTGCTGGACGGCGCCATCCTCGTGCTCTGCGCCGTGGGCGGCGTCCAATCCCAGTCCATCACCGTCGATCAGCAGATGAAGCGCTACAAGGTGCCGTGCATGGCCTTTGTCAACAAGTGCGACCGCAGCGGGGCCAACCCGACACGGGTGCTGACGCAGCTCAGGGAAAAACTCGGCCACAACGCCGTGGCCATCCAAATGCCCCTGGGCCTGGAGGCCGATTTTCAGGGCGTGGTGGACCTGATCCGCATGGAGGCGATCTATTTTGACGGGGCCAACGGGGAGATCCTCCGCCGCGAACCGATTCCCGCGCACTTGCAGGCCGAGGCCGCGGCCCAACGGGAAGCGATGATCGACGCGGCCTCCCTCTTCAGCGATGCCCTCACGGAAGCGATCCTCGAAGAGGCCGAGATTACGCCCGAGATGATTGTCGAGGCCTTGCGGCGCGGCGTCCTGGAGCGACGCATCACCCCCGTTCTGATGGGATCGGCTTACAAGAACAAGGGGATCCAACCGTTGCTGGATGCCGTCAACGCCCTGCTCCCCTGCCCCAGAGACGTGGCCAACGAAGCCCTGGATCTGAGCCGAGAAGAGGCGCCGGTAGTTCTGAGCAGCCGCGTCGAGGACCCCACCGTGGCCCTGGCGTTCAAGCTGGAGGACGGCCCCTACGGCCAGTTGACCTACATCCGGGTCTACCAGGGCCGCCTGGCCAAGGGGGACACGGTGATCAACGTCCGCAGCGGCAGGAAGGTGAAAATCGGCCGCCTGGTGCGGATGCATGCCGACCAGATGGAGGACATCGACCAGATCCCCGCCGGCCTCATCGGTGCCCTGTTCGGCATCGACTGCGCCTCGGGGGACACCTTCACCAGCCCCGAGTTGCACCTCACCATGACCTCCATGTTCGTACCGGAACCGGTGATTTCCCTGTCCATCGTCCCCAAGGACAACAAGGCCCAGATCAACATGTCCAAGGCCCTCAACCGCTTCACCAAGGAGGATCCGACCTTTCGCAGTTTCGTCAACGAGGAAACCGGCCAAACGATCATCGAAGGCATGGGCGAACTGCATCTGGACGTCTATGTGGAACGGATGCGGCGGGAGTACAAGGCCGAGGTGGAAACCGGACAACCCCAGGTCGCCTACCGGGAAACCATCACCCAGGCGGCCCCCTTCAACTACATCCACAAGAAGCAGACCGGCGGCGCCGGCCAATTCGGGCGGGTGGCCGGCACCATCGAGCCGACAGCCGAGGCCGATTTCGTCTTTGAAAACAAGGTCACCGGGGGCGCCATTCCCACCGCCTTCATTCCGGCCTGCGAGAAGGGCTTTCGCAACTGCCTGGCCAAGGGGCCGCTGATGGGCTTTCCGGTCACCGGGGTAAAGGTGACCATCAACGACGGCGCAGCCCATGCGGTGGACTCCTCGGACATGGCCTTCCAGGCCGCTGCCCGCGGGGCCTTCCGCGAAGGCTACCACAAGGCCGCCCCGGTGATCATGGAGCCGATCATGAAAGTGACGGTGGAAACGCCCAGCGAATTCCAGGGCGCCGCCATGGGACTGCTCAACCAGCGCCGTGGCATGATTGTGGGCGCCCAGGACGAGGGGCCCATGTGCGTCATCGAGGCCCAAGTGCCACTGGCCGAAATGTTCGGTTTCTCCACCGTGCTGCGCTCCTCGACCCAGGGCAAGGCCCAGTTTACCATGGAATTCGCCTCTTACCGCCAGGTGCCCCGGTCCATCGCCGAGGAACTGATCCGGCAGGCAGCGGAAAAAAAGAAATAGCGGCAACGCGACGAGAGCGGTAAAAACAGTTATCGGTTATTTGTTTATCGTTGGCAGGGAAAATCCCGACAACCGATAACTGATAACCGATAACCGATAACTGACAACCGACAACCGATGAGGAGCCGTTAGATGCTCAAAAATGAACTGATGCTGCGCAACCCGATGCGCATTCTGAACCGCGCCGTCGAAGCCCCCCTCCCCCCGGGGGGATTCGGCGCCGTGCTGGCCCGTGCCGGCGTCGGCAAAACCGCCTTCCTTGTGCAACTGGCCCTCGACAGCCTCATCGAGGGCCGCAACGTGCTGCATATCAGTCTCAACGACCCCGTGCAGAAAGTCTCTCTCTGGTACCAGGAAGTACTCCAGACGACGGCGGCCGAACAGTCCGTGCGGGAAATCACTCCCCTGTGGGAATCGCTTCAGCCCCATCTGTTTATCATGACCTTCCGGGTGGATGGGTTCAGCGCCCCCCGGCTCGAGGAGCGCATGACGGATCTCACCGCCCAGGGGATATTCCAACCCGAAGTGCTCCTGGTGGACGGCCTGCCCTTCGATGAACCGACTAGCGGGGCGATGCTGACGGACCTCAAGGCCCTGGCCGATCGGTTCCAGCTTCGCACCTGGTTCACGGTGCGCACCCACCGTCACGAAGCCCCGGATGAAGGTGGGCTACCGCCCCAGATCCAACCGGTGGATGGTCTTTTCGATATCCTGGTGCAGCTGTCTCCCGAGGGCGGCAGCGTCCAGGTCCAGCCCCTGAGGGGTGTCGGCGAACTGTCCCTGGTGCTGGATCCGGCCACCATGCTGGTGCGCGGCGGGAGCTGAAACGGAAAGGAGAAGCGGCTGATGGCCACGGAAGAAGTCTTGTACGACATCCAGGACGGTGCGGCCTGGATCACCCTGAACCGCCCCCAGCGCCGCAATGCCTTGAACCAGTCGTTGCTGGCAGCCCTCTACGACGCCCTGGAAGCAGCGGCGGCCGACACCGCCGTGCGGGTGGTGGTGGTCACCGGTGCCGGATCCGCCTTCTGCGCCGGTCTGGACCTGAAGGTGCTGGGCGCCGAAAACCTCATCGATCCCCGCGGCGACGGCGCCGACCTGCCCGATGTCCTGGCCAAACTGGACAAACCACTGATCGGTGCGGTAAATGGCCCGGCGGTCACCGGTGGCTTCGAACTGGCCCTGAACTGCGATTTTCTCATTGCCTCCACCGAGGCGGCCTTCGCCGACACTCATGTGAAGGTCGGTATTCACCCGGGCTGGGGAATGAGCCAGTTGCTGCAAGAAGCCGTCGGTCGGCGCATGGCCCTCCAACTGTCGCTCACCGGCACCTGGCTCGACGCCCGGCAGGCCCTGGCACTCGGGCTGGTCAACGAAGTGGTGCCCCCGGAGCAACTGCTCGGTCGCGCCGGTGAAGTGGCCGGGATGATCGCGGCCCACGATCCGGCCATGGTCAGAACTTTGCGCCGGCTGATTCGCCACCGCGCCGACGTCCCCCTGACCCGGGCCATGGAGGACGAGCGTTCCGGTTTTCACCGCTTTCTGGCCCGGCACAAAAAATTGGGCGGATGAGTCTTGGGGCGCCAAACCTGGCGCCGGTTTCCCAGGCGGCTCGTGGGGTTTTGGCCCCCTTGCGTTCCGAGACCCAAAATGTGCCACTAGGCACCGAGATGCTCGGCCACCAGCGCCACCATGCCATCGGGTTCCGGAATCTTGACCCCCAGCCGCCGCTGGAAAATCGTCTGCCCATCGAGTTCCACGAGAAAAATCCCGCCGTCACCGGGCACCAGATCCACTTCGATACCGTACTTCTCCTGAACTGCTTCCGCCGCCCGGGCGGCGCGTGGCTGGTAGTTTCAGCGCACGCAATAGGTGATGCGCATCCTCATGGCTGTTCCTCTCGGTGCGCCAGACCGTTGGTCGGGTCTCCGGCGCTCATCATGTCCTGCAACAGGGCCTGCTCATCGGGACCGGGAACGATGCCTTCCAGGTTGCCCTCGATCACCGTTTCCTGCCGCTGGTTCAAAAACACCGCCTCGGCCCGGGCCCGCCCCCGGTCATCCACCGTCAGCAACGTCATGCGACAGGTGACCGTGTCGCCGGGATATACCGGCCGCCGGAAACGAAACCCCATGTTTGTGGCCAACCAGCCGATCTGGCCGCCGATCTCCGTGAGCAGACTGCCCACCAGCAAACCGTGGCACACCGGCCCCCGGAAGCGTTTCAGCGTGGTCCAGCGCGGCTCGAAGTGTACCGGGTTGTAATCCCGGCTCATGGCGGCAAAATCACGAACCTCCGCCTCGGTGAAGGTCCGCCGGGCGACAAAGCAATCCCCCGGCCGCAGGCCGCGGCTCGCCTGGGCACGGATGGCGGTTCGCGACGGGCACGGGGTGGTGGGGGGATCAGTGGCCATTGGTCAGTGGTTGTTCAAATCTCCAGCACCAGCCCCACCGGACAGTGGTCCGAGCCAAAGATATCGTTTTCGATAAAGGCCTCACGCACCCAGCCCCGGTCGATGATATCCCGGGTGACAAAAAAATAGTCGATGCGCCATCCCGCGTTGCGTTCCCGGGCCTTGAAACGATAGGTCCACCACGAGTACTTCACCGTTTCCGGATGGAGGTGGCGAAAGGTGTCCACATACCCGTCGCCCACGATACGATCGAGCCAGTCGCGCTCGATGCGCAAAAAACCGGAGGTCTTCTCGTTGGCTTTCGGATTTTTCAGATCGATCTCGTTGTGAGCGGTGTTGTAGTCGCCGCAGATCACCAGCGGGCGACCCTGGCGCCGCAAACTGTCGCAGTGGTCAAAAAAAGCCTTGTAGAACCGCAGCTTGTAATCGAGCCGATCGTCTCCCATCTGGCCGTTGGGAAAATAGACGTTGAACAGGACGAAATCGCCCAGATCCAACCACACCACCCTTCCCTCGTCATCAAATTCGGGATGTCCCATGCCGTAGCCCACCGCCGCCGGCTCGATGCGGGTGTAGGCCGCCGTGCCGCTGTATCCCTTCTTGACGGTGCAAAACGACCAGTAGGAACGGTAGCCGTCCATGTCCCGCATGGCGTCGGTGAGTTTTTCCGTCTGGAGCTTGGTCTCCTGAATGCCGACAACGTCGGCGTCCAGTCGGTGCAGCGAATCGGCGAAGCCTTTCTGCATGGCGGCGTTGAGACCATTGACGTTCCAGGATACCAGTTTGATGCGACGGGGCATGAGCGACTCCGATCTAGCACTTCCGACTTTCGTCCTCGGACTTCCGACCTCCGGCATCCTCCCCTCACCGGCTGTGCTTGACGCCTGCCCGGCGACACAGATCGTCCACCGGACAGCGGCTGCACCAAGGGGATACCGGCTGGCAGATCAACTGGCCGAAAGCCACAAGTATTTCATTATAACGCACCCAGTAACGGCGGGGCAACTTGCCGCGCAGGCGCATTTCGGTTTCATTTGCCGTTTTGGTGCGCACGTAGCCGATGCGGTTGCTGATCCGGTGCACGTGGGTGTCGACGCAGATGCCGTCAAGGCCGAAACCTTCGATCCGCACAAGGTTGGCGGTCTTGCGTCCCACCCCGGGCAACGCCAGCAGATCCTCCAGGCGCGACGGAACCTGACCGCCATGGCGCGCCATAATGATGGCACTGACCTGGCGCAACCGCTGGGCCTTGGTTTTCCAAAAGCCCACCGGGTAGATCAGCTCACCGATGGTGTCCACATCCAGGGCCAGCATGGCTTCAGGGGTTCGCGCCACCGCCAGCAGGCGCCGGGAGGCGACAATGGTCACCTGGTCCTTGGTTCTCAAGGAAAGGAGGGTCGATACCAGAATCTCAAAAGGCGAAGCGCCGCGCTCGGCGATGAGGGTCACCACCGGGGCCTGCCATTGGGGATAATGGGACTCCAGCACGGCCATGAAACGGTCAATATCGAAAGGGCCAGAAGGCATGAAAACGGGGGCCGCTGCCGGATTAATCGGGGTGGCACTCGCCACAGCCGGTGGGACCGACGGGCTGAATCATCGTATTAAGGTTTTGGGCCTTCTCCGCCCTCAGGTTGGCGATCTTGATCTGTTTGTGGCAGCCGATGCACGAACTGTGATAGGCGTTTTTAAAATAACGGAAATCCGGTATCCCGGAACCTCTCTCAGGTGCGGTGGTGAGGTCGTGGCACCCAGAGGTGGTGCAGTTGAGGTTCTCGGCCGTCCCCTCCCATTGGTGGTG
>JAQVTF010000209.1 GCA_028700185.1 Desulfobacteraceae bacterium | reverse complement strand
CGTGTCGCGCAAGTACCTCATTCCCTTGGCCGAATACTTCGACAGTCAGAACGTCACCATTCGCATCGGCGATATCCGCAAACTGCGTCGCGCCGGGTAAGGGGGCGCCGTTGGAAACGCAGTGTCCCTTTTTTTGCATCCCACGGCATACCGGTCCGGCGAATGAAAACAATGAAGGGTGGTTTCCGTGGGTGGTGTTTTCGTGGTAAGTTACTGTATGCGGTGACGATGCGGATTTTGCGGAAAATTTTTCGGATGCCCCATTGCCACGCAACCACCAAGCCAGGTTATGCGGCGAAAGACAGCCCGAAATTCCCTTAAACCTTGAATCTGGAACGCGCCGCAGGCGCCTCCGCGGCCGGAACAGCGCCGGAACGGGATCAGCCATCAACCTTAAAGAGAGAAGATTTTAGCATGGAAGAGCCAATGGACCATACAACGGCGTCGGACGAAAATACGTCGAAGGATTTCAAGCAGTTCGCCACCAAACGGATCGTCGTGGTCGTCCTGCTGGCACTGGTGATCTTGTGGGTGATCGCCACGGTGGCCGGCTTTTTCTCCGTCAGCAAGGAGCTGGCCAGTGGACCGGCGCATTCCACCGCGGAGGCGCTGCTCGCGACCAGTGAAACGATTTCCCATGGAACCACGGGGACTTCGGCGTTGCATGACAGCGCCGCGGAACACGCTGCGCCGGCCGTCCAGCCCGGCCCGAGTCCCCACGCCGCCACGCCGGTCCAAGGCTCTGCGGGGGACCAGGCCGCACCCGTTGCTCATGGCGATTCCGGAACGGCCACGGGGGCCCATGCCCCAGTGACCAAGGCCCCGGCAGGATCGAGCCACGGTACTTCTTCAAGTGTTTCTTCCGGTCATGCCGCCCCGGCGGGTCACGCGCCCCAAGCAGAACAAAGCGCTCCCGGCGAGCATGCGGCGCCGAGCGGGCACGTCGTTTCTCCCGCTGCCGGTCACGGGGTCGCCCCGGCGGAACCCCAGGTTCCCGGGGTAGCGCTGGTGGATGCGGTGATCAAACCGATGAAGCATGAGCTCTATGATCGCTTCTGGGGTTGGCGGCCCAACGATATCCTCAATTTCACCGACAACGTGAACAACTACCAGCTCGGGGTCCTGGAAGTCACCCGGCGCACCGCCGTCATTCTGGCCGAGCGCATCTCCCGGGCCGGGAGCACCGAATCCTTCGACAGGAACCTGGAAAACGCCATGAACTGGTTCATGGTGTCGGCGGACAAGTACTGGTTTCCGTCCCCGGAGGGCAAGTACAAGGAGGGATTGAAGGAATTTGCCGCCTACCGTGACCGGCTCAAGATCGGCAACGCCCGTTTCTGGACCCGCACCGACAGTCTGATCCCCCTGCTCATCGCTTACGAGGACTTGCTGGGCAGTTGCGACGAGAACCTCGTCAAGGCCACGGAGGATGACGGCTCGGAGGTGAGCTTCTTCGCCGCCGACGACTACTTCTTCTACGCCAAGGGCGTGGCCAACGCCTTGTACGAGATTCTGCACGCGGTGGAGCAGGATTTTTATGTTACCCTCGAGGCCCGCCGTGGCCTTGAGGTGCTCCACCATGCCATCGAGTCTTGCCATCATGCCATCGAGATCGATCCCATCATCATCACCAACGCCAGCCTGAGCGGGATTCTGGCCAACCACCGGGCCAACTTGGCGGCCCCCATCAGCCACGCCCGTTTTTATCTGGGCGTGCTCATCGAGACCCTGTCCACTTGAAACCGCTGACCCATCCATCGTCTCCGGTGCGCTGTCCCTGGCCCGGAGACGATCCTTTGTATGTCCGCTATCATGACGAGGAGTGGGGCGTTCCGTTGCACGACGACCATCGCCTGTTCGAAGCCCTGATTTTGGACGGGGCCCAGGCGGGGTTGAGCTGGCTGACCATCTTGAAAAAGCGCGACAACTACCGCCGAGCCTTCGAGGATTTTGATCCGGCCCGGGTGGCCCGTTACGGTGAAGAGAAGATCGGCGCCCTCATGGCCGATGCCGGCATCGTGCGCAACCGGCGCAAGATCGACGCCGCCGTCACCAACGCCCGGGCCTGCCTGGAGGTGCAGGCGGCTTTCGGCAGCCTGGATGCGTACCTGTGGCGTTTCGTGGAAGGAAAAACCGTGCACAACGCCTGGCGTACCATGGATCAAGTCCCCGCCGAGACCGCCGTTTCCAGGACGATGAGCCGTGATCTGAAGCAGCGGGGTTTCGCCTTCGTCGGTCCCACCATCTGCTATGCGCTGATGCAGGCGGTGGGGATGGTCAACGATCACCTGGTATCCTGCTTTCGGCACGCGGAAATTAAACAAGAGGGAAAATAGGGCGGGAATGGGTGACAGCCGCGGGAGGGATCCCTCGTTGCTCGCGTTGCTCGGGATGACAAAAAAGACGCCCGATGTGACACGTTGAAACTGGAAACTTGAAATTTGAAACTTGGAGTATCCGGCAACATCTATCCTTTTGACATGGACCCCGGGTCAGTGCCCGGGGTGATGGCAGAGGATGGCACCATTCGTCTCTTCTCTCTCGTCATTCCTGCGAAAGCAGAGCCTGCCCTGGACTTGATCCGGGGAATCCATGTCATCAGGCGAAAAGTTTCACGAAGATATAAAACATAATTTTGGTGCGTGATAGTTTTAATAGATTGAAAATATTTATTAATTTATCTTTTCTTGAAAGATTGCATCATGTCCGGATGGCGGCAACACACCGTTGAAGGGATCAAGGAAGGTCTGGCCAGAGGCTGGCGCAGCTACCTGTGGGTACTGAAACTCATACTGCCGATTTCCCTGCTCACCGCCCTCCTCGAGTACAGCGGTATTCTGGGGTACCTGGACGGTCTTTTGGCCCCGCTGATGGGGTTCATGGGACTACCGAGCATCGCGGCCTTTCCCATCGTGGCCGGGGCCCTGGCCGGGGTTTACGCCGGCGTGGCCGCTCTGGCGGTACTCCCGCTCACCCAGGCCCAGATGACCTTGGTGGCCATTTTCGTTTTGATTGCTCACATGCTGATCCAGGAGGGGATCATTCAGGCCCAGTCGGGCTTTCACCTCGGCAAGGCCACGGTGGTGCGTCTTTCCGCCGCTGTGGTGACGGTGACACTGTGCAGTTTTTTCCTGGACACCGGTACCGATCCGGTGGCGGCGGCACCGGCGGTGGCCACGGTGCGTCCCGCTCTGACTGAAATGCTGGGCAACTGGTTCATCGCCATGGCCTGGCTCAGCCTGAAAATTTTGTGGATCGTGATGAGCATCATGATCGGTTTGGCCTGGATGCGGCGTTTTGATCTGGTTCCCCACCTGGTGAGATGGATGCGGCCGGTGCTGGCGCTGCTGGGGTTGGGGCCACGGGTCGGGGTGCTATGGCTCTCGGCGGTACTTTTCGGGGTGACCTACGGGGCCGCGGTGATCGTGGAGGAGTTTCGTGCCGGCAGCTTTGAACAGCAAGAGATCGAACGCCTTCACGTGTCCATCGGTATCAACCATTCCATGGTGGAAGACCCGCTGCTCTTTCTGCCCCTGGGCATCGGAATTTTTTGGCTCTACGTGCCCCGGTTCATCGCGGCCATGGTGGCGGTGCGAATCTACAACGCCATCGAAGCCCTGGCCCTTGGCCGGCGCCTGCGGGCTCATCGGCAGGCCTAGGGGGCATTTTTCAACCATCTGCTTGCTGCGTTAACGGAAAAAACCGTTATCGGTTAATAGTTATCAGTAAAAAAATCAAAACACCGACAACCGCCACCCGATAAACCGATCACGGGCCCCTCTTGTGGCGGCAATTGAGAAGAGATCCCTCGCTGGCGCTCGGGATGACAACTCGAAATTGGAGATTTGAACTGGGGATTTTCGGCAACCTTCAGCCGTTCGAAATGGACCCCGGGTCTTCGCCCGGGGTGACGAGCTGCTGAAAAACACTGGAGAGCGCCTGGCCTGATCCCTGCTCCGGTCCCATCCCGTCATTCCGGTGTCCGGTCTCATTCCGTCATTCCGGGCTTGACCCGGAATCCAAGTTTATCGGAACGAGTCGGCGGAAGGGTTGCCGGAAAAAACAGGAATATCTTCGGCAACCTTCAGCCGTTCGAAATGGACCCCGGGTCTTCGCCCGGGGTGACGAGCTGCTGAAAAACACCGGAGAGCGCCTGGCCTGATCCCTGATCCCTGCTCCGGTCCCATCCCGTCATTCCAGAGTCCGGTCTCATTCCGTCATTCCGGGCTTGACCCGGAATCCAAGTTTATCGGAACGAGTCGGCGGAAGTGTTGCCGGAAGGGACAGAATCTCTTCGGCAACCTTCAGCCGTTCGAAATGGACCCCGGGTCTTCGCCCGGGGTGACGAGCTGCTGAAAAACACTGGAGAGCGCCTGGCCTGATCCCTGGTTCGGTCCCATCCCGTCATTCCCTGGTCCGGTCTCATCCCGTCATTCCGGGGTCCGGTCCCATCCCGTCATTCCAGGGTCCGGTCGTAATCCGTCATTCCGGGCTTGACCCGGA
>JAQVTF010000208.1 GCA_028700185.1 Desulfobacteraceae bacterium | reverse complement strand
ATTCCTTCACTTTAGTCACTTTAGTTCACTTGAAACTTTAGTTCACTTTGAATCACTTTATTCTACCCCAAACAACTCCCTCGCGTTTCGGTTCAGAATCCGTTCCAGCAGATCGTCGTCCAGGCCGGCGGCGGCGAGTTTTTTCAACTCCCGGTCCCAGGGGTAGGGGATGTTGGGGAAATCGGAGCCGTACAGGATTCGGTCCGGCCGGTAGCGGCGCAAGTCGATGGGGGCGGCGAGGGGGAAATAGTCGGCCAACACCATGGTGGTATCCAGCCAGAGGTTGTCGTGGCGGTCCATCAGGTGCCGGTAGGCGGCCAGTTCGTCTAACCCCAGGTGGGGCACGCAGAGCTTGAGACCCGGAAATGCTTCCAGGACCCGCTGGACTTTTTCCACCCGGCAGATTCGGTGCGGGTCGCAGCGGTAGGCATCACTTTTGGGCTCCCGGCCGGCGTGGATCACCAGCGGCTTGTCGTTGCGGCGGCAGCACGCCAAGATCGGGGCCATGGTTTCGGCCGCCAGGTCGAAGCACTGCACGTGGGCGTGCAGCTTAACCCCGGCCAGGCCGCCGTCGAAGGCCGTCTGCAAGATGTCCGCCGCGTTTGCCTCTCCCGGAAAAACCGTGGCCAGGCCGGTGACCCGTCCCGCGTAGGGCCGGCATTGGGCGATCATGTAGTCGTTGAGCTCGGCGGCCATGGCCGGGCGGTGGGCGTACTGCAGCGCCACGATGTGCCGCACCCCGCGGGAAAGCAGGAAATCGAAGATCTCGGCGGTGGACATCCGGTAGCGGATCTTCCAGGCATGACGATCGAACCACTGCTGAACGGCGCCGAAGAGGCGGTGGGGAAAGACATGGACGTGGGCGTCGATCACCGGAGGCAGGCCGCTGGGCACCGCGGCGCCGTCCGGGTCGTCTAAGAAAGGCAGGTCGGTGGTCAGCACAAAGCCCTCCCGGGTTGGTGTGAAGATGGGGCCATCTATTCTGGCGGCGCCAGGGACGAGTCCTCCGGCAGCCCCGGATGCACCTTGATGACCCGCTCCTGGCGGATGGTCACGGTGCCGGGCTTGGCGCCCCGGGGCTTGGAAACGTAACGCGCCTCGGTGCAGCTCACCGCCACGCTGCCGCCGGAGCGGGCCTTGGAGTGATAGGCGGCGATGGCCGCCGCCTGCCGCACCGTCTCCCGGTCAGGCCGCTCGCCGGGGCGGGCGCGCAGGATCACGTGACTGCCGGGCATGCCGCGGACGTGAAACCACAGGTCATCCGGAGCGGCCAGCTTCAGGCTGAGCTGGTCGTTGTCGGCATCGGTGCGGCCGGCCAGCACCTGCCAGCCGCCGGGCAGCTCGTAGCTGAACAGCCGCGGCGCCGGGCGTGCCCGGGCTCTATCGTCGGTTTCTGCCTTCATCGTCCGTTTGGCTTGACGGTTTTTTCCGGCTCAATTAGCATGTTATTGTTTACGAGTTTAGGTGAAGCGCAAGCCGAGAATGGGTTCGGCATCGGTTTTTTTTCAGATCGGTCAGAGATGTCCGCCTGGTGTGACCGGTTTGACGCGCAATTCGCCAACAAGCGATCGCCAGTATCGATTTTCAATCGTCCGATTTCAAGCCCCAATCACCCCCATTCAGTGGAGGTCTGCATGGCGCACCCGAGCGATTCGCCTGAGATCCAGGACCAAGATGCCAAACAAGCTCTTGAAAAACTGAAGAAAACCTTTGAATCCTTCTCCCGTCCCATCGACTTGATCCTCTTCGCCTATCCGGCCGAAGACAACCCCTTCACCCAGGCCATCCGCCAGGTGATCCGGGCCTTTCGCCAGATTACGGACAAGATCACCTTCCGCGAGTTCAGCCTCGATCACGAGCTGGCCCGCAAGTACAACGTGGCCTATTCGCCCACCCTGGTGGTGGCTCCGGAGCGCTATCAGATCCACTGGATCGGGGCGCCCATGGGCGAGGAGGGGCGCACCTTTCTGGAGATGCTCATGCTGGTGGGCCGGGGCGACAGCGGTCTGAGCCAGCAGAGCCGCACCGTGATCGCCCGCATCGCCGAGCCGCGGGACGTCAAGGTTTTCGTCAGCCCCTCGTGCCCGTACTGTCCCCAGGAGGCGGTGAACGCCCTCCGGGCCGCCGTGGAAGCGCCGGACCGCATCCGCCTGGAGATCATCGATATCCAGTGTCAGCCGGAGATCGCCGATGAGTACGAAGCCCACAGCGTGCCCCAGGCCTTTGCCAACGATGTGCAGATCGGCCTTGGGGCCCAGAGCGAGGAGGTGTTCTGCGCCTCGCTGCTCAAGCTGGAGCCCCAGACCATTTTCATCCCCGAAAGCGACGCGGAGCTGGTGGAGACCGACGTGGTGATCGTGGGCGGGGGACCGGCGGGGCTCACCGCCGGCATCTACACGGTGCGCAGCGGGTTGAAGACCGCCGTGATCGAGCGGGAGGCCCTCGGGGGGCAGGTGGCCACTACCCCGGTGGTGGAAAACTACCCCGGCTTCACCCAGGTGGGGGGCAAAACCCTGGTGGACATCCTGGTGACCCACGCCCTGGAGTATGTCCAGATATTCCAGGGAGAAGAGGTGGTGGACATCACACCGGGGGAGCCCATCGTGGTGCAGACCAGTCGGCGCAAGTTCAAGACCCGCACCGTGATCCTGGCCACCGGCGCCAGCCACCGGCAACTGGGCGCGCCGGGCGAAAAGCGCCTGGCCGGCCGGGGGGTGAGCTACTGTGCCACCTGCGACGGGCCGCTGTTCCGCGGCCGCCGCACCATCGTGGTGGGGGGCGGGGACAGCGCCGTCACCGAGGCCCTCTTTCTCCAGAACATGGGGGTGGAGGTGACCATCGTTCACCGCCGGGACAGGTTGCGGGCCCAGGCCCATCTGGTGAAAAACCTGGAGGATGCCGGCATCCCGGTGATCTGGGACAGCGAGGTGGAAGAAATTCTCGGCCGGGACCGGGTGACGGCGGTACGCCTGGTCAACCGCAAGAGCGGGGAAAAACAGGAGCTGGCGGTGGATGGGGTCTTTGTTTCCATCGGCTACGTGCCCACCGTGGGGCTGGCGGAAAAAATCGGCGTGGCCCTCGGCGAGGACGGCTACATCGCCCGTGACGCCCGCCACCGCACCACTGTCGCCGGCATCTACTCGGCCGGGGACGTGGAAGGCGGCTACAAGCAGATCGTCACCGCCGCCGGCCAGGGGGCCGAGGCGGCCATGTCGGTGTTCGAGGATTTGGTGAATCCCTACTGGAAGCGGGAGGGTTGAAACTGGAAACTTGAAACTGGAAACTTGGAGGCTGGCGCGTCAGAGTTGGGGGCCGTGGCGATCGGACCGGTCAGGACGGTCTGACTTGGCCGGCCGCTTGAAAGGGCCAGCCCCCCGGGCCGCCACTCACTCTTGCCCGTAATCCACCCCCACCAGAAAAAGGCCCCGGGCCGGCGCGGTGATGCCGGCCCGGTGGCGGTCGCGGGCGGCGAGAATCGCCGGTACGTCATCGGGGGGGCGCCGGCCTGATCCGACCTCCACCAGGGTGCCGGCGATGTTGCGCACCATGTGGCGCAAAAAACCGTCGCCCGCGATGTCCAGGTGCAGCAGATCTTCTTCGCACGGCGTCAGCTCGCAGCGGAAAATGGTGCGTACCGTGCTGCTCCGGGGGCTGCCGGCTCCTTCAAAGCTCTTGAAGTCATGGGTGCCGCAAAGGACGGCCGCCGCCTGGCGCATCACGGCGATATCCAGGGGATGGCGCACGTGCCAGGCGTAGTTGCGGCCGATGGCCATGGGCCGCGGACGGTTGAGGATCCGGTAGCGGTAGTGCTTGCCCCGGGCGTCGTAGCGGGCGTGGAAGGCGTCCGGCACACAGTGGCAGGCGCGGATCACGATATCCTCGGGCAGCAGGCTGTTGAGCCCCTTGAGAAACACCTCAGCGGTGAGACGGGTGTCGGCGCGGAAGTGGGCCACCTGGCCCAGGGCATGGACCCCGGCGTCGGTGCGGCCGGCACCGGCCAAGGAAACCGGGTGGTTCACCATTGACGCCAAGGCCCTCTCGATGGTCTCCTGGACGGTGGGATCACCGGCTTGGCGCTGCCAGCCGCAGTAAGCGGTGCCGTCGTATTCGATGGTGAGTTTGAAGCTGGGCATGGCGGCCTCTTACGGGAAAAAACCCGATTGTTCAGGTTTCGATTCGCGGTATAGCAAAAGGCCCCGGAAATTCCGGGGCCTTTTGATTTCACGCATTTTGATCTCGTGACGGCCTTGGCTGATGCATTGGCTCGCAGGCTATGCGTCGGCTATTTTTTGGCCTCCTCGGCTTTCTGCTCGATATCGGAAGCGGTTTCCTCGGCACCCGAAGTGGCTTCCCCAGCCATCTGGGCGGCCTTGTCCGCTGCGTCAGCGGCTGCTTTCTGGGTGGCGTCCACCGCCTCTTTGGCCGTCTCAACGGTGGCGTCAACCGCCCCCTTGGCTGTTTCGACCACCTTGTCCGTTGCCTCCACGGCGGCATCCTTCACTTCAGCGGCGGTTTCCTTGGCGGCCTCG
>JAQVTF010000207.1 GCA_028700185.1 Desulfobacteraceae bacterium | reverse complement strand
TGTAGAGAAAGGAGAGAATCAGGATCAACAAATAGGGCGACAGTCCCATCTCGGTCACCAGCATGGTCAGCTTGCGGGTGATGCCCAGGTAGCCCACCACCACCGACAGGTAGCTGGCCCCCATGACGATGAGCATGATCATGCAGCTCGTCTTGATGGCCCCCATCAGGCTGGCGGCAAAGACCTCCCAGTCGAGGCTGCGGGTGGCCAGGGCGAAGCCCAGGGCCCCCAGCACGCCCACGGCGCCGGCCTCGGTGGGGGTGGCCCACCCGGCGTAGAGGCTGCCGAGCACCACCACGATGAGGACCAGCACCGGCGCGATCTCCGGAATGGCCCGGATGCGCTGGGCCCAGGTGTGATGGTCGGCGCCGGCCGGCGCGAGCTGGGGGCGGATGATGCAGCGCAGCATGATGTAGCCGCTGAAGAGGCCGGCGATGAGCACGCCCGGCAAAAATCCGGCGATGAACAGTTTGCCGATGCTCACGTCGCCGATGATGCCGTAAACGAGCATCATCATGCTCGGCGGAATGAGAAACCCCAGGGTGCCGGCGCCGGCCAGGGACCCCACCGCCAGGCGCTGGTCGTAGTTGCGCTCCTTGAGTTCGGGGACGGTGATCTTTCCCACGGTGGCGGTGGTGGCGGCCGAAGAGCCGCTGACCGCGGCGAAGAAAGTGCAGGCGAAGATGTTCACATGCAGCAGGCGCCCGGGGATCCGGTCCATCCAGGGGGTCAGCCCGTTGAAGAGATTTTGCGAAATCTTGCTGCGGAACAGGATCTCGCCCATCCAGACGAACATGGGCAGGGCCATCATGGCCGAGCCGCTGGTGTTGTTCCAGGCGACATTGCTCAGGATCGTACCGAAGGGAATCTCGGTAAAGAAGACGAATCCGCCCAGACCGACCAGAAACAGGGCGATGCCGATCCACACGGTACCGCCCATGAAAACGACCAGCAAGGCGAACAGGGTCAGGGAAACACTGACAAGTTCCACGTTTTTGAACTCCTATGGCCGGCCGGGGCCGAACCCCGCCGGCGGCCCCAAAAAGGCTACCGTCCCAGGGCGTCGGATTCTTCGCGCAGCGCCGCTTCGTCCACGCCGCCCTGGAGCAGCAGGATGGCGCGCAGGATTTCGCCGAAGAACTGGAGGGTCATGAGCAAGGCGCCCAGCGGCATGAAAAACTGGGGAACGGCCAGGTAGGTCTCCGAGATCTGCATCGACTGGGACCGGCTGACCACCGAATCCCAGAAAAACAGCCCCGTGAACCAGGTCAACACCACGCAGAAGGCCAGACCGATGACAAAACAGACCAGGTCCAGGTAGATCCGCGGGCGCCCCTTGACCGCCTTGAGCAGGAAGGTCATGCGGATGTGTCCCTTGTCGCGCAGGGTGTAGGCCAGGGCGCAAAAGGTCAGGCCGCACATGAGGTAGCCGGCATACTCTTCGGTGATGTACAGCGTGTAGTCGAAGAAACTGCGGGTCACAATTTCGGCCGCGATCAGCACCAGCCCCGCGCACAGCATGACCGCGGCCAACACCCCTCCCGCAGCGGAGAGGCGGTCGATCCATCTGACCAAGGTTTTCATCACTGCCCTACTCCCGGTGCTCCGCCCCGCGTATCAGCCGAGGGAAGCGCCATCATGGATTGGAGTGGCCCGCCCCGCTGAGCGAAACGGGCCGTCCCCTGATCGGTCAACTTGCGTCGGTGTGACCGAAACAAGCCGCAAACCCTATTTTAACGCGCCACTTTTCCCATGAAGTCCGCGTAGGCGGCCTTGGCATCCTGGGGGGCGTCCTTGAGCCAGTCGGCACGGATGGACTCGGTGACCTCGGCCAGGGCCTTGAGCAGCTCCTTGGACGGCGGCACGGTCTCGATGCCGTTCTGATTGCAGATGGCTTCCTTTTCCTTGTCGATTTCCACCACCCGCTGCCACATGATCTCTTCCATCTCCTTGCCGAGCCGGACCAGGGTCTCCTGGGTCTCCTTGTCCAGCTTGTTGAAGGCCTTGAGATTGACGTTGACCATGTCGGTGGCCACGGTGATGTTCAACGGATGGTAATACTGGAGCACTTCCCAGAATTTGCCGTCCACACCGGTGGGGGTGGAGGTGATCACCGAATCGATGAGACCGGTGGCCAGGGACGAGTAAACTTCTGAAAACGGCAGGGCGTAAGGTGTTCCACCGGTGGCTTCCACCACCAGGGCCCCGTTCTTGTCGTAGGTGCGGGTCTTGAGCCCCTTCATGTCCTCGACCGTCGTGATCTTGCGTTTGGTCCACAGACCGGCACCGGGCCAGGGGGCGATGTAGAGAATCTTCTGCCCCCATTTTTCCGCCGCTTTGTCGAAGTAAGGCCGGGCGGTCTGGTTCAGCAGTTTGGTCTCCTCGAAATCCAGCACCAGGAACGGCAGGGTGACGATTTGAAAGATCTTTTCGTCGCCGGCCACCCCTGACACAAGCATGTCGGACAGGGGCACGAGACCGTCACGCACCGCCTTGAGCAGCTCGGGGCCCTTGTAGCCCAGGGCGCCGCCGGAATTGACAATGATCTCCAGCTCACCGTTGGTGGCTTCCTTGACCTTGGCGGCGAATTCCTCCAGCCCGATGCTCTGGTGGTTGTTGGGCGGCCAAACCGAATTGGCGTTCCAGGTGGTCTTGGCCGCGCAGGGACCAACGGCGAAAACCGCCAGAACCATTACCGCTACCGTCATTGCAAGCACTCTTTTCATGATCGACCCTTTCTTTTGCTTCGTTG
Organism: Desulfobacteraceae bacterium; assembly: GCA_028700185.1. Lineage (GTDB taxonomy): Bacteria > Desulfobacterota > Desulfobacteria > Desulfobacterales > UBA2174 > UBA2174. The sequence continues at coordinate 1,819 of JAQVTF010000207.1, read as the reverse complement.
TGTTGAAATTCCCCCGCGGCCGGCGTTCCCACCGGCCACGGCGCTTGCGACCGCTTGGGCGCGGTCCCTCTGTCTCGACATCCCAGGTAGCCGCCAGGCGCCCGCCACCGCTCCGGCGACGGGGAAAGGCGACCGAAGACGCCGTTTATTCACGGCCCGCTGAACCGGCGATGGCCCCCACCGGGCAAAAATCCACACACAAGGGCCGACGGCAACCGGCGCAATCTTGGCTGATCGTCACCGCCAGCGTCCCGTCGTCTTTGAAAATAACGCAAATGGCGGCCAGTGACGGGTTGAACTGGCCATACCGCGAAAAGGAGCACGCCAGCTCGCAGAGCCGGCATCCGACGCAGCGCGTGATGTCCACTGTCACCGGCATTTCATTTTTCCCATCATGCCAACCGCATCGGTGGAAGGCAAGCAAATGCCGGCCTGTACCAGGCGCCGGCCGTCTCGTTCCAAGCCGAGCTGCGCCAACCGTTCCGTGGTGGGCCACCCGGTGGCCGGATCATAGCCGTGGGCGGTGTAGTAGTCGTCGAGCATCTCTTCCCAGCGTTCCGGATCAAGGCGCTGCCCGGTGAAAGGCCCTTGGTCCACCGGGATCCGGGCGAGCTTTTCCGGCACCCGGGCGTCCCGGCGGCCGAAACCGGCATGCCGGATGTTGAACAGGTGCTCGAGGGTCTGCAACCGCGCTCCGGCGTGCATCAACGCCGCGGCGTCCTGATCGCCACCGGTGACCAGGTGATGGAACCGGGCGATGTGCTCCGGCGTGAACAGCCCCAGCTCCATCCACATCGAGGGCAGATAGCAGAGCCCCATCATGTCCACCACGCCCTTGTAGTTTTCGTACCAGGTGACCAAACGTCCCTTGTTTTCGTAGGCGGTGGGGTCCTGGATGTCATCGATGCCGAAATAGGCCCGGCTCAGTTCCGGCGGAATACGTCGGGCCTCCACCGCCGGGGCCCCGCGCAGATGCCCGCCGCCCTTGCTGCTGGTGACAACGCCCAGGGCCCAGGCCTTGTGAGAACGCATGGCCGCCTCCATCAGGGCGTTGCCGTGGGCCGTGACCGCCAAATGCCGGCTGCCACGGCCGATCTCGGCGGCCGCCGCGTCCAGTCCCTTGGCCAGGACGGCCCCCAGGTGGGTGCCGGTGACGATCTGCTCGAGCAGGCGCAGCATCGTCGCCCCGTCATTCCACCGCAGGTCCAGGCCACCGGTATCACCGGCATCAATGATTCCCTGCTGATAGCATTCCACCGCCCAGGCCAGCACCGCCGAGGTGTGATCCCCGTCCATCCCGTTGCGGTTGGCCAGGGCATGCAGCCGCATCACCATCTCCGGGTCGGTGATGCCCAGATTGGAGGCGAAAGCCCGCCAGGAGTTGGCCTGGAGCCCCTCGCAGACCAGGTCCCCCACCCGGTACACGGCGCTGCAGTACACCGGGCAGGCAAAACAAGCGTGACGCCGTACCAGGTAGCGCCGGTCGAAGGCGTCCCGGTCGACCTTGGCGATGGAATCGTTGTCCCAGAACGCGCCGCTCATGTTGCCCACCGCGTGGGGCCGGTTTTCACCGGGCAACAGGTAGGCGGCCAGGGTGCCGCCACCGCGATGAACCTTGACGAAATCGCTTTTTTCCACCACTTCGCGGTTGAAGCGCACCAGCTCATCCAGCAGGGCTTCGGGGTGGGCCACGGTCACGGGCCGCCCTCCGCGCACGGCAATCGCCTTGAGCCGCTTGGCGCCGAAAACCGCGCCGCTGCCACCGTATCCGGCGGCCCGTCCCCGGTCGCCGATGAGACAGGCGAAACGTACACCGTTT
>JAQVTF010000206.1 GCA_028700185.1 Desulfobacteraceae bacterium | reverse complement strand
GCACCGGCGTAGGTCAACTCCCGGTAAAGGGGGATGGCGGGACGGATTTCCCGGGGATGATCAGGACTGCCGGTACGCACCCAGACGGCGCTTTGGTGGATACGGTGGAACTTGAGGTAGCTGTTCGGATCCGGTGGGAGCATGGCCAGGGACTTCAGGTCCCCGGCCGCCCCGTCGAGAAACAACTCCACCTGCCGGGCGATGGCCCGGGCCCGGGCCTCCAGCAAACGCATGGCGGTGTGGCTCAGGGCTTGTCGACTGCCATCCACGGCCCTGCGGCCGACCTCGGTCACTTTCTCCCGGGCGTAGTAGCTGAGGACCAGAAGGGGGACCAGGGACAGCACCAGAAAGGCGGCCAGAAATTTTTTGAGGATGCCGAAACGCATCACGGACCTGTCGGACGCCGCCGTCCCCGCCCGGCGGCCGTGGCGCCGCCGTCCCCTGGCGGCTAATCGTAGGAGTAAACCCGATATTCAGTGGGGTGCCCCAGCAGGGCGTCGATTTTTCCTTCGATGTCGGCGCGCTGGGGATTGGCAAACCACCGCTCCCAGTCTTCCACCGACTTCCAGGTGCTGATCACCAGAAATTCGTAGGGATCGCTGATATTGCGCATCGTCTCGCCGGAGATGTATCCCGGCTGGCGAAACGCCAACTGTCTGGCCTCCACCAGCATCGGCCCCAACTGGGGCAGTAGGTCGGCTTCCAACCCTCCATACAAACGGGGCATTCTTCTGAACATCAACACGCGAATCGACATGTTTCCTCCAAACCTCCCTGATGACCAATAGTCGAATTTAAGCCCATGATGCCCGGTGGCGGATTTCGGCCGCCACCGTACAGGGAGGGTTATCGCTCAGTCGGGCGTTGCGGTCAAACCAAAAGATTCTTCAAGGTGAGCAGAACGCCGGCGGCCACCGCCGAACCGATCACGCCGGCCACATTGGGGCCCATGGCGAACATGAGCAGCATGTTCTCGGGATCCGACTCGATGCCCAGCTTCTGGCTGACCCGTGCGGCCATGGGCACGGCCGAAACCCCGGCGGAACCGATCAGCGGATTGATCGGATCGCTGGAAAACCGGTTCATCAACTTGGCCATGATCACCCCGGAAGCGGTGCCGATGGAAAAGGCAATCACCCCCAGCAGCAGGATCCCCAAGGTTTCCAGGTTGAGAAAACTACTCGCCGACAGACGCGAGCCCACCCCCAGCCCCAGAAAAATGGTGACGATGTTGATCAGGGCGTTCTGGGTGGTTTTGGAAAGCCGCTCCACCACCCCGCACTCGCGCATGAGGTTGCCGAACATGAAAAACCCGATCAGCGGAGAGGCCGAGGGCAGCAGCAGCATGCACAGGCCCAGCACCACGATGGGAAAGACGATCTTTTCCACCTTGCCCACGTAGCGCAACTGGGTCATGCGGATCTTGCGTTCTTCAGGGTTGGTCAAGGCCCGCATGATGGGCGGCTGGATGATGGGCACCAGGGCCATGTAGGAATAGGCCGCCACCGCGATGGCCCCCAGCAGGTCGGGAGAGAGCTGGCTGGTCAAAAAAATCGCCGTGGGCCCGTCGGCGCCGCCGATGATGCCGATGGAGGCGGCATCGAACAGGTCGAAGTCGATCCCGGGCACCAGTTCCGAGAGCACCAGGGCGCCGATGAGGGTGGTGAAAATACCGAACTGGGCCGCGGCCCCCAGCAGCGCCGTCTTGGGGTTGGCGATCATGGGACCGAAATCGGTCATGGCCCCCACCCCCATGAACACCAGCAGGGGGAACACCCCCGTTTTGATGCCGATTTCGTAGATGTAGTAGACGATACCGCCCGGATCGGTCATTCCCGCCAAGGGGATGTTGGCCAGCAGGCAGCCGAATCCCATGGGCACCAGCAGCAGCGGCTCGAATTGTTTGCCGATGGCCAGGTACAGCATCAGCAGCGCCACGGCGATCATCAACAGGCCGCCGATGCCGTCGGTCCAGTGCCCGGACGCCGGGCACAGGAACCCGAAAACCCCCGTGGTCTTGGCAAATTCGCCGATCATGGCCCCCATGGGCGCCAGCTCGGCGTCGGAGGTCTCCGTGGAAGCGGCAACGGGGAGCGCCATGATCAGCAGGAGGATGGCGACTCCCAGGGTCTTGCCCGCAAAACGTTTTCTCCTTGGCATGTCAGGCTCTCCCCGCCTAGGCGATGGTCGCCACGAGTTGCTCCGGTTTGACCACCTGGCCCTTTTCCACGTCGATGGAGGCGATCTTGCCATCGCAGGGGGACACCACCGGGGTTTCCATCTTCATCGCCTCGAGAATCACCAGGGTTTCCCCCTGGCGCACCGCGTCTCCGGGGGCAAAGAAGATCTCCGAGACGATTCCCTGCAACTTGGCCTTGACCGCCACGGTCTGGACGGGTTTTGGGGCCGCGGCGGCCGGCTGCACCGATTGCACGGCGCCGGTGGCCGCCTCCACCTTCACCTGGTAGGCCTTGCCCTCCACCGTCACCGTGTACTCGCCGGGAACGTCCACCGCCTCCGCCTTGGGCTTCGGAGCGGCCGCCGCCGGGGCCTCTTCGTGACTTACCTTGCGCACGTTGATGGGTCGGCTGCCCTTTAGAAAATCGAGTCCCTTGTTGCCGCCGGGGGTCTGGAGGGCCCCCACGATGAAGATGTTTTCATCGGTGACCGGCAGCCCTTCCTTTTCCAGGATGGCCTTGGCCTTGGGAATTCCAGGCTCCAGCTCGTCCACCGGATCGCCCTTGAAGACCGGCTTGCCCATCTGCTCCGAGGCGATGCGCACGATTTCCGGATCCGGTGCCACCGGTGTACGGCCGAAGTAGCCCAGCACCATCTTGCCGTAGCCGTCGGTGATCTTCTTCCACGGCCCCTGGGTGACGTTGGCGTAGGCCTGCTGGAAGTAGAACTGGGACACCGGGGTCACCGAGGTGCCGAAACCGCCCCGGGCCACGCATTCGCTCATGGCCTCGATCACCTTGGGATACAGGTCCAGGGTGCCGGTGTCGCGCATCATCATGGTGTTGGCCGTCAGGGCGCCGCCGGGCATGGGCGAGAGAATGACCTCCGAAGAGACCTTCTGGGCTTCCGGAGGGAAAAAATAGTCCTTGAGGCATTCCTGAAGCACCCGATTGGCTTCCATGATCTTCTTGACGTCGATGTCCAGGCTATAGTCGGTGCCCTTGAGGGCGTGCCACAAAGACAGGATGTCCGGCTGGCAGGTCCCCCCGGACAGCGGGGTACGGGCCACGTCCACCCCGTCGGCACCGCCCTCGATGGCCGCCTGGTACTGGGTGACCCCCACCCCGGCGGTCTCGTGGGTATGGGCCCAGATGATGGTGTCGTCGCCCAACAGCTTCCGCGCCGCCTTGATCGTTTCGTAAAACTTGCGCGGGTGGCTCGTGCCTGAGGCGTCCTTGAAACAGACGGAGTCGTAAGGAAGGCCGGAGTCGATAATCTCGCGCAACGTCTTGAGGTAAAACGGCACGTCGTGGGCGCCGGTGCACCCGGGCGGCAACTCCATCATGGTAACGGACACCTGGTGGTGAAGACCGGCATCCTTGATGCACTGGCCCGAATAGACGAGGTTGCGCACGTCGTTGAGGGCATCGAAATTGCGGATGTGGGTCATCCCGTGTTTCTTGAACATCCGCGCGTGCAGGTCGATCATGTCCCGCGGTTGGGCGGACAGAGCCACCACATTGATGCCCCGGGCCAGCGTCTGAAGCTTGAGCGTCGGGCCGGCGGCGGCACGGAAGCGATCCATCATGTCGAAGGCCGATTCTCCGCAATACATGAATAGGGCCTGGAAGCGGGCCCCGCCGCCGGCTTCCATGTGGGTGATGCCGGCATGGGCGCCGGCTTCCACCGCGGGGATGAAATCGTCGGTCAGCGCACGGGCGCCGAACACCGATTGGAATCCATCGCGAAGAGAAGTATCCATGAACTCGATTTTTTTCATGACGGTCGGTTGTCCTTTGACGGTAACAGTTACAAGTTACAAACGAGCTATCCGCGCTCTCGCAGGCGGGCCCGATGGGCCGCGATGGCCGCACTGATGACGGCAACCAGGGTCCCCTCATCGGGACCGGGCGCCCCCCGGCGCCGTCGCCTCATCTCGGCCGCCTCCATCTCTGCCAGCTCCCGGACGCTTCCCTCAGATAGAAACCGCTGGGAAATCTTGACGGACAGAATCAACAGCAATAGAAAACTGAATACCACCACCATTCCAAGAAGGGTCAGTTTGAGGCCGGCGACAATCATAGGAGCTCCAAGGCTTGATCCATGCGTAAGAAATAATTTTCAACTCTGGATGGCCACGGCGACCAAAATGTAAGCTGCATTGCCGCCATTGCTGTCCACCTTGTCCAGTCCGTCCACTTTTGCGCCTTTTTATGCGCCTGCCAAACCTTGATGCATTTTTGAAATTGTCAACCGACAGGCAAGATCGGCATGCGCCTTGGCGCCGGCTTCATTTTTCACCGCTGGCGATGGCGGCCTTGAGAAACTCGCGGTTCATGCGGGCGATGTTGGCAATGGAGATCTCCTTGGGACACTCCACCTCGCACTCGGTGACGTTGGTG
>JAQVTF010000205.1 GCA_028700185.1 Desulfobacteraceae bacterium | reverse complement strand
CGGCTATTGCCGTGCGGGGAGAAAACAAAATGAGGGCTGCAGTAAAAACAAACAGAAAAAATACAACGAATCGCTTCTTTTTGATTTTCATTGGGCCATTTGCTTTAAAAGGTAAACCGCTTCGGTCAGTCCAATTTTTCCGTCACCGTCAAGGTCGACATTCATTGCGGGGGGCAGCTCCGATCCGGTGAGTGTCCGGAGAACAAAAACCAGGTCATCCAGCCCCACGCCGCCGTCCCCGGTCAGGTCCATAAAGAGGCCGATGCCCAAATCCGCCGCCAGATCCAACACGGTGTAGGTCGAATTCTCACAGGTGACCGTGACCGTATACCCGCTGTAGGCCGGGTCGTCGTTATCGTAAAAACTTGTTCCAGCCGCGTTGGTCAGGCTGACCTTGACGGTATATAGCCCCGCAGGCAGGTTGCCGGAGCGGGTATCGTCCAAGGCATCGATCACGGTCTGGCCATTCTGGTCCGTCACCCAGATGTAAAAGGCTTGGTTGGAATAGCCCCGGGTCCCGCTGAGGGTGGTTTGGCCGTCCAGGTAGACGGTGTAGGAATCCACTTCGGTTCTGTCGGCGAACTGGCCGCCAAGATCGAAATTGGCCCCCAGATGAATCTTTTCGCCCAGGCACAACACATTGAAGGATTCTTCCGCGCTTCCGTCATGGGTTTGGCCATGGACCGTGACTTGGCAGAGGTAATCTTCTCCTGAAGACTTCAGGGTGAGCAGGTTGCCATCCATCTGCACCTGAAGCGCCGGGCAGGAGGATGCGGCGGTCAGCGTCACGGCGTCGCCGTCCAAATCACGGGCTTCCACGCGAAGAATGGTTTCTCCATCGATGGTCATGTCTTTCAGACGCGCCCCGATCTCCGGCGGCTTGCCGCCTCCCAAAGCCGGGTAAGGATCGCACTCGCCCCCCTGGCAGGGCCGGATGTTATAGTAAATCGTATGGTCAGGCGGATAGCTGCCGCTGCCGATGATATTGGTTTGATCCAGGGTGTAGTAGTCGTCACAGTAGCCTCCCCAGCCCAGGTTCAGATGAATGCGGTTTCCCGCATTGTCCGAAGCGTAGCCGTCGGCTACGGTCATGTGGCCGGGCATGGACAGCATCACGGGTCGCAGGTTGTCGATTTCGTTTCGGATCGTATTGAAAAAATCCGGATCTTGGATGTACATCTCGTGCACCGCGGCATAGCCGAAGGCGCGTTGGAAGGCAGTCGAATTGAAAGAAGTCGACGTCTCGTGCACTCCAAAATCGGCTTTGTTGAGAATACCCAGATCTCTCATGAGGGCAGCGACCTCATCTTGCTGATAGACCGGCACCGCTCCGCTGACCACGTCCGGCATGGCCTCCCAGTTGAAGGGCCGTTTCATCACCGCTATCAAATTTTGACCATTCCACCAGTGGCTGAACACCCCCGAACCCGTTGCGGGATGGCGATGGTAGCGCATGAGCTGTGCCAATGCGGTCTGCACGCACCCCGTAACCGTCAACTCGCCGCCATCTTCCGGGTTCAATTTGTTGTAGGGGTACCCTTGGGCCCACTGGGTCGTCAGCAGGTAGGTGTCCGGCGAATAGTCCAGCGATAGCGGGGAGCGGGCGGATGACGAAAGAAAGTCCCAGTAAGGAGCGTTGACATCGCCCTCCAGGCTCTGGGCGGTTTTTTGGGCCGAATCCGGGACTTCCAGTTCAGTCAGCAAATTTTCCACGTATGCGGCGGGAAGCTTGGCAAATGTAGAATTGAAGGAATACCCCTTCACCGGAACGCGCAACGTATTTCCCGCCACCAGGACGTATCCCCGCGGGGAAAGCTGAACCAGGTAACCCACCAGTTTGCCGTCCTTGAAAACGGGGTCAACGGTACTGATGGCGCGATCCGAGTGGACCCATTGCAGAAAATTAAGCGCCACCGTGCGGGCTCCGGACTCCGTGACGGTTTGGGCCATCACCTTTTCCGACGCCACGAGTGTCGCCACCGTCAAAACTGCCACCATCAATGAAATCATGAGCCCAAAAGAAAGTGCGGCGCTTCTTCTTTTCCTCACGGATGGCCCTCATTTTTTTATCTGTTTTCAATACCCTACCTTAGCCCCTGGCGTTGGATCAACCCGTCGGGCAAAGGAGCGGACGATTCTCTCATCGACATCCCTCCTGTTCCCTGTTGACGAAAGTTGATTTTTTACGTTAGCATATTTTCGCATTTAACACCAAGCGATTGATCTTACAGAGACTTTTCCTCACCATCACCCTAATCCGCGGGGTGGCCGAATGGCCCAAAATGCTCGCCCGTTTCTTCCCTCGTCATTCCGTTTGTTCCCACTGATTTTCATCATCGCCTGGCTTTCACTTTTCTTTACGCCCAGTGCCTCCCATGCGGCCTCGCGTGGAGACATCAACAAGGACGGCGCCGTTGATCTCACCGACGCGGTTGTTTGCCTTCAGGTTCTCTCCCAATCGACACCTTCGGGTCTGCCGCTGGGCGATTACGATGCATTGGCCACCGACGTGAACGGTGACTCCCGCATCGGCATCGCTGAGGCCTTTTACGCGCTTTGCTGCGCCGGTGGTATCCGCAATCCCGAAAATTCACCGGTCGTTACCATCTCCGGCCCGGATGGGAGCACGTTGACCGTTCCTGCCGGGGCGCTCAACGGCGGTGCCACCATCGTGCTGACCGAAGCCGGCGACACCACCGGCCTGGTCGACGACGGCGAAACATTGGTTTCCCCGGCATTGACCCTGTCCACGGTTTCCGATGCGGGACTTTTCGGCGACGGAGTGTTTTCGCTTTCCATTCCCGTGGACCCCTCAAAAGTCAGCCAGCCGGACAAGCTCTTGCTCAAGGTACGGCTCACCAGCGGTGAGTCGTACTGGATTCTGGGGGTATACGACGACGACGCGGGGGTTTACCGGGCGGACTTGTCCGGCGTGGTCGACGGCTGGCAGATTGCCGTGGTGGAAGATCCCTCCATCCAGATTGTCAGGGCATCCTTCCGCGAAAACCCAAGCGCCGGCGCGCTGCGCTCGCCCAGCGGATGGCTTACCGACCTGGATTGGAAATCGTACGAATGGGTCGTGGTCAACCACACCATCATGTCCGAGGAGGACATCAAGTCCGAAATCCTGCCGGAGCTGTGGAGTGCCAGCGAAACGCTGGCTACTGCAGGGTTCCGGGCCCCCAAGATTTATCTCGATCCGCGCCAGTCGCCGCCGGCCCGGATCTGCCATCTCATCGGTGGACAGGAGGCTGATGGTTCCCATTTTCATGCCGGATATATTTTGTATGAAAATGGCACCTGGACCTACACAGAAGACCAGGCGACCTTCAGCGACGAGTTTCTCGACGATGAACAACTTTCCGCCCTGGGGCAGATGTACGTTAATTATGACCAGTTTGTTGACTTGAATGCCAAATATGGCGTTTCTCTGGGCAACATCGTTATTCACGAATTGTTTCACGCGGTGCAGTACGGCTATGACGTGCGCAAACTCCAGATATCCTTGGCCGCTTACCTCGAAGGCACCGCCACACCGCTGGGGCAGACCTATCAGGATGCGGCTGGCTCCATCACCGGGCCGAATCTGTCGGTGCGCGTGCTTCGCCCCAACGAGCATGCCCGTCTCTATCAAGCCGTCGACGACCCCACGAATCCTTTGTACTACACCAAGCAGGATTTTTTCACCTACGTGTCAAAGCGCTACGGCGGCAACAGCTTCGCCTGGACGGATCAACTCTTCGAGTACATGAACACCTGGACGGCGGGCAAGTTCGGGCTCACAACCGCCCAGTACCGCGAGCTGTACCGCAAGGCCACCGACGAGGTCTTCAGCGACATGTTCCAAAAGGGGCTTTCGCAAGTTTTCCGCGAATACGCCCTGGATCGGGCCTACGAACACAGCCCCGATTCGGTTCTGCGGCCCGCCGAGGAAACCGCCGCAAACGGCTTCGCGCCGTATCACCTGGCCAAGACGCTGTTTCAGTGGGATGAAAACGATACCGACGGGTTGAAGAAATTCGAGCCCAAAACCAATCCTTCAATCCAGTTCGCCAAGATCGAGCCGCTCTCCTGTCATGCCGTCACCCTGGCCCTGCCGGGCCAGGCGGATCCGGCGGCACCGGCGGATTTTCCTCTGCTTTTAAAGCTGGAAGACGGCGAGATCCTTCCCGGTGAAGGCGGCGTGAAGATCTATGCCTTCATCGAAGATGCCGCCGGCGACATGCTGGCCGGCGGGGACATCGAGATCGAAGACGTCTCCCAACCGGTGATGATCCCTTACATGCCGGATGCCGCCCATCTCACCGTGCTGATCCTCAACAGCTACATTGAAAACAAGAACGTCAAGGTCACCGTCTCGGCCGGCCCCTATATCGAATCGGTCGCGCCCAACCCCGCCGAATGGGGCGACGCCGTCACCGTTCAGGGGGTTTCCTTCGGTGCCGACCAGGGAGACAGCACGCTGCATCTGGGAGACGCGGCGATCACCGACATCACCTCGTGGAGCAACAGCCGGATTGTTTTCAATGTTCCCAATGAATCGACATCCGGGAAAATCAAAGTGGTGGTCAATGGCGCCGAAACCAACGA
>JAQVTF010000204.1 GCA_028700185.1 Desulfobacteraceae bacterium | reverse complement strand
GTTGCACAAGATGAAGGTCGCTTCCATCTCGAGTATCTTCGTGCGTCATGAGGGCAAGGTGGTGGGGATGGTGACCGCCGACGACGCTTCAGCGGCCCTCAAACGCGGCGAAAAATCCCTGGAGGCATGTATGCGACGGGATTTTCCGCGCGTGGCGCCGGATACCCAGGCGGTGGAAATGTTTCAAGTGCTGGCGGAAGCCAGCTACCCCGTGGCCGTGGTGGATGAAGCCGGAAAGCTCAAGGGGGTGGTGATCAAAGGCTCGCTTCTGGCGGGATTGGCTGAAACCGCACAAGCGGGGGAGACATCTTAATGGAGGCTTACAGGATACCGATCGGATACTGGATCGAATCGTTCATTAATTTTTTCTCGGACAACTTCTCTTTTATCACCAAAGCGTTTTCGGAAATCACCGAACGGGGGCTGGACTGGTCGGTGGATATGATGATGTTCTTTCCGCCGTGGGTCATGATCCTCATCCTCACCGCCATTTCCTTCCTGCTGAGCCGAAAACGGGGCGTGACGGTGTTTTGCTTCATCGGCTTGATGTTGATCTGGAACATGGGGTTGTGGAGCGCCACGGTGAGCACGCTGTCCCTGGTTCTGGTCTCGACGCTTTTTGCCATCGCCTTCGGCATCCCGTTGGGGATTCTGGCCGCCTTGAGCCAAGTGGCGTACCGGATCATCATGCCGGTTCTTGACCTCATGCAGACCATGCCGGCCTTCGTTTACCTGATTCCCGCCATTCCTTTTTTCGGCCTGGGACCGGTGGCGGCGATTTTTTCCACTGTGATTTTCTCCATGCCACCGGCGATCCGGCTCACCTGCCTGGGCATCAAGCAGGTCCCCAAGGAGTTGGTGGAGGCCGCCGACGCCTTTGGCAGCAGCAAGGGGCAGAAGCTGATGAAACTGCAGCTTCCCATTGCCACCCCCACCATTATGGCCGGTGTCAACCAGACCACCATGCTGGCACTTTCCATGGTGGTCATCGCGGCCATGATTGGTGCCAAGGGCCTGGGGGGCGAAGTGTGGAAAGCCATCCAGCGCCTCCAGCCCGGCAGGGGGTTTGAAGCCGGTATCGGAATTGTCATTGTCGCCATTATTCTCGATCGCATCCTGCAGCAGTTCGGCGTCCGGAAAAACTGACGCCGGTGGCAGTAGGTCGGATGGATCGAGAGCCAACGGAAACCTAAAAATCATCAAGAAGGAGGAATTCTGATCATGAAAAAGAAATTTCTGATGTCCGCCATCGCCGTGATCGTCGCAGTGGGTCTTGCGTTTGGTCCGGGTACCGCCACCGCCGCCAGCAAGGGGAAGGTGGAGCTGGCCTACGTGGAGTGGGCCTGTGCCACGGCCAGCACCAACGTGGTCCGTGCCGTTTTGCAGGAAAAACTCGGCTACGAGGTGGAAATTCTGCCCGTGAGCGCCGCCGCCATGTGGCAGGCCCTGGCCACCGGTGATGTGGATGGCATGACCACCGCTTGGCTGCCGGTGACCCACGGCCATTACCTTGAAAAGGTGGGCGACAAGGTTGACAATCTTGGCACCAACTGCGAGGGCGCCGGTATTGGCCTCGTGGTGCCGACCTACGTGACCATCGATTCCATCGAGGAAATGAACGCCAACGCCGACAAGTTCAACGGTGAGATCATCGGTATCGACCCCGGCGCCGGTATCATGTCCAAGACGGAACAGGCGCTGAAAGATTACAACCTGGACAAATTCAAGCTCATGGAGGGGACCGGCCCCATCATGACCGCCGTGTTGGCCGACAAGATCAAGAACAAGGAGTGGGTGGTGGTCACCGGCTGGACGCCCCACTGGAAGTTCGCCCGTTGGGATCTCAAGTACCTCCAGGATCCCAAGGAGGTCTACGGTGGTGAGGAAGAAATCGTCACCATCGCGCGCAAGGGGCTCAAAGAAGACATGCCCGAAGTGTACAAGGTCCTGGACAATTTCCACTGGAGCCTGCCGGAAATCGGTCAGGTGATGGGCTGGATCGCCGAAGGCAGTGAGCCCTACGAGGCCGCCAAGCGCTGGATCGACGAGAATCCGGACAAGGTGAACGCCTGGATCAAGTAATTTTATTTTTAATCAGATGCGACACATGGCCCTGCCTCTAAAAGGCGGGGCCATGTCTTTTGGATCGTCTTCCTTTCATTTCTCCCCTTCTTGGTTGTCACGCAACTACATCGGCGCATCGAAGGCGTCGGCGTAGCCGGTCAACTCCACGTATCCCAGCCCCTTCAACGGTTTTCCCTTGTCTGGGGCGGCGATCTTCACCGCTCCCTCCCAGTAGGTGATCCCGGTACTGGCGCCGGTGCGCATTTCCTGATCGTCGAGTAGCGGCTGAATCTCCAGGGTTTCGTCCCCCGCTTGCAACCGCCAGCCGACCGGATATTCGGCCTGGCTGTGGGGACTACGCCAGCGCCGGGTCACCTCAACATCGATCTCATCGCGGGTCAGGTGCCGGGTGGTGCCGTCGGCAAGAATCAAGGTGCCGCTGGAAGCGGGGTGCCACGTTCCGTCGCTGTGGCGCAGCACGAAGAGCATCAGTTCACGCTGGTCGTCGAGCTGCAAGCTGAACCAGTCCCAGCCCACCAGGCCTTTGGCCAGGGGGGCGGTGCTGAATTCGTGATCCATCCACGCCTGCCCGGAAACTTTCAGATGACGCCCGCCGACCGCCAAATGCCCCCGGGCCACCAGACGGGTGAACGAATAGTAGCAACTGGCCTGTGCCGGCTCATCCCCTTTGCGGCTGTAACCGTTGACGCCATGGGGGATGGGCGGTTTGAGCGGCGCCAGTTCAAGTTCAAAGGCAAATTCGTCGCTGCTGGCCGCCAGGCGTTGCAGCGCCGGTTCAATGCGTACCGTCCAATCGTTGACTGCGATGGTGACCGTATCACCGGAAAGGCTGACACCGGCCAGGTCCAGTGCGGCGCGTGCGGATTGCTCGGCGTACAAGTGACGGCCGGACGCCACGTCGGTGATGGCGGCATGGGCCAGGTAAACCTGATCGCTGCGCCATGCGGATGAAGTGACGGGCCAGGTTTCTTCCTCGGCGGGTGGCGCGATGCGGTAGCGGAAAAACGTCAGTTGGAAGCCAAAATGCGCACCGTCATCGGTTTTCAGATGACCGGTGTAGTACCACCATTCGGTACGAAAATCGGGATGGTCGGCATGATCTTCGGGAAAGCGCAGGGCACAAGGGCCGGTGACTTGGCGATAGTCCCCGTCGGCCGCCCAGGAAAAGGGGCACAGCAGAATCAGGAACAATGCCCAAGCCCACCTTCGGCATCGTGAAATCATGGTCCCTCCCCAATGGCGTAACGCTGGCGTAACGCTATGAGCGTTTTAGGTAACGCTTCCAGGGCTTGGTAAAAGGATGGGCCAAAAGAATCTGGAATGGACTTAAGGTTTTTAAATATCGTTTGATATCATAAATTTAAGTTCTGATCAAAGGTTTTGGGGCATTTTCCGGGGTCACTGGCATGCTTATTGATTTCTTGTTTAAGTAACGAAACGGATACGGTCAACATTATGAATCAGACCGTAGGGACACCTCAACCGGCCGGAACCGTTTAGCCCGCTACGTTCACCGCATCCAGAAGGAGGTCTGCCATGGGAAAAATGAAAAAATTCATCGCCGTTCATCACAACCCCGGAATCGATTGCAACAAGGTACAGGCCAACTGGCGGAGACTGGCGCAAGTCGAGTCGGCCCAGTGGGTGCGCACCTACTTTGATGAAAAGGATGGTTGGCGCTTCTGCTACTGGATGGCGCCCAATGCCGACGAGTTGAAAAAAATCTTCGATCAGATGGACGTCAGCTACGAACGGATTGTCGAGGTAGAAGAGACCGTGCCCGACATGTGGGGCGAGAAGTGGGACGCGCACCTCAAGGCGGATGCCACGGCCAGCAACCTCGGCGACTGACCGTCAACGGGTGTCGGTGATTGGTACCGGCGCCCGTTCTCTTTCCTCGGCTCGGCGGCTGTTATTTTCTCCAAGGCCCTCAACGCAGGGTGCGGCGGGTGCCGTCCCAAACCACCAGCACGACGGCCGCCAGAATCGAAACACTCCCGATGTAGCCCAGGAAGCTGAAGTATTCCCCCCACCAGAAGTAGGCCACCACCGCCGCCACCACCGGTTCCAGGGTGGCGGTGATGGCGGCCCGCGACGCTTCGAGATAGTGCAATCCCAAATAATAACAAAAATAGGCGCCGTAAGTGCAGAAAAAGGCCAGGGCGGCCAAGGCCAGCCAGGCCGTCGGTGTTTTGGGGCTGAAGTCCACCAGTGGGTAGAGGGACAGGGCCCCGATGGGCAGCAGATAGAGAAACAGGTTCGGCGAGCTGTACCGGCCGGAAAAGTGTTTGCCGTAGATGTAGTACAATGCATAGCAAAACCCCGAGCACAGTCCGGCGCCGATGGCCAGCAGATCGAAGCCGTTTCTCAGGCCGGCATTACCACCGCCGGCGGCCACCGCCACCACTCCGGCCAGGGTAAGCCCCAGGGCCAAGAGCTTGACCGGGGTCAGGGCCTCCTTGAAAATCAGGCGGGCCATCACCGTTACCCATGCCGGTCCGGTGTAT
>JAQVTF010000203.1 GCA_028700185.1 Desulfobacteraceae bacterium | reverse complement strand
CGATGGGGCCTTCAGGCGCGAAGCGGTCGGCCAGGCGGAAGATCAGCTCGCTATCCACCTCGGCGTAGCGCGGCAGCCCCAGACGGCGGAACAGATAATCGGCGTTGTAGATGGTGCCGTTGTGAGTACCGATGACGATCCCGGCCCGAATGGGATGGTTGTTGCGGTTGTTGAACTCGTTGCCCCGGGTGCGCCAGCGGGTGTGGCCCATGAGGATGGTGGTCTCGTTGTCGACCTGCCCGAGCAGCTCCTGAAACGGCTTCTCGTAGACCAGCTCGTGCGCCCGCATCGGCCGCTTGAAGATGCGGTGGCTGCCGTCGGTTTTGAGCCAGGCCAGACCGGAGGCGTGAGGGCCGCGCTCCTCGCTGTGCAGCAGCATGCGGATGAAGAGCTCGCGCAGGTAATCCCGCTCGTCCCGCCGTCTGCGCTTGCGGCCGAAGATGATGCCTATTTGTCCGCACATGGAGCCGGGTCCTCCTTGCCGCCGAAGTTCTTGCCGAGCGGTCTCGTCCCCTCGAGGACGAAGGCCGCGTATTCGCGCCGGTGGTCCGCCAGCCACACGGCCACCTCCGGGTAACCCATCTCGGCGGTCAGCCGGGTCACCTCCGGGTGGTCGAGCATGTTGGTGCGCCCGGAGAGCCGCACCTTCTCCAGGGCTTCGAGGAAGCGTTCCGGCCAGGGATCGCTGGCCTTGTCGTCGGGCAGGAACTCGATCAGGCCGTGCCGCGCCAGACGGGTGAGAAACTCGGCGGCCGCAGCGGCGTAAGCGTCCGGGGAACCGCATCTTCTCAAGCGCATGAAAATTTGTCACAGATGATCTCCGTCGGTCGTGAACGATTTCAACCAAGGAGGCGTCATTGTGACAAGGGATCAGAGAGCCGAGGCATTGGAGGCCAAGCGGCCGTTTTGGCGGCAACACATCGAACGATGGAAGCGAAGCGGTCTGAAGCAGAGCGTATATTGCCGGCGGCACGAACTGAAACTGCACTGTTTCACCTACTGGAGAAAAAAAGTTCGGCGCTCTGCCCCGGCGCCGGTTTCTCTGGTCGAGCTTCGGCTGCCCTCTGTTGCCACCACGGAGGCGATCGTCACCACCGGCCACCGGCCGCTGCGGCTTATGGTTTCCTCCAGCCATTGCGTGGAGCTGGAGCGTGACTTTGATCCGGTGGCATTGCGGCAGCTGTTGGAGGTGCTGGAGCGGGCGTGATGTTCCTGCCATCGCACCCGCATTTACCTGGCGTAAGGTAGCGGTCTTTAATGATATTGAATAGCCCCCTTTTTCCTTTTTTGTGCGATAAACGCTAACATTATGCCGATTCTTTACAAAAGGAATCATAAGGAACTGCTGGGGCGCTTTTATAAATCAGAATTTTGACCTCCTTTTGCCAAATTTCAGACTGATTTATGGGCGAGAGGGTGTCCCGACCACCGAATAATGGCGCAATAGGTGTCTATTGCGCCATTATTTTATGCTTTTCAGGGGGTATCCAAGCCTGCGTCGGGTAGAGATCGTCCGTTCTATGGCCTTAATGTATTGCGCCATTCAGGTTTTGCCGGGTTTCGGAAAGCGCCTGAATCCTGTTTAAACGGCAACTTCGGGTCAGTCCTGGGCCAATAGGTCGGATAAAAACCAACAAAGGGCCACATCCCAGAAATAAAAAGAACCACCGACCTGAACGGCGCGGAGCGCCCGCCGTATCTCCCATAAAATCTCCTGCCTGGCCCAAATTCCTCAAAACGGGCCGTCGATGCCGACAGCTCGGTCCTCCCGTTGCCCACCGACCGCTGAAGCATTCGATTATTCCCTCCGGCAGCTTTTTTGTCATCCGCATGTTTGACGAGTACCCACCCGTTTTCAACTTTTCCCTTGGAATGCAGGGGGGACCGTTTCTCGGTCCTCCGGAACCGATAACAAATTCAATAAAAGGAGGAATACCGATGGCTCGAACCGCAAAGCATCACATCATCCCCGAAACCAGTCGGAACGTGTCAATGAAAATGAGACACGGGGTCGAAAAAATTACGCTTCCGTATTTTGTGTCGAAGGCGGGTTGATCCAGACCGCCTCCGGTAGCTTAGCAGGAGTCGGAACCTTGTGCTTGAACCGGCTCGGATATTTCTCGAAGGCCGCCGCGAGGACCACCTCACGGTGCCCTATGACTTCGTTGGCAAGCCCATAGTGCACCTGTTCCGGCGTCAGCAGCGCGATGCCACTGTGGCGATGCTCCTTGTTATACCAGGGGAAGAAATCCTGGCAAAAGGAACGGCTATCCTGGATGGAGCCGAACCGTTCCGGGAACTGCGGGCAGTACTTGAGGGTTTTGAACTGGGCCTCAGAATACGGGTTGTCATTGCTGACATGAGGTCGGCTGTGGGTTTTCGTAACCCCTAAGTCAGCAAGCATCTGCGCGACGACTTTCGACTTCATGCTCGATCCGCGGTCGGCGTGCACTGTCAGTTGGCCTGGCACAATCAGCTGTTTACGGCAGCTTTCTTCGATCAGGCGTTTGGCCAGCGCCTTTTGTTCCCGGTGGGCGACCATCCAGCCGGTAACGTAGCGGCTGAAAATATCGATGATGACGTACAGATAGAAGTAGGTCCACTTGGCCGGCCCCTTGAGCTTGGTGATGTCCCAGGACCAAACCTGGTTGGGGGCTGTGGCCAGCAGTTCAGGTTTGCTGTAATGAGCGCGCGGGACGTGCCGGCGCCGTTCTTTGACACCCTCGTGTTCAGCGGTCAGGATCCGATACATCGTCCGAGGCGAGCACAGGTATTGCCCGTCGTCGAGCAAGGTGGCATAGACCTGCAAAGGCGCCTTGTCCTGGAAACGCTGGCTGTGAAGCACCTCCAGAACGGCCTGCCTTTCCGGTGGCGCCAGCGCCAACGGCGGCCTTGGCCGATCGACCCGCGCCCGGGGCTCAGGGTTCGACCGCCGGTAAAAGGTCGCCCTGGAAACCTCCAGCGCAGCACAGGCGGCCTTTTTACCGACGTCGTGACTCAGTGTGTCAGCGGCCTGGATCATTTGCTCTCTTCGATGTTTTGCAGGTTCTGTTCGATACCCAGGATCTCGGAGATTTTTTTTTGCGCCTCGATGATGATCTGGGCTTGTTTGAGCCTGTGTTGCAGGCGCTGGTTTTCGCGCTCCAATTCGGCCACACGCGTATCGAGAAGATTTCGATGCTTTGCCTTGCGGCCACGTTTTGCCGGCGTCAGGCCCTGGAAGATGCCCTGCTCCCGCTGCTTGCGCCAGTTGGTCAGGTGAGAGGAATACAATCCTTCTCGCCGCAGCAGCGCACCGATCTGGCCTGGCTCGCTGCATTGGTCAGCCTGATCGAGCACGCGCAGCTTATATGCCGCCGTGAAACGTCGCCGAGGTTTTACCTCCGTGACTTCAGGATCGGGGGGCGAGATTTCCAGCTCACGCTGGTCGCCAGCCGTGGCGCCTACTCCAGTCGCCCTACGGGCTCCTTGCGTTGGCGCCACGGTTAAGCTGGTCTGCTTCGTCTCAAGTGGGTTTGGCTTGAGTAGAATTTTCATAGGTGATCTCCTATCCGCCCTACACTAATTTCTCAAGGGGTAGGTGTCTCACCTTCATTGACACAGAGGGACACCCAAGACACCGGCAAACGGACCATCGTCCAAATAGGCGGCAAAGGCGGACGCAATATTCGAGAATTCGATTGTTTCGGCCCAAAAATCTTCGGGGCAACCCGCGATCCCCATGCCGACCTTCGCGACCGATTACTCGTTGTGCCTTTTTTCCGGCCCGACGACAACAGGGCTCTGGCTACACTAAAAACGCCGACAGCTACCTCCGAGGACTGGAACCGATGGCGGGGAATGCTCTATACCCTGTTTCTCACGCAATTCAAGGAAATGGAACAGGTTGCTAAGCAGGTTGCCAAAGAAAGCGACAATGGCAAGGGGCGTAGCGGTGAGCTACTGAGGCCCATCGTCGCAATTATGAAGTTTTGCGGCGTCGATGAATTCATGATCAACGTCGTCGAAGAGCATTCGGAGCAACGAATGCAGGAAATCCGGCCCACGATCACACGGCTGGACGAGCAAATACTGATAGTCCTATACAACACCATCAGGGGAAACGATCCCCGGGCAATTGTGGAGGTGCCACTTTCTTTGGTGAAGACTCGCTGTTCGGAATCTGAAGAAATCAGCGGAATGAGCTACGAGTCTTTGATCTACGAGGCGTTGAAGCGCAACGCCGCCTTCCTTAAGATCCAGCGCCGCTGGGGAGAAATTATCATGCTCACCAACGTGAGAACGGTTCTCAGGGCCATGGCGAAACTCGGCTGCTTGCCCGAAGACGCGCCCCCGGGTGGCGGAATGCAGCAGCAAATTGAAATTCCAATGTCTCCAGCTCCATCCAATGGCCAATCCCGGGCCTATACATTGCAATAGCAGCTTGGACAAAAGGACAGTCGGCTAAAATTGGTCGACTGTCCTTTTGTCCGTTTAACCCCCAAAATCTTCGGTTGTCCAACCCCAGAGATAGATAGCCGCTTGAGCAAAAGTGGACAAAAGGACAGTCGGCTAAAATTGGCCGACTGTCCTTTTGTCCGTTTAACCCCCAAAAGCTTCGGTTGTCCAACCC
>JAQVTF010000202.1 GCA_028700185.1 Desulfobacteraceae bacterium | reverse complement strand
CCCCGGGCCGCGCGTCGGTGCGTCTTTTCAAGCACTGGTGCTACGGTCGAAATTTTTCCCTGGACATGGGTCTGCATCAGGCGACGCGGCTTCCGGTGGAAGGCTTGAGCGTGGCCCGTCAACGCCGCTTGGTGACCTTTTCCGAGTATCTCAAGAATCTCCAGCAGAAAACAAAGGCCCTGGGATTAGATGAAAAAATCTCTTATCTGATTGAAAAAACAAATTTATCTAAAAAGCTGAACCCCTTGCCGGAACTGTTGACACGCCTGGTTGCCGACTGCCGCGACGCTGCCGTTTT
Source organism: Desulfobacteraceae bacterium (assembly GCA_028700185.1). GTDB lineage: Bacteria > Desulfobacterota > Desulfobacteria > Desulfobacterales > UBA2174 > UBA2174. The sequence goes on along the minus strand of JAQVTF010000202.1, from coordinate 4,344 downwards.
TTTCACGCGGGTGGCCCTCACCGTCGATGCAGACATTTACGACGCCCGGGCCGAGCGGGTTACCCTGCTGAGCCTGCATGCCGCCAAGGGGCTGGAATTTCCCGTGGTGTTCATCGCCGGTTGCGAAGATGGGCTCATTCCACTCAAGCGGCCCGGGGCGTCAGTGGACCTTGCCGAGGAGCGGCGCCTGTTCTATGTAGGAATGACGAGGGCCAGCCAGGCCCTGTATCTCTGTGCTTCCCGGGGTTGCGGGGTTGCGGGGGAAAAAGTCCGCCCATCGCCGTTTATCGGCGATATCAGCGCCGGACTCAGGGTTGATGAAAATCCGTCACGGTCGGGATCCAAACGGCCCCGGCAGACCCAGATGTCTCTTTTTTAAGGCGAATCCATGGCCAAGGACAACCTCATCCGTTTTGACAGCCAGGCGCGGCTGCGGGAAAAGGCGCTGGCCTATCTTGAGGATGTCGACGCCTTCCTATCGGACATCGATCGTGCCGTACCCCTGTTGCTGCAAGTGTTGAAAGGATCGACCGACGACGATGTGAAGCAACAGATTATCCTGCTGTTGGGTGGATTCGCCAAACGTCAGGTGGCTTTTCCGCTCCTGGAACTGATGTGCGATGCCGGCCAGAGCGAAGAGTTGCGCCACCACGCCGCCATCCAACTCTCGGTGACGGCCTCGTTTCTCGAAGCCCCTGATGCCCTGGTGGATTCTCTCATTGGCCAGTTGAACCATCCAGATCCCCAGCACCGGGCCAATGCCACCTTTGCCCTGGGCTGGGAAGGCAACCACCGGGCTGCCGTGGCCCTGGTGGAAAAGCTTTTCGATCCCAGCACCGAGGTGCAACAGGCAGCGGTCAACGCCCTTGCGAACCTGCGGGACGACCGGATTCTCGATCTGCTCCTTGACCGGTTGGGTCACGGGTCGGTGGACCAACAGCGGGCGATTCTTTTCAACCTCTGGCGTTTTTACAGCCGTCGTGAACAGGTCTTGTCCGTTTATCGCGACTACTTGAATCATCCGGATCCGGCCCTGCGCCTCGACGCTCTGATCCTGATGAGTACCGTGAGCGAAACGGCCGACGAGGTGCCCTTTTACATCCAGCGGCTTAAGGACAACCAGGAGCGGATCCGCGAGTTGGCCTTGGAGCGACTGGAGGATCTTGCCGCCGAGGACCTGGCCGCCGTCGCAGATCATATTCGACCGTTGCTTTCCGACTCTTCGGGAAAGGTGAGGCAGGCCGCCGTACGGCTTTTGGCAAGGGTATCAGCGAAATTTTCTTGACAACCGCTCGGTAGGCGGTTTAATGACCTACCGTTTTTTGGCGGGAATAACTCAGTGGTAGAGTGCGACCTTGCCAAGGTCGAAGTCGCGGGTTCAAATCCCGTTTCCCGCTCCAAGACACACCCCCGGACCCATCGGACACCCCCACTGTCCGATGGGTTTGTTTTTTTGGTGCCGGGCGAAGCATGCGTGTCCACGCTCACCCTTCAATGGAGTATGTTCAAATGGCTCCCGCTCTGCGCCGGCTTCTCACCGACAGAATCTTTATTAAAGCGCTGTATCATTTTATTGGCCTCTATAGCGCCACTTTTCGTTTACAGGTGATAAACCAAGCCGTCTGGCAGGATCATCTGGCTGGCGGAGGGCGGGTTCTGCTGTGCTGCTGGCACCAGCAGTTTTTTTCGTTCATCCGGTATTTCAAGTGTTTTCGCCGATATAAGCCCAGCCTGATGATCAGTCGTAGCGCCGATGGCGCCATGATTGCCGGAGTTGCTGAACACAGCGGTTGGCGGGCGGTGCGGGGATCGTCTTCTCGAGGCGGTCGTCGGGCGCTGGTGCAGATGGTCGTCAACTTAAAGGAAAGTGGTCTGGCGGCGCACATTCTCGACGGCCCCCGGGGTCCGGCGGGGGAGGTTAAGAGTGGGGCCATCGTGCTGGCTGCCAAGGCAGACGCCGTCATCGTGCCGGTTTACGCCGAATCCGCCCAGCGGTGGATATTCCACAGTTGGGACCGCTTTTTGCTGCCCAAGCCCTTCTCGCGGGTCACGATCCGTTTCGGCGCGCCGATTCGGCTCGGATCTCAAAGCCGCACCGGCGGGGCTATCGAAGTTCAGCGCCACGCCCTGGAAGCCGTTATGCGGCCGGCGCTGCGCTGATTCTCAACTTGCCGTTGCCCCCGGCAACCAAGGCCAAGCTCTCATTGGCGAAGGCCAAAAAGGTGAGCCCCGCCGGGGGAAAAATTCCGGCGGGGCCTGGAGGGAGTTAGGCAGAAATGAGGAATTGAAGCTTACTTCCAGCCGCGGCTGCCACGGCCGTGGTGCGGGCCTGCGCCGTAGCCCATTGCCGGTCCGAAACCGGCGTCCGGAGCGATCTTGCGCACTTCCATCCGATGGGCCAGACGTTTGGCATCCAGATCGCCGCGGAGGGCGGAAATCTCGGCCTGAAGGGTTTGGGCCTTGGCGGCATCCGGCTCCTTCTTGGCCAACTCGGCCTGCAGGCTCAACTCTTTCTGACGCAAATCGGCGCGCAGGTCGGTGGTGGCCTTGTGAAAGTCGGTGCGCAAATGATTCAACTGAGCGATCTGCTCATCGGTCAAGTCGACGCCCCCCCATTGGCCACGGCTGTTGCGATAGCCGTCGTGAAAGCGTGGACAATCTCCGTTGGCGCTGGAGCCCCTTTTGCCGTATCCGGATCCAGGGCCGTAGGCATCGGCGGTGGCGATGCCCGAAAAGCCCACCAGGGCGACGAGGGTGGCGATGAGAATGCTGCGATGAATGCGATGGGTCTTCATGATGTCCTCCTTATCTGATGTTGAAAAAAGTTTTCGGATCGTCAAATCCGTCGTTCAGTTTCGTGGATATGTTTAGCAACCGACGTGCCAACCGATCAAAAAGACAGTAACCAGCAGAATTTAAAAAACAAATTTTTTAATTCAGCAAAAATTGGTTTTCAGGCGCCGACGATATGGGTAAAAATTACACGCTTTAGAGGGGTGATTCTTTTTGGGTGTGTAAAAAACACTCGGTAAAAATACTTCGAGATCGTCAACGCCGAGGCGATCTGTGTCGCTTGGTGCCGCCGGCTGGTGGCACCAAGGCGTTGATGGCACGCGCAAACAGGCTTTTGATCAGTAGAGGGGGTGCGTCCTCTGGCGGCAGGAACGGGTCGGAAATCGTTGCTTTTTTCACCGAACCCAACTAAAGGGACACAAAGGAAAAAGGGTTCGCTGGAGGTGTTGTCACGGATCATTCAACGAAATAAAAACGATAAAAAGATGAAAATAGCGGTATCTCATTCGCGCAAGGACAACCCGGCACAAGCGGCAAAAGAAGCCTTTGAGCGGTTGACGGCCAAAATGGCGGTTCCGATCCACATGTTGCTCGTCTACTATACCGAGGCCCTGGATCCCGGGATCATCGCGGGCACCTTGTCCGAGCTGGCTCCGAACGTGCCGATTCATGGCGGAAGCACCAGCCAGGGGATTTTGACCGATGCCGGCTTTATCGCCGGCAGACCGGGAGCCCTCGGCTTGCTTGGCATATTTGACCCGGATGGCCAGTACGGCACGGCATTCTGCGATTACGCGGAAGGCGCCTATCAAGCCGGGGTGAGCGCCATCCAAAAAAGCCTGCAAAACGCCGGACGTCCCGGCGAATCACCTCTTCTGGTCTGGATGACTGCCACTCCGGGAAAAGAGGAAGAAGTCATTGCCGGCATCCAATCCGTCGTGGGGCCCCATGTCACCATTCTGGGGGGAACCGCTGCGGACGACACCATTTCCGGCAACTGGTCCATCATCGGCAATTCCGAGACCGGGCAAGAAGGCGTGGTGCTCTCAGCCTTTTTTCCTTCCACGGAACCGGGATTCTCCTTTCACAGCGGGTATTCACCCACCCGGCATGGCGGACTGGTCACCCGAGCCCATGACCGCATCCTCCATGAGATAGACAACCGGCCGGCCGCCGAGGTCTACGATGAATGGACCGGTGGAGTGGTTTCCGCCGCCTTGACCAAAGGAGAAAACATTCTCCGGGTGACGAATCACTTTCCTCTGGCCAGGGTGACACACTGGTTGGGCAGGGTTCCCCTCTATCTCTTCTCCCATCCGGAAAGGATTCTGCCGGATGCCAGTATCGCCCTGTTTACGGATATCCGTACCAACGAACACGTCTCGCTGATGATTGGAAACCGAGCCAGCCTCGTTCAGCGACCGGTCCGGGTGATTCAGAGCATTTTGGAAAACAACGATTACAAGTTGGAGCAAATCCAGGGGCCATTGATTGTTTTTTGCGCCGGCTCGATGTTGGCGGTGCAAAACGATTTGGGCCGGGTGCATCGGA
>JAQVTF010000044.1 GCA_028700185.1 Desulfobacteraceae bacterium | reverse complement strand
AACCGTACCTGCTCCAGCAACTCGTCGATTTCCCTGAGATTGGCCGCATGCTGGATCCGGATCTTGAGGTCGGCCAGTTCCCGCAGCAGCGCGTTGGGGCTGGGAAGAAACTCGTGCAGTGGCGGATCGATGAGCCGGACGATCACCGGCAAACCGTTCATGACGCGAAACAGTCCGGCAAAATCCTCCTTCTGGAACGGCAGCAACGCGTTCAAGGCCTCCCGGCGCTCGATGCGCAGGTCCGTCATGATCATTTTCTGGATGTGGGGCAGCCGATCCGGCTCGAAGAACATGTGCTCGGTGCGGCAGAGCCCGATCCCCTGGGCCCCGTAGTCAAGGGCCTTGCGGGCGTCTTTGGGATAATCGGCGTTGGCCCAGACCCCCAGGCGGCGAAAGCGGTCGGCCCAGGAAAGCAGCCGCTTGAGCCAAGGGTCCTTGATATCCGGCACCACCGTGGGCAGGCTACCCTTGAAGACTTCCCCGCTGGAGCCGTCGATGCTGATCCAGTCGCCCTCGTGGATCACCTTGTCGCCCACGGTCATGGTCCGTTTGGTGAGGTCGATCTCCAGCGCCGATGCCCCCACCACCGCCGGTTTACCGAATTGGCGCGCCACCAGGGCGGCATGACTGGTGCGCCCGCCCCGGCTGGTGAGAATTCCATTGGCCGCCAGCATGCCGTGAACGTCATCGGGCTTGGTCTCCGGCCGCACCATGATGACTTCCTTGCTGTTCTGTTTGGTCCAGGATTCGGCCATGTCGGCGTCGAAGGCCACCACGCCGGCCGCGGCCCCGGGCGATACATTCAGGCCGGAGGCGAGAAAATCGCCGGCGGCCTTGGCGGCCCGAATCGCCTCCCCGTCGAACTGGGGATGGAGAAAAAAGTCCACTTGGGCCGGGCTGACGCGCATCACCGCCTCTTCGCGGGTGATCAACCCCTCTTCCACCATCTCCACGGCGATGCGCACCGCCGCCTGGGCGGTGCGCTTGCCGTCGCGGGTCTGAAGCATCCACAACTTGCCCCGTTCGATGGTGAACTCCACATCCTGCATTTCACGGTAGTGGTTCTCCAGTTGCAGGCAGATCTCCTGGAACTGACGCCAGGCTTCCGGCATGGTGGTGGCCAGCCCCTGGATATCCTCCGTCATCCGGATGCCGGCCACCACATCCTCTCCCTGGGCGTTGATGAGGTAGTCGCCTTCGATCTGTTTCTCACCGGTGCGCCCGTTGCGGGTCATGGCCACGCCGGTGGCGCTGTCATTGCCCATGTTGCCAAAAACCATGGTGACGATGTTCACCGCCGTGCCCAGATCGTGGGCGATGCCGGCGGCGTTACGGTAATCCACCGCCCGCTTGCCGTTCCAACTCCGAAAGACGGCTTCCGTGGCCATCATGAGCTGGGCGTAGGCGTCTTCGGGAAAATTGTGGTTGGTGTAACGGCGAAAAATCCGCTTGAACCGCTCCACCACCTCCATCCACTGTTCAGCGGTCAGTTCCGCGTCGGTTTTCACCCGGGCCGCCCGACGCGCCTCGGTGAGGACTTCTTCGAAAGGTTCATCCGGGATGTTGGTCACCACCGTGCCAAACATCTGGATCAATCGGCGGTAGGCGTCGTAAACGAAACGCGGATCGTTGGTCAGCGCGATCATTCCTTCGGCCGTTTGGTCGTTGAGGCCGATGTTGAGTACCGTATCCATCATGCCGGGCATGGAGAACTTGGCCCCTGAGCGGCATGAGACCAGCAGGGGATTGTCCGGGTCACCGAAGCTCTTGCCGGCGGCCTTTTCCACGGTGGCCAATGCATCCAGGACCTGATCCCACACCCCTTCCGGAAAGGCGCCACCGGAATCGAGATAAGCGTTGCAGGCCTCGGTGGTGATGATCAACCCCGGGGGGACCGGGAGCCCAATGCGGGCCATCTCGGCCAGGTTGGCCCCCTTGCCGCCCAGCAACCCACGGGCGTTGTCGCCCTTGGCCTCGGCGTAGGTTTTGGCGGCGTCGAACTCATCAAAAAGATAGACCCATTTAACGGCTTCTACGTCCATAACCCCTCCTGTTCTACTCAAAAATCTGGCAAGTTGATATCCTTGGGATGAATCACGGTGAAACGAATCTCGATTTCCTCCTTGCCGCCGGGAGATAAAGCGCTTTCCCAACGCAGCACCCCCTGGCGCCCCTGGTCGTCGGACACCGTCGGCTCCGGGGAATACTGGAGATCCTCTATACGAATCCGGTCGGTGCGCGACACGGGCACATGATCGAGGACATCCACCACCACGTCGCGGTCGGTGGTGTTTTCCAGTGTGATCCGGTAGGCGACCTCCCGCATTACCATATCGCGTTCGATACGACCAAAAAAGGTTTCCCGTATCCGGTCCACGGTCTTCTCGCGCCGCGCCAGCACCTGGCGGTTCACCCCGAGATTGAGATAAAAAGGACTTCCGGCGCGCATCGGCGCCAGCTGGGACCGGCCGAGATACCGGCCGCCGAAGTACACGTTCAGCGGCCCGGCCAGCAGCTCGCCGTCCGCCTGGGAGCGACCGACGAAGTAAACCCGCGAATCTTGCTTGGGCGCTGTCAGGTGGCGGAAATCGCCCTTGAGGGATCGGGTGAACACCGGCACCACGGTTTCCTGGTCCAGTGACGCCACCGTCACCGGCTGAGCCAACGTGTATTGCACCGCCATCAGGGACCGGTTTACCTCGGCCTCGGCCATGGGGGCGGCGGCCTCCATCGGCAATGCGGCCATTTGGGCGTCGGTTTGCTTGGCCGCAGCCAGACTCCGGCTGGCCACGGGTCCCGGCGGCCGCGGCAGGTCCACAATCCAGGGATGCAGATCGGGAAGCCGCCCCCCTGTCAACGGTGGCGCGTTGGAGATGCTCAGGGTGACATCATCCCAGTCTTCACCGCTTTTTTGACGGACATTGGCCAGGAGCGTCAAGGCGACGGCATCGGCGCTTTCCGGCACCGCCACCTTGTAGAGCGGTTGCCAGCGGGCGCCGCCGACCTGGTAAGCGGCCTCCACGCGCACCTTTTGGGGGCGTTGGGAATCGAAAAGAATTTCCACGACGTTCAGGCTCCGCCCATCGCCGCCGCGCAGGGTGCCCAGCTCGCGCTCCACCTGTTCGATCTGCCGCTTCACGTCCTCGATATCCACGTCCAGCGCCTGGAGCCGTTCATTGGCTTCGGTGTAACCACGGGCCAGAAAAGAAAGGGTGGTTTCCAAAACCGCCGCATCGGGCAGGCGGGTTTGAATCTCCCGCGGCACCTGGGTCTGGGCAAAATCGACGAAGCTGTCCAGGAAGGATCGCTGCTTGTCCGCCACCGCCCGGCGGTCCGTCAGTCCCCTCAGTTGCCGCTGCAGCGTGTTCAGTCGCTCCTGGAGGCCACTTATCTTTTCCACCGGCACCGTTTCCACCGGCACCTGCCGGTACTGAACCCCGTAGAGTTCTCCGGCCCCGAAAACCCGGGCGGTGATTGAATCGGGGTCCACCTGGAAGGCCGTCACTTCCAACCGGATCCGGCTGAGTCCGGCCCCGAGTTCCACTTCGGCGGTGCGCACCACTTGCGCCCGGTCCGTGTAGACGGTCACGCTATCGATTTTTGACGGTACCACCTCTGCGGCCACTGCCGATGTGACCGTCAAGACCACCAGTGCCGTTACCCAGAAGACCAGTGTTCGCATTTTCTATCCCCCTCGCGGGTGGCTGTTTGATGCCCCTGAAACCCCTCCCAACCCTTCCCACGACAAGCCTTCCTTTTTCCTTATCAAAAACAACCAAGAGCATATCAATAAATTTTGAATTTTGCCACAGGGGAAGCACCGAGACGGCCTCCCATCTTTAAACGGGAGATGCTTACTATCGCCTGGCGTCAACAGCCAGTGGAGCGTTGTTCGTATCGCGGAGTCGAACTTAACGTTTGCTCGGGTCTGATGAAACGATGGATTCACATTAGGGAAAAGACGGTCAATCCCCAGGTAAAGTCGAATAAATTCTGGCCATTTGCGAATTTATATGTTATCGCTTCAGCGTCTACATATCATCATTGTAAAAAGGAGAGAACCAGATGCCGCCGAAAAAAAAAATCGATGAAGAAGTTTTGCTAAAAATGGTTCAAGACGAAGTCCCCCAAAAAGAAATCATGGATTACTTCGGGTTCAAAACTTCGACCCAGCTCAAAGTCGCCTATACCAACGCCTTGATGAACGCCGGCAAGATCCCTGAGATCAAGAGCGGCCGCGCCAGTGGCAAGGTTCCCAAGACGACCATCGTCGTCAACAAGCGGGGCAGTCTCATTGTTCCCAAAAACCTGGTGGAATACTACGGGTTGAAGGAGGGACAAGCCTTTGAAGTCGAAAAGAACAAGAGCGGCATCGCCGTCAAAGCCGCTGCCCCCCGCCCCGTGACCAAACTGCGCAAAAAAAGCGTAGCCGGCTGAAAGAGTCGGTTTTCTTGAGCAAATCCGGGCTGGCTCCCCAGGGTGGGGGCTGGCCTCAAGTTCTTGGCGTCACTGCCAATCGATGCGATAGACCGGTTTTGCATGGGAAAAACCTTTGAATTCCACCTCCCCGACAAAATGACTACTCACGTTGTCGGACACCTGTTCACGGGTGATTTCCCCCACCAGGATCTCGCCTGACCGAGCATGCCCGCAAAGCCGGCGCGCCAGGTTGACCGCATCGCCGATCACGGTGTACTCGGAGCGTTGCCGTGAACCGACACTGCCGACGATCACCGGACCGGTATTGATCCCGATACCCAATCCCACGCGTTCGAATTGCGGCTGACGCAGGCTGAAGCTTTCTCTGAGCCAACCGAAAAAAATCATCATTTCGATGGCGGTCTGCAGCGCGTTGAGGGACACGTTTTCCAATGGCTCGGGAGCGCCGAAAAAGGCCATGACTTCATCGCCGATGAACTTGTCCAAGGTACCTTCGTTGTCGGTCACTGCCTGGGCCATCCGTGCATAAAAAGCGTCGAGAAAGGCCATCATCAACTCGGGATCGATGAGGGCCGACATCTCGGAAAATCCACGGATATCAGCGAACAACGTGCCAATGGTGCGCCGCTCGCGCAGTCCTCCGGGCGCCACCAGTTGGTCGGCTTTGTCGATGAGTTCGTGAACCACCCGGGGCGAGTGTAGCTGTTCGACCACCGATTTGAGCCGAATCTGTTCCTTGCGACGATGATAGAGAAGGGCGTTGTTGAGCGCGGTGGCCGCTGAATTACCAAACACCGACAGCAGCCTGAGGTCGTGGACGGCAAACTCGCCGTGTCGCTCCATGCGGTTGACGTTGAGCACGCCGATACAGCGTTCACCGATCTTCAGCGGCACGCACATGGCCGAGCTGATGTCGCTGTCTTTCGCGGGTGAGCCGGGAAAGGCGGTGGGATTCACCTTGCCCTGGAGCAGCAGCGGCTGGCCATGGCGCACCACCCACCCCGCCACCCCTTGGCCCAGCGGCACCAAGACGTCCTTGACCTTGTCCCTTTCCTTGCCGACAGCCGCCATGGTCTTGAGATTTTTACCGCCCCGGTCCACCAGCATCACCGACACCCGGTCGGCCTGAAAGGCCTGACGCACCGCCCGCCCGATGGTGGCCAGGATCACCATGATCCGTTTCTGGGCGTTGATGCTGGAGCTCACCTCGAGCAGGGCACTGAGAATATCAACACTGCGGTTCAGTTCGCTGGTGGTCCGACGCTCGGAAAACAACTGCCGGGTGGTTCGGAGCAGTTCGCGCTGTTGGATGATGAGATAAGCGCTGAACAGGAGCACTAGGGTCCCGAGAGACATGGGGAAAAGCAACGGATCGACGGGGGCTTCTTCACGAAAACCGCCGTTTCCGTTGGCCGGATCGAAATAGTCGAGCAACTGAAGGCCGATGACGGACAGGGTGAGGTAGAGAATCACCACCACGGCCAGCAGTACCAGTTGCCAGATCCGCTTTTCGATGCGATCAATGGCGGCCTTATCATCACCGGAAGCCCCTGCCCTCTCCCCGGAACGTTTGCCGTAACGGCGCCAAAAAAAGATATTATTCAAACTGATAGCCATCTTTTTCAAAAAGCTCCAGGCAGACCCTTACCGCATCCGGATCGTAACGTCTTCCTCGGTGTTGGCGAATATCCGCCAGGGCCGCTTCGATGCCCACCGCTGGTCGGTAGGGCCGATGCGATGCCATGGCCTCGACAACATCGGCCACGCAGATGATCCGCGCCTCTGGAGCGATCTCGGATCCCGTCAATTGGCGGGGATACCCACTGCCGTCCATCTTCTCGTGATGCTGATACACAATGTCCGCGATGGGCCAATCGAAGGGAATGTCCCTGACAATCTCGTAACCGGCCGAGGTGTGCCGTTTGATCAGTTCAAACTCGATGGTACTCAGACGACCCGGTTTGGACAGAATTTCGGAGGGCACCGCAATCTTGCCCACATCGTGAATCAATCCGCCCATGAAGATCCCTTCGGTCTCGGCGGCGCTCATCTTCAGTTTGACGGCCATGGCCCGGGCCAGCTCCGCCACCCGGCGCTGGTGCCCCGCGGTGTACGGATCCCGGTTCTCAACGATGGCGTCGATGGCATGCACCATGCCCACCAGGGTCTCATGCTTGGTTTGCACCATCTCCTGGAGCGCCCGGGTGCGCTGTGCCACCAGCGACTCCAAGCCCGCCTGATGCTGGCGGTTGATCCGTTCAAGCTCCTGACGTCGCAACGCATTGGCCACGGCAATCAGGACGCGGGTGTGATCGATGGGCTTGGTGAGGTAATCGTAAACCCCCAGTTCAAAGAACTGTTCGGCAATGATGTGGTCGTCGACGCCGGTCACCATGATAGCGGCCGTATCCGGGTAACGTGGCAGGATGTCGCGCATCAGCATCATCCCGTCTTCCCCCGGCATGTTGATATCGCAGAGAATCAGGTCAAAGGCGGTCTCTTTCAGCCGCATCCGCGCTTCGGCGGGATCCTTGGCCATTGTGCACGAGTGCCCCTTGGCGGTGAGCATCTGGCTGAGCATTTGCCGAATGAGAATTTCATCGTCGGTAATCAAGATATGGGCCATCAAAAGCGACTCCGGGCGATGGAGGGTCAGAGCAATGTTTCGGTCCTAATTTTATAATCTATATGGATCACGGCACCAACCACTGGGTGATAAGGACGGTGGTCCCCTTGCCAATCCCGGATCGGACTTCCATCTCGTCGGCCAGCCGCTTGACCCCCGGCAGCCCCATTCCCAAGCCGCCGGAGGTGCTGTAGCCCGGGGTCATGGCCAGCGCCGGATCGCCAATGCCGGGCCCCTGATCAACGAATTCAAGGCGAAGTCCCTTCCGTTTTTCGTTTTTCACTTCCCGCCAGATCAACTCCCCCGAACCGGCGTAGTGGATGATGTTCCGCGCTATTTCGACGGCGGCAGTGACGATACGGGTGCTGTCAACAACATTGAACCCCATGGTCGAAGCCACGTCCCGCAAGCCTTTGCGCACCACAGCGAGATCTTTGGGTGCCGCGATGCGCAACATTCCAGAAATTTCAGTTTCCTCACCAGTCATCAAGTCTCTCTCCGAACCATGCCGCCTTTAGTGCCCAAGGCATGGCGTCCGAGATGTAATTTATTAATTTTACATCGAAACATGGGATTTTAGTACCATTTTTTAGTACCATTTTAGACAAATAATTGCAACACGGCATCATCGTTGGCACCACCTTGATCACGACGATGGGGGGCAACAAAAAAAGGGCTGCGATTTTCATCGCAACCCCTTGATTTTATGATGGAGGCGGCATCCAGATTCGAACTGGAGAATAACGGCTTTGCAGGCCGCTGCCTTACCACTTGGCTATGCCGCCGTGGAGCGGGAAACGGGATTTGAACCCGCGACTTCGACCTTGGCAAGGTCGCACTCTACCACTGAGTTATTCCCGCTCGTCAAGAATCGGTATATTTAAATAATCGCACCCATTTGTCAAGCATTATCAGTTAATGGGTTTTAGGCCTTTTCCAGATGACCAACAACCGGTAACCGCTACAAACGTCAACTAAACTGCATCAATCGCCGGAAGCGCACAAAATAGTCGATCCCGGACCAGAGGGTCAGCACTAAGGCGATCCAGAGAAAAAAATCGCCCACCCGGGTGAAATCGACCCCCATGATCGGATAGTGAAGCAGCAGAGGAATGATGGCTGCGATCTGAAACCCGGTCTTGTACTTGCCGAGGCTGGAGGCCGATAGGTCTTCCTTGCTTTCGGCAATGAAATTGCGCAAGCCGGTGACCGCCATTTCCCGCCCGATGATGATGCACACCACCCAAGCCGGTGCCCAGCCAAGACCCGCCAGCATGATGAACGCCGAGGATACCAACAACTTATCGGCCAGCGGGTCCATGATCCGGCCGAAGTTGGACACCAGTCCGTGCTGGCGGGCCAGGTAGCCATCGAAAAAATCGGTGATGGCGGCGGCGGCGAAAAGCACCGCGGCCAGGAAGCTGCACACGCGGTTGGGGAACAGCATCAGCACCACGATCAAGGGAACGGCGACGATTCGCCCCAAGGTCAGAAAATTCGGATGCTGGATCCATCGGGCCAGCGGTTTCATTCCCCTGCCCCCCCTGTCACTCTATGACTTGGTTTTTTCCCAGTCCGCCAGGAATGCCTGGAGCCCCTTGTCGGTGAGGGGATGGGCCGCCAGCTTGGCCAGTACCTTGTAAGGAATCGTGGCGATATCGGCGCCCATTCTGGCCGATTCCAACACGTGTAATGGGTTGCGGATGCTGGCCACGATGATCTCGGTGCCGAAATCGTAGTTGTCGTAAATATCCACGATTTGCTCGACCAGATCGAGGCCGTCCTGGCTCAGATCGTCCAGCCGGCCGATGAACGGGCTGACGTAGGTGGCGCCCGCCTTAGCCGCCATCAGGGCCTGGAGCGGGGAGAAGACCAGGGTCACGTTGGTCTTGATCCCCTCCGCGGTGAGGGTCCGCACCGCCTTGAGCCCGTCCACCAGCATCGGGATTTTGACCACGATATTCGGATGAATCTTGGCCAGCTCGCGAGCCTCGCTCACCATGCCAGCGGCATCCACGGCGATGACCTCCGCACTGATGGGGCCGTCAACGATCTGGCAGATGTCGCGGATGATCTCCTCGAAGGGGCGCTTTTCCTTGGCGATGAGCGAAGGATTGGTGGTCACCCCGTCCACCATCCCCATGCTGTGAGCTTCCTTGATTTCGTCAATGTTGGCGGTATCGATGAAAAATTTCATTCAGACAGTCTCCAGAAAAAAAGGTTCAAAGTTCAAAATTCAAGGTTCAAAGGGGCTCGAAAACCAGTTTCAAATTTCCAACAACTCCACCGGCTGGATGGTGATCTCGGGGCTGTCCAGGAGCACCGCCATCGTCACCTTGAGCACGGGATGCATCATTTCGGGTGCTATATCACACAAGGGTTGCAACACGAAACGCCTTTTGTGGAGCCGCGGATGGGGAATCACCAGCGGCTCGGTGTCCATGACCCGGTCGTCGTAGAGCAGGATATCCAGGTCGATGGGCCGGGGGCCGAATCGTGGTCCGCCACCGCCGCGCCCCATGCCCGCCTCGATGGCCTTGAGTGAAGCCAGCACCCCTTGAGGATCGAGACGGGTCTCCAGGATGGCCACGGCGTTGACGAACCAATCCTGGTCCGCATAGTCTTGGGGCGCCGTACGGTAGAACCGGCTGACGGCCACCACGCGCCCGATTCCCGCGGCCGCCATGGCCTCGATACCGGCGTGGCACGCCGCCAGGGGATCTCCCAGGTTGGCACCGATCCCGATAAAGGCCAGGTGCCAGGTGGCGTCGCGGCCCGGGTTCACGGCCTAGTCCGCCCAGGCCTCGGGGCTCAGCAGGCCGCTGCACGCCAGCCGAGCGTCCCCCTGGAGCCATGGGTCCCGAAATCCATCCCCGTCCACGACAAACGAAACGGTGAGCCGACGGCCGCTGGCCGTATCCACCGAAACCGGTGAGGCCCACCCGAACCGCCGCGCCGCCGCCAGGGCGGCCGCCGTGGCGCCGGTGCCGCAGGCCAGGGTTTCATCTTCCACACCCCGTTCGTAGGTGCGCAGGGCCAACCGTCCAGGTTCCTTGACCCCGGCGAAATTCACGTTGGTTCCCGCCGGCGCGAACCGCCGGTGAAAACGAATCTCCCGGCCCAGGGCCCGCACGTCCACCGCCGCTGGATCATCCACGAAAACCACCGCGTGGGGGACCCCGGTATCCAGGCAGTCCACCCGTAACGTGCCCGTGGAAACGGCCAGGGCCACATCCAGGCCCACCAACAGCGGGGGCGTGATGCCAACGGCCACCTCGTTGCCCCGGAGCTCGGCCCGGATCAGTCCCGCCAGGGTCTCGAATCGCATCGTCGGGCCGGCGATCCCGTGAAGATGGGCAAACCGGGCCGCACAGCGGGCCCCGTTGCCGCACATCTCGGCCAGACTGCCGTCACTGTTGAAAAAGCGCCAGGCGAAATCCGCCGATTCGCTGGGCTCGATGAGGATCAATCCGTCTGCCCCCACCGCCAGGCGCCGGTGGCAGACCCGCCGGGCCAGCTCGGCCGCCTCCGGCCCGATCTCCCCGCGGCGGTTGTCGATGAGGATGAAGTCGTTTCCCGCCCCGTTCATTTTGGCAAAGGGGATGGGGGTGGTGGGCAGGGTTTTCACGGCTGAACGCCAACCAGGTTCGAATCCAACGTCTCTTGCCCCCGGCCGTAGGCGGACACCTTGTACACGTAGCGCACGCCGGGCGCCGGCCCGTCCTGCCAGGAGAGGCGCCACGGCTCATCCGGGGCCGGTTGCCGGCGGGTATCCAAGGGCAACTCACCGATCTTGGCGAACAGCAGAGGGCAGTCGGCACAGTCCGCCGGTCCCAGGTCGGCCCGGTAAATCCGGTAACCCTCCGGCCGCGGGGCATCCTTTGCGGCCGGTACGCTCCAGTTCAAGGTCACTTGGCCCTTGTCCACCCTGGCCGTCAGATCCGAAACGGCCACCGGGGCCACCCATTGGGGGGCCACGGGCGGTCCCTTGCGGCCGCATCCCCCCAGGCAGGCCAAGACACCAGCGCCAACGAGGAGAAAGACGATCCAGGGCCACCCGGCGCCCCGACGGCGGCGGGCGGTCATTTCGGAACCTCTGTTTCCCCGTCAAGCCGCCGACGGGCCTCGGCGATGGCCGCTTCCACCTGCTCGGCGGCGGTGCCGCCGTAGGACCGGCGCCGATTGATCATCTGCTCCACCGTGAGCAGTTCGAAAATTTCCGGCCCCACCACCGAGGCGAAGTTGCGCAGCTCCTCCAGGCTGAGTTCGTGGAGTTCCTTTCCGTGCTCCAGCCCATAGGCCACCGCCTGGCCGACGCAGGCGTGGGCCTTGCGAAACGGCACCCCCTGGCCCACCAGGTAATCGGCCAGATCGGTGGCGTTGAAAAAGCCGTGTTCGGTGGCCTGGCGCAGGCGATCGTCGCGGAACCGGATCCGGGGCAGCATGCGGGCGGTGATCTCCAGACAGGCGCGCAGGGTATCCACCGACCGGAACAGCGGCGCCTTGTCCTCCTGCATGTCCCGGTTGTAGGCCAGAGGCAGCCCCTTGACCAGGGTCAGCAGCGCCATGAGATCGCCGAAAACGGTACCGGCCTTGCCCCGCATCAACTCGGGAACGTCCGGGTTCTTCTTCTGGGGCATGATGCTCGAGCCGGTGGCGAAGGCATCGGGCAGTTCGATGAAGCCGAACTCGGCGGTGCTCCACAGCACCAGCTCCTCGGACAGCCGGGACAGGTGCACCATGGCGATACTGGCCGCCGAAAGAAACTCGAGGATGAAATCCCGGTCGCTCACCGCGTCCATGCTATTGGCCGCCACCTCGCTGAAGCCCAGAAGTTCCGCGGTGTAGTGCCGATCGATGGGATAGGTGGTCCCGGCCAAGGCCGCGGCGCCCAGGGGCATCACGTCGATGCGCTGGAGGGCGTCCGCGAAACGGGCCTGGTCCCGGGTGAACATTTCGTAGTAGGCCATCAGGTGGTGGGCCAGGAGTACCGGCTGGGCGCGCTGCAGGTGGGTGTAACCCGGCATGAAGGTGCCGGTGTGGGCGCCGGCCAGATCCACCACCACCCGGCGCAGTCCCCGGAGTTGGGCGATGACGGCCCGGGTCTCTTCGCGCGCGAAGAGCCGCGTGTCAAGGGCCACCTGGTCGTTGCGGCTGCGGGCGGTGTGCAGCTTCTGGGCCACCTTGCCCACGTCCTGGAGCAGCCGGGCCTCGATATGCATGTGGATGTCTTCAAGGCTGTCGGAAAACTCGAACCGCCCCCGCTCGATGTCCCGGCCGATACGCATCAGCCCGGTCACCAGGTCGCCGGCTTCCCCTTCGCTGATCACCCCCACCTTGGCCAGCATGCGGCAATGGGCCACGCTGCCTTCGATGTCATGGCGGTAGAGGCGCCGGTCCACCTGGTGGGAGCTGGTGAAGGCTTCCACCAGGCGGTCGGTTTTTTCGGCAAAACGGCCGTCCCATGGTTTTTCGGTCATTTGAACAATTTCCGTTCTAAATTTTGAGCAACTTGCCCGTCGCAACCGGATTCGGCCGGTTGGCCAAGCGGAACAGTCCCCGTTTCACCCCTGCACCATCTTGGCGATGCGCAGGCGCAGGGCGTTGAGCCGGATAAACCCTTCGGCATCCTTCTGGCGATAGACCTCGTCGGCTTCGAAGGTGGCGAAATCCTCCCGGTAGAGGGAAAGATCGCTCCGGCGCCCCAGGACCCGGCAGTTGCCCTTGAACAGTTCCAGGCGCACCTTCCCCGACACGTTGGCCTGGGCCTGATCCATGAGGTTCTGCAGCAGGCGCATCTCGGGAGAAAACCAGAACCCGTTGTAGATGAGCTGGCTGTACTTAGGAATCAGGCTGTCGCGCAGATGCATCACCTCGCGGTCCAGGGTGATGGATTCCATGGCCATGTGGGCGGCTCTCAGAATCGTGCCCCCCGGGGTCTCGTACACGCCCCGGGACTTCATCCCCACGAACCGGTTTTCCACCAGGTCCACCCGGCCGATGCCGTGCTCACCACCGAGGCGGTTGAGTTCGGCCAGGATTTCGGCCGGCGACATCTCGATGCCGTCGATGGCCACCGGGTTGCCCTGAGCAAAGGTGATCTCGATGACCCGGGCCTCGCCGGGGGCGTCTTGGAGCGAGCGGGTCAACTGGAACATCTCCTCGTCGGGAGCCTGCCAGGGATCTTCCAGGATGCCGCCCTCGTAGCTGATGTGCAGCAGGTTGGCATCGGTGCTGTACGGCTTCTTGGGCGTGGTGGGCACCTTGACCCCGTGGCGCTGGGCAAAGGCCACCAGGGCGGTGCGGCTGTTGAGATCCCACTCGCGCCAGGGGGCGATGATGCGGATCTTCGGGTTCATGGCCAGGTAGGTCAGCTCGAAGCGCACCTGATCGTTGCCCTTGCCCGTGGCCCCATGGCTCACGGCATCGGCGTTTTCGGCGGCGGCGATTTCCATCTGCCGCTTGGCGATGAGGGGCCGGGCGATGGAGGTGCCCAGCAGGTACTGCCCCTCGTAGATGGCGTTGGCCCGGAAGGCGGGAAATACGAAGTCCCGGACGAATTCCTCCCTGAGATCCTCGATGTACACCCGGCTCGCCCCGGTGCGGCGGGCATTGGCCTCGACGTCATCCATGGAATCGATCTGGCCGATGTCGGCCGAGAAGGTGATCACGTCGCAGCCGTACGTCTCGATGAGCCACTTGAGAATGACGCTGGTGTCCAACCCGCCCGAGTAGGCGAGCACGACCTTGTTGACCTTGGGGTTGCTGTCCACAGTGAGAAGCTCCTTCGAAAGACAAAAGTTTTACAGAAAAAACCAAAAATCAGACCGGTCGGACGGGTCGGACCCGTCCGACAAACCCGCCTCGAAGCACCGCAACCAAGTTTCAAATTTCCAGTTTCAAGTTTCAACGCCCCCCACCACCCACTCCAGGATCGCCGCGGCCATGTGCATCTTGTTTTCCGCCTGCCGCCAAGCGGCCGATTGCGGCCCCTCCAGCACCTCGGCCGTGATCTCCTCGCCGCGGTGGGCCGGCAGACAGTGGAGCACCACCGCCTCCCGGGCGGCCAGGGCCATGAGGGCGCTGTCCACCGTGAACCCGGCGAAAGCCGTGGCCCGCTCGGCTTCCTGCCCCTCGTGGCCCATGCTGGCCCACACGTCGGTGTTCACCACGTCGGCACCGGCCACGGCTTCCCTCGGATCAACGCTCAACGTGACCTTGGCGCCTGAAGCGCGCCGGGCCTTTTCGATCAAATCGGTTCGGGGCAGGTAGCCCTCGGGACAGGCCAGGGCCAGTTCGAGACCGAGAACGGCGGCGGCATTGAGCCAGCTGTTGGCCATGTTGTTGCCGTCGCCCACCCAGGCGATCCGAAGCCCCTCGAAACCGCCCCGGACCTCCACCACCGTCATCAGGTCGGCGAGGATCTGGGTGGGATGATAGTCGTCGGTGAGGGCGTTGATCACCGGCACGGCGGCATGCCGCGCGTAGTCGGCCACCGTCTGTTGGGCGTAGGTCCGGATCACCAGGGCATCGAGATACCCCCCCAGCACCCGCGCCGTATCGGCGATGGGTTCGTTGCGGGCCAACTGGGTGTCACCGGCCGAGATGAAGATCGACCCACCCCCCAGCCGATTGGCCGCGGCCTCGAAGGAAACCCGGGTGCGGGTGGAAGCCTTGTCAAAGAGCAAGCCCACGGTCTTTCCCGTCAGGGGACGATCCAGGATGCCCCGCTGTCGGCGCGCTTTCAATTCGATGGCGCGATCGATGAGCCGCTGCATCTCCTCGGCGCTCAGGTCGGTGAGGGCCAGCAGGTCTCTTTTCATGGTTTCCCCCTAAGGCAGCACCTGGTCCAGGCAGGCGACCAGGGCGTCGATCTGTTCCCTGCCCACGACCAACGGCGGGGCCAGGCGCAACACCTTGTCTTGGATACAGTTGACAAGAAATCCCTTTTCCAGGCAGGCATTGACCACCGGCGCCCCCTCCCGGTCCAGCTCCACGCCCAGCAACAGGCCCCGGCCCCGGACGTCCACAATAACCCCATGCCGCGACCGAAGACCTTCCAGGGCCGTTTTGAAATAGTCGCCCATGGCCCGGCCGTTTTCCAGCACACCGCCGTCCACCAGGGTACGGGCGGTGGCCAGGGCCGCGGCGGTGACCAGGGGCGTGCCGCCGAAGGTGGTGGCATGGGCCCCGGGGGTGAACGCCGCCGCCACGGCTTCCCGGGCGCACATGGCGCCGATGGGCAACCCGTTGGCCAGGGCCTTGGCCAAGGTCATGATGTCCGGCGCGATGTCCTCGTGCATGTAGGCGAAAAGGGTCCCGGTGCGGCCCATGCCGGTCTGGATCTCGTCATAAATCAGCAGCGCCCCCACCCGATCGCACAACGCGCGCACCTCGGCCAGATACCCCGGCGGCGGGCAGTTCACCCCGCCTTCCCCCTGGATCGGCTCGAGCATCACGGCGCAGGTGTCCTCGCTCACCGTTCGGCGCAAAGCCTCGATGTCCCCGAAGGGCACGAAGTCGAAACGCTCCAGCACCGGGGCGAAACCCTTGCGGATCTTTTCCTGGCCGGTGGCCGAGAGCGTGCCCAGGGTGCGGCCGTGAAATGATTGGTTCATGGCCACGATATGGTAACGCTCCGGCTGGCCGCGGTCGAAAAAGTACTTGCGCGCCAGCTTGATGGCCGCTTCGTTGGCCTCGGCGCCCGAGTTGCAGAAGAACACCCGATCGGCGAAGCTGTGATCCACCAGCCAGCGCGCCAGTTCCACCTGAGGCACGGTGTAGTAGAGGTTGGACACGTGGCACAGGGTGCCCGCCTGACGGCAGATGGCCTCGGTGACGGCCGGGTGGCAATGGCCGAGGCTGCAAACGGCGATGCCGGCGATAAAATCGGTGTAGGCCCGGCCCTGGGCGTCCCAGACCGTGCATCCCTCGCCGCGGGTCAGCACCACCGGAAACCGCTTGTAGGTGGTGGCCATGACCGCTTCGGCCTGCTCAATGATCGTCTGCTGTTCCATGATGCCTCTCAAGTGGCTATTCGCCTCGATCCATTTGTAAACATGTTCTTCTTCGCGTTCTTCGCGGCTCAATCTTAATTTGTAACCGCCCGTTCGCTACGCTCACTCAAGCACGCCAAGGCCGCCAAGAAAAACGCAAAGAAAGTCTTTTTGGGCCCTCCGGGCCAACAAAAACTTGTTTTACTTCGCGTTCTTCGCGAACTTCGCGGTTCAATCCTTTTCTCCTACGCCGGCGCTCAAAGGGTCACCTCGGTGCCGATGCCGCTGTCGGTGAACAGCTCCAGCAAAATGGCGTGGCGCCGTCGTCCGTTGATGATGGGCACCTTCTCCACGCCGCCGGCCAGGGCCGTCAGAGCGCATTCCACCTTGGGGATCATCCCCCCGGTGATGAGCCCCTCGGCGATCATCCGCCGCGCCGTGGCCTGGTCGATGGACGAGATCAACCGGCCGTCGGCGTCTTTGACCCCGTCCACATCGGTGATCAGGATCAAGCGCCCGGCGTTCAGGGCCATGGCGATACGGCCGGCCACCAGGTCGGCGTTGATGTTGTAGGTCTCCCCCGCCTCCCCGACCCCCACCGGGGCGATCACCGGAATGAACCCCTGGCCGGTGAGGGTGTGGATGATCTTGGGGTCCACGCCGGTCACCTCGCCCACCAGGCCCGGGTCGATGATCTCCGGCGGCATCCCGTTTTCCGCCGGTTTCACGATGCGCATCTTTTCGGCCCGGATCAGGTCCCCGTCCTTGCCGCAGAGGCCCACGGCCCGGCCGCCGTGCTGGTTGATCTGGTTGACGATGGCCTTGTTGACCTTGCCCCCCAGGACCATCTCCACCACGTCCATGGTGTCCTCGTCGGTGAGGCGCATGCCGCGCACGAACCGGGGCTGGATCCCCATGCGGTCCAGCATCTGGTTGATCTGGGGCCCGCCGCCGTGGACGATCACCGGGTTGAGGCCCACGAATTTGAGCAGGGTCACGTCCCGGGCGAAATCGCTTTTCAGCTGCTCGTCCACCATGGCATGGCCGCCGTACTTGATCACCACGGTCATGCCGTGAAAACGCCGGATGTACGGCAGGGCTTCGACGAGAATATCGGCAACGTTGGGGGTCATGGCGTCGATTCCGTTATTTTATAGTATTTTTCCGATCCGTCGGATCGATCCGACCGCCACCATCATCAAAGAATATACCGCCGCAAATCCTCGTCCTGCTGGATCCTTTGCAGCTTTTCCACCACGTATGGCTCGTCGATGGCCACGGTCTGACCGGCCATTTCCGGGGCGGCGAAAAGCACTTCCTCCAACAGGCACTCCATCAGGGTGTGCAGGCGCCGGGCGCCGATGTCGTCGGTGGCCTGGTTGACCTCCTCGGCGATGCGCGCCAGGGCGGCCACCGCCGAATCGGCGAAGGTCACCGTCACCCCCTCGGTGGCCAGCAGGGCCGCGTACTGGCGCAGCAGGGCATTCTGGGGCTCGGTGAGGATCCGGGCGAACTCCTCCCGGCCCAGGGCGTCGAGTTCCACCCGGATGGGAAAGCGCCCCTGAAGCTCGGGGATCAGGTCCGAAGGTTTGATGGCGTGGAAGGCACCCGATGCGATGAAAAGGATGTGGTCGGTGCGCACCGGTCCGTACTTGGTGGCCACGGTGGCCCCCTCCACCAACGGCAACAGGTCCCGCTGGACCCCTTCCCGGCTCACGTCCGGGCCGCTGCCGCCATCGCGCCCCACGATCTTGTCGATTTCGTCGAGAAACACGATTCCGCTCTGTTCGACCTTCTCCCGGGCCTCGGTCTTCACCTGGTCCATGTCCACCATGTCCTGGGCCGCTTCCTGGGTGAGCAGGTCCATGGCCTCGGCCACCGTCACCCGGCGGCGACGGGTCTGCTTGGGCATGAGGTTGCCGAGCATGTCCTTGAAGTTGAATCCCAGCTCCTCCATGCCGGCATTGGAGAAAATCTCCACCATGGGCTGCTTGGACACGCTGGTCTCCAGCTCCACGGTGCGTTCGTCCAGTTTACCCTCACGCAGCAGGCGCCGCAGCTTCTCGCGGGTGGCATTGCCGTCTTCCACCGTCTCCAGACGCCCGTCCCGGGTCCCCCCGGGCAGCAGCAGGTCGAGCATCCGCTCCTCGGCCACCTCCCGGGCCTTGGCCTGGACGGCCTCCTGGGCCCGGATGCGCAGCTCGGCCACGGTGAGTTCCACCAGGTCGCGCACCATGGATTCCACGTCCCGGCCCACGTAGCCGACCTCGGTGAACTTGCTCGCCTCCACCTTGATGAAGGGCGAATCGGTGAGCCGGGACAGGCGCCGGGCGATCTCGGTCTTGCCCACGCCGGTGGGGCCGATGAGCATGATGTTCTTGGGCGCGATCTCGTC